>CALMYO010000175.1 GCA_937873685.1 uncultured Paracoccaceae bacterium
GCGCTGATCTTCCTCGTGCTTGGCACCATCTTCCTCGGCATTGCCACGCCTACCGAAGGCGGCGCCATGGGCGCGACCGGCGCACTGGCGCTTGCCCTGATGAAGAAGCGCCTTGACATGGCGACGCTGAAGCAGGCGCTGGACGCCACGCTGAAGCTGTCCTGCTTCGTGATGTTCATCCTCATCGGCGCCCGCGTGTTCGGCCTGACCTTCTACGGCATCGAAGGCGCGCGCTGGATCGAGGAGTTGCTGCTGCAGATCCCGGGCGACGAATACGGTTTCCTGATCGTCGTCACCATCATCGTCTTCATTCTCGGCTGCTTCCTCGATTTCTTCGAGATCGCCTTCATCCTGGTGCCGCTGCTGGCGCCGGTGGCCGACAAGCTCGGCATCGACCTGATCTGGTTCGGCATCATCCTCGGCATCAACCTGCAAACCTCGTTCCTCACCCCGCCCTTCGGGTTTGCGCTGTTCTACCTGCGCTCGATCGCGCCGGCCTCCGAGTGGCGCGACACAGTATCGGGCCGGATGATGCCGGCGGTCCGCACCACCGACATATACAAGGGCGCTGTGCCCTATATCGTCATCCAGTTCCTGGCGATCCTCGTCGTCATCGCGTATCCGCAAATGGTTTTGCGCTACAAGGGCGACGTGAAGCCGGCGGGCGATGTCGAGATCACCTTACCGCCGCTTGGCGGTAGCCAGGCGCCCGGCCTCGGCCTTCCGGGGCTCAACCTGAACGGCGGCGAAGGCGGGCAAGGCGCACAACCCGGCGGATCGCCGGGGCTGCAATTGCCCGGCGCACTCAATCTCGACGGCCCGCCGCCCGGTCTGGGAGGCAGTGGAAACGGCGAGGCCGCAACCAATCCCGCGCCGGATCTGACGCAGCCACCCGCGATCGATCTCAACCAGCCGCCCAAGATCGATCTCAACCAGCCACCGAAGATCGAATAAGGCGGCAAGGCGCTGCGATGCGTCTGGCCGGCAGGCGGTAAAACCGGGACCCGGCAAGGTCATGTCCGGGTTGCGGCGATGTTTTCCCACCAGAATGCGAACACGAAAAACCCCGGGCGGATGCCGCCCGGGGTGATAGTTGGAGGATGATGCCGTCGTTGGCGCTCAGAGCTTGCCGGCGCGCTGCTGAATCATCATGAAGGTGTCGAAGTTGTATTCGCCGATCTGCGCCCACAGATAGGCGTCCTTCTTGAACTCCAGCTGCTGGTCGTAGACCTTCTTGAAGAAGGCGTTTTCCGCCGAGATCTCCGCGTAGGTCTGCTTCGCAGCCTCGTAGGAGGCTTCGAGGATCTGCTGGCTGAACGGACGCAGTTCCGCGCCGGCGCCGACCAGACGCTTCAGCGCCGCCGGGTTCTTGGAATCGTAGTTCGCCATCATGTCGGAGTTGGCCGCGCGGCAGGCGACGTCGATGATCGCCTTGTAGGCCGCCGGAAGCTCGTTGTACTTGGCGAGGTTGACCATGGTGTGCAGCACCGGGCCGCCTTCCCACCAGCCGGGATAGTAGTAGTACTTGGCGACCTTGTTGAAGCCGAGCTTCTCGTCGTCATACGGGCCGACCCATTCGGTGGCGTCGATCGTGCCCTTTTCCAGAGCCGGATAGATGTCGCCGCCGGCGATCTGCTGCGGCACGACGCCGAGCTTGGCGATGATCTTGCCGCCCATGCCGCCGATGCGCATCTTCAGGCCGTTGAGGTCCTCAACGGTGTTGATTTCCTTGCGGAACCAGCCGCCCATCTGGACGCCGGTGTTGCCGCACGGAAAACCGATCAGGCCCTGCGTGGCGTAGAACTCGTTCATCAGTTCCTGGCCGCCGCCGTAGTAGAACCAGGCGTTCTGCTGGCGGAAGTTGAGGCCGAAGGGGATGGCGGTACCGAATGCGTAGGTCGGATCCTTGCCCCAGTAGTAGTAGGACGCCGTGTGCGCCATTTCCACGGTGCCGTCGCCGGCCGCGGTCGCGGCTTCGAGGCCCGGGACGATTTCGCCGGCGGCAAAAACCTGGACCTGGAAGTTGCCGTCGGTTGCTTCGCCGACAAACTTGGCGAAGGTTTCGGCGGCGCCATAGATCGTGTCGAGCGCCTTCGGGAACGACGAGGTCAGGCGCCAGCTGATTTTCGGCATCGACTGGGCGATGGCCGGCGCGGCCAGCGCGGTCGCCGCAGCGGCGCCAGCGCCCGCTACGGCGGCTTTTTTGATGAAGGGACGACCGGCCCCTGAGGGAACCCCCCGAGAGTGGCTGAACAGGGTCCCCCGCGCGGAAAAGCCCCTCAAGGCCGGCTCCCTGGCCGCACCATACGGTTTTTCCCTTGCCTGTCCAGTCAGTAGCGCCGCGAAGGTGGCCTGTCGCGACGATCGTTTTGCCGGGTTTCCGCAACGTGCGTGCGGGCGTCCGCTTCCAATTGTGTTTGCGGCGATAACGTTTATGAATCGCCCAACAGGCCACCATGCCGGAGCAGACCGTGCACCATCCGATCGTCGCAGTCACCGCGGATACAAGATCCTTCGAAAATTATACTTGGCACGCAGCGCCCTCGACCTATCTCGAGGCCGCGGTCGCGGTTGCCGGGGTCACGCCGCTGATCGTCCCCGCCTTCGGCGATCGCATCGATTTCGATGCGGTTCTCGACCGGGTGGACGGCGTGCTGGCCACCGGCTCGCGCTCCAACGTGCATCCCGCCTTATTCGGCGCCGAGCCGACGCCCGACCACGAGCCCTACGATCCACAGCGTGACGCCACATCGATCCCGCTGATCGAAAAGGCGCTGCAACGCGGCGTGCCGGTGCTGGCGATCTGCCGCGGCATGCAGGAGCTGAACGTCGCGCTGGGCGGCACGTTGGCGACCGAGATCCAGGCGATGGCCGGGCGCAACGACCACCGCGCGCCGGTCTCGGACCGGCAGGAAGAGCGTTTCGCGATCCGTCACGACGTGCGCATCAAGCCCGGAACCTGTCTCGCCCGCATCATGGAAAGTGTGGCGATCGACGTCAATTCCCTGCACCGGCAGGCCGTCGACCGGTTGGCCGAGGGGTTGGAGGTCGAGGCTGTGGCCGCCGATGGCACCGTCGAGGCCGTTTCGGTTAAAGGCGCGCCGGGCTTTGCCGTCGGCGTGCAATGGCACCCGGAATACTGGGCGGCGAGCGACGGGCCGTCGGGAAGGCTGTTTCGCGCCTTTGGCGATGCGGCGCGCGCGCATGCGGTGCGGCATGCGCCGCGCATGGCGGCGGAATAGGCCGCGGGGCCGGATTCAGCCTGACGCAGCCGTTTTCAGATTGCCGGTTCCAGACGCAACAGCGAATTGCGCGGTTCGACCGCTTCGAAGGCCGGGCCGTCGGACGCGGCGAACACGATGACACGCGCGCCCTGGGCATCGATCAGGCGGATTGCGCCCGAACCCGTTTCCACCCATCCGGCAATGCCGGCGAGTTCAGGATAGAGCATGGCGCAATGGCCGGTTGCCACCGATCCGGTATCCTCAAGTTCGACCGTGCAGCCCTTGTCGCCGGGCCGGCTTACATGGAAGCTGCTGGCGCCATGCACGACCGCTTGTTCGACCGGCAGGCCGGATTGCGAACCGGCACGCGCGGAAAGAGCGGCGGCGATTAATGTCAACACGAGGATGGCGGAAGACGGTTTGAGCATGACGACGACCCCTTCGCCGCCACGTTGCGCCGCACCGGTTAATCGAAGGTTAACGAATCGTCGTCAGTTGCCGCGACAGTGGTCACTCGCCATCAACCCGCCGCATCACGCGGCGCTTCACCGCTCCTTCGGGCGGCCGGTCGACTGGCGCACATGCAGTTCCGGCTTGATCAGGTGCAGCTTGCCCGAAGCCATGCCGCCGTTCAGCCGGTCGAGCAGCGCTCGTGCCGCCTTCTGGCCGACATCGCGCTGGCCGTTCCAAACCGTCGTCAAGGCCGGTGTGGCGATGGCCGCCTCTTCAAGATCGTCGTATCCGGTGACCGAAACATCGACGCCGGTGACAAGCCCGGCGCGGGCAATGCCGTTCATCAGCCCGATCGCGACGAGATCGTTCCAGCACACGGCGGCGGTCGGGTGGTCACGCAGCGCCAGGAACTCGCCGGTGATCTCGAAGCCCGCCGCCTTGGTGCGCGGCCCGGCCAGCCGCCATTCCGGCTTTGCCTTCAGCCCCGCCTTGTGCATGGCGTTGAGATAGCCTTGGTAGCGGTCGCGCCCGGTCGAGGTTTCGTCGGTGCCGCCGATCATGGCGATGCGGGTATGGCCGAGCGAAATCAGGTGGTTGGTGGCGAGCGCCGTGCCATAGGCGTCGTCGCCGCGAAACACAGGCAGTTCGGCACCCTGTACGGAACGGGCAATCAGCACCACGGGCATGCCGTTGGTGAGCGCAAATTCGATATCGGCGATCGGCGTGCCGATCGCCGGGCTCATGATCACGCCATCGGCGCCAAGCTGCATCAGCGTGTCGAGGAAATCGCGCTGCTTTTCCACCTGGTCGTAGTGGTTCGACAGGATGAAGGTGTGGCGCGAGCGGTCGAGTTCGCTTTCGATCGCGCGCAGGATTTCCGCATAGAACGGATTCATGATGTCGTGCACCACGACGCCGACGATGCCGCTGCGCCGTGTGCGCAGGCTGGCCGCACGGCGATTGTAGATGTAGCCAATGGCGCGGGCGTAGTCCTTGATACGGCTGCGCGTGGCGTCGGCCACCAGCGGGCTGTCGCGCAAGGCCAGCGACACCGTCGCGGTCGAAACCTCCAGCGCGTCGGCGATGGTCGAAAGCTTGATTTTCTGCGCCAAACGCGCCTCTCCCCCATTCAAAACGTTTATTTAAACCGTTTAGCCCACGGCTGTAAAGCGAACCGACGCAGGCCAACAGGGCAATCGGGCGAAGCGAAACTGATCCAGACCCTGGGACGGATTGAGCCGGATTTCGCCGGGGTCCGATCATGCGAATACCGGCGGTCGCCAAGGGTGTTTCGATCAGGAAGCATCCCTTGGATCATCCCCCGCCGCTTTTCGATGCCCAGTTCGGCAAATACGCTGCGGATATTGGAGCCGAACCTTTTCGGATCATTCGTGGATTGCCGCCTGCCGAGAAGCAACGCATTATGTTAGCGTGAGCCGAGCGTCGCCGTCCGGCGTTTCCCGAAGCGCCGATGTGCGCAAGCCAGAACCTCAATCCGGGAAGGATCGATGACTGAGATCATTCGACTGGAAAGCGCAGCGCCCGTCATCTTCGGCGTCCTTGAACTGCGGTGCAAGGACGGGTTTGGGGATGTCGTCAGCCTCAGGTCAATCCCGCCGAAAGTCGACAGTTTTTCCTTTCGGGAGCGCGACCCCGCGCAAGTTGAAGCTGCCTCGATCGACGAATAGGGAAACCATGTCACCTGGCTCAACGATGCCGGACACGAGACCGGACTTGGAACGATCGTGCTGCGTGAGCGGGCCGAGCAGCAGGCCGCCATCGTGATACTGGCGAATTGATGCTTCGGCCCGGATGGCTCCACTTGTCATTCAGCATGGCGTTCGCTGCATTTGCGGCAGGCGCCCACGCCGCGTGTCCGCAGGCGCTCGCGGTCTATGCCGAACCTGCTTCCGGCGCGACGATCGAGTTCAGGCCGCTCACACAGGATTCCGGCTTCGCCGTCACGAACGAATTTCGCCTGACCCTCGGCCGGCAGCCGGTTGAAGGCATGGTGCTTTGGACCGACGATCCGGCGCGCTCCGTCGCTATTGTCACCCACAATTGCCCCGAAGGCGACGTCACCGGCGCGGAAATCGAGGCGTGTATGGTGTGGGAAGGCGTGATCTATGCGCTTGGCGCAGATGGCGCTGCGGGACTGCTGCCACCACCGGACCAGCCGGCGGCGGCGTCGTTGCTGCTGGCCGATTTTGGCCGGTCCGTGCGCGGTTCGGCGATTTACGCTGGCGAAGGCGGCCTGGCTGCCGTACCGTTCGACCAGTTTTTCCTTTCAGGCTGTCAGGAGTAATCATGTCAGGCAAGATCCTTCTCGTCACCGGCGGGCTGCGCGGCGGTTGGGGAATCACCAGCTGGACCGGTTAGGGATCCCCGCCGTAGGTCAGCCCCAGATACAGGTAGGCCACCACGGTGATCGGCACGAA
>CALMYO010000176.1 GCA_937873685.1 uncultured Paracoccaceae bacterium
GAGCGCGGCCATCTGCCGCGCGCCGCCATGGCGGTTGCCGCCGAGCGGGATGTAAAGATAGTCACGCAGGAAGCGCCCGAGCGTCATGTGCCAGCGGTTCCAGAAATCGCGCAGCGAAGCCGCGGCATAGGGCCGGTCGAAGTTCACCGGCAGCCGGTAGCCCGCCATCAATCCGAGCCCGATCGCCATGTCGCTGTAGCCGGAAAAGTCATAGTAAATCTGCAAGGTGAATGCCGCGAGGCCGAGCCAGGCGGTCCCGGAGGAAAGATCGCCGCCATTCGCCGCGCCGAAGGCGGCGTCGGCAAGCGGCGCCAGCGTGTCGGCGATCGCCACCTTCTTGGTCAGCCCGATCAGGAACAGCACGCCGCCGCGCCCCGCCGCCTCCCAAATCCGGTCAGGATCCGGCATGCGCCGCAACTGCGGCACCAGTTCGTCGTGCCGCACGATCGGCCCGGCGATCAGTTGCGGAAAGAAAGTGATGTATGCGGCGTATTCGCGAAAGCCGCCCGGCGCGATCCGCCCTGCCTTGGCGTCCAGCACATAGGCGATCTGCTGGAAGGTGAAGAAGCTGATGCCGATCGGCAGCACCAGCGAAACCTGCGGAAATTGCGCACCAGTCAAGGCGGTGAGCGCCTCGCTGAAGAAGCCGGCATACTTGAACACGCCGATCAGCGCCAGGTTGGCGGCAACCGCGCAGAGCGCCGCGCCGGGAATTCCACGCATGACCAGTTGGCGTACCCAAAGCCAGTTCAGCGCCACCGAGGCGATCAACCATGGCAGGAAGCGCAAGTCGCCGAGGCCGTAGAACGCAAGCGAGAAGAGGACGATCACCCATTGCCGCCCTTCCGGTGTGCGCGTGGCCAACAGCGCGACCAGGAACGCCGGCAGGAACAGCAGCAGGAAGGGCTGGGAATGATAGAGCACAAGCAAACCGGTGGTGGGCGGACCCGGCCTGCATAGCCGCCGGCAGGGTCCGGCGAAACTCCCCGGTACACAATTCCCTGCTTGCCAGCAGCGCATGCCGGCCTTTGCCGGCCAACGGAAGCGTTAACGGCAAATGAACGCGCCGTTCCGGGCCGGTTCAGCGCCCGCTTGCCATTTTCGGGCCGTCAACGAGAAAACAAGGAGACGCCCCATGAACAAGCTCATCGTCACGCTTGCGACACTCGCAACAATCGCCGCAGCGAGCGCGGCTGCCCAGGCCGGCTATCGCGCGGCTCCCTCGACCAGCCTGACACTCAAGCCCTCGATCGGCGTTACCCGGCTCCTGATCCTGAAATGCCAGGCGCAGGGTTCGCCGGTCGAGTTTCCGAACGACATCGTCATCCGCAATGGCGGCGCATCCACGGTGCCTGCCGGTACAAAGGTGAAGTGGCAGATGCTCGGCCTCAATTCCTCTGGCGTCGTCACGCTGCCGGCGCTCGGCCCCGGACAGCAGCATTTCATCTCCAACGCCAATCCGGGCGGGCTGGAAGCTGGCCACCCCTGCACGGTGAAGAAGATCTGAAGCCACGCGCTTGCAGGCGCGGACGCCCCACCAGCGCCTGCCAGGAGCAGACGCCGCGACGATTCCTCCCGTCGCGGCGTTTGTCGTTTGCCTCTCCTCACGCCGGTGCTCAATCCGGTTCCGGGAAATCGAACTCGATGCGCTCGCACTTGCGCAAGCGGCAGGACTTTTGGTCGGCCGAAGGTACGATGGCCGGCGCCGCATATTCGCCGAAAGAGCAATAGGCGCTGTTTGCGACGTAGCGATCGTATAGCGGCAAGGAAGGGTCGCGCTTCGAGCGATAACGCAGGATAGCGGCGCCTTCGCGCGTTACGATCGCCTGAATCGAGGCGCAGGGCAGGGAGTCGATCTGATGGCGCTCGATGGCCAAGGTCGGGGTGGCGGTCAGTGTCGATGAGGCGCAAGCGGCCACGATCAAGAAAAAACTTTTCACACCCGTTTCCTCTTTGCCCCCAATACCGAACACAAGCAAATACGCTGCGCAGCCCGCCCGGCAAGCGCTAACGGCTGTGTTCGCGCAAACGTGATGCTGATGGTAAAATCGACCGTTGGCAGATTCCGGCCTTGCTTTTGCCGATTTTCCAAGGCATGGCGCGTTCATCGAACTTCTGGCCCGACTATTGGCCCGCGCCTTGCGCCACTGCTGACGTCTCTCCTGGAATATCGATCGGATCGCGGCCCGGTTTGGCCGCAAGCACAGGTCAATTGCGAAGGAGACTCGTCATGGCCACAGGTACAGTGAAATGGTTCAACGCCACCAAGGGCTTCGGCTTCATCCAGCCGGACGAGGGCGGCGCTGACGTGTTCGTCCACATCTCGGCGGTCGAGCGTTCCGGCATGGCCGGGCTCAACGAAGGCCAGAAGGTGTCCTACGAACTGGTGCGCGACAAGCGCTCGGGCAAGACGGCGGCCGGAAACCTCACCGCCGCCTGATCCCGCTCGGGTCCGGGCCGCATCCAAATAGTGTTTGGTTGCGCCCCGAATCCTGCTATGTTTGGTGTGGATCGTATCTCGCGGTTCCTGGGCATGCGCTTCAGGGACCGTTTTCTTTTTGACTTTCGCGTTGTTGCGCGGACACGGCTTGACGAGGTGAAGCATGGACAAGGTGCCCATGACGCAGGGCGGGTACGCCAAGCTGCAGGAAGAACTGCGCTGGCGTCAGCAGGAGGAACGGCCGCGCATCATCGAGGCGATCGCCGAGGCGCGCGCCCATGGCGACCTCTCGGAAAATGCCGAGTACCATGCGGCCAAGGAATCGCAATCGCACAATGAGGGGCGCGTTGCCGAACTGGAGGATCTCATCGCCCGGGCCGAGGTGATCGATGTTTCGAAGCTCAATGGCTCCAAGATCAAGTTCGGCGCCACGGTCAAGGTCATCGACGACGACACCGAGGAAGAGCGGACCTACCAGATTGTCGGCGATCAGGAAGCGGACGTGAAATCCGGTCGCATTTCGATTTCTTCTCCAATTGCCCGCGCCCTCATCGGCAAGGAAAAGGGCGACGCGATCGAAGTCGCTACGCCGAAGGGCGCGCGCGGCTACGAGATCGTCGACGTCCGCTACGGGTGATCTCGCCGGCGCTGCCTGTGCCGGCTTCCCCTCTTTTTCAGGCTTGCCCATGCTGCCTATTGTTTCCAACCCTGATGGCATGGAAACCATTTGCGGCTATTCGTTCCGACCGCATGATATTGACGCTGCCGCGCGCCAGCCCGGCATCAGCGCCTTCATGCGCATCCGCAACGGCGAAGAGTTCGTCGAGAGCACGATCCGCAGCCATGTCGACTGCCTCGACGAGATCGTTGCGGTCTATCACGACACGAGCGACGCGACGCCGGCGATCCTGATGCGGCTTGCCGGCGAATACGGTCCGAAGCTGCGCGTGATCCACTACCTCGATACCGTTGCGCCGCTGGCAAGCCGCGAGCATGTGCGCCTGCCGGCCGATGCGCCGGGCAGTTTCATCAATGTTTCCAATTTCGCCTTTGCGGCAACGACACGACGGCATTTCATGCTGCTCGACGACGACCATCTGGCGTGGGACGACGCATTTGCCACGCTCTGCGCCGGCGTGCGTCGCGGCGAGATGCAAGACGACCGCATGTGGTGCATTTCCGCCTTCAACCTGATGCGCGGACCGGGCAGCCAACTCGGCGTGCCCTCGACCGATCCCTTCGCCGGCAATGGCGATCATGGGCTGCGGGCCGTGCGTCCCGGCGATTTCTTCGAGAAGGACAACCGGTTCGAGCGCTTCGTGCGCAATGGCCGGCGGCGCGAATTCAAGGGCTTCGCCTACTGGCACATGAAGTACCTCAAGCGCGACGCCTTCGCCAACCATGACCGCGAGCGCGATCCCGCCAACCGCTACAACCGCAAGCGCCGCTCTTTCGAGGAACAGGCGCGACCGCTGTCGTTTGCGGAAGTCTGGCGCCAAGAGCGCGCCAACCTGCCCAGGCAGGCAATCTCCGCCCTTTTCGATGACGGACACCGCCTTCGCTTGCGCCGCACCTTGCTGGCGCGCGATTTTGTTGGCGAAGATGTGCGCGCGGTGTTTCAACGCACTGTCGCCGGGCGATGGAGTGGACTATGTGACAGAGCAAACCCGCGCGACGCCCTTTCGGAGGTCGAAACCGATGCTCAATCTTGACGCCTTTGGCGCCACCCCGCTCAATCGTGATCCATACGACTACCTTGTGGTGCGCGATTTCGTCGAACCGGGCGCGCTTTCCGACGCGCAGGCCAACTATCCGCAGGTGCCGGGACCGGGTTCGCACCCCCCGGCGGGTCTGAAAATCGCCGCTCCCTTCGCAAAGCTGATCGCCGAACTGGAAGGACCGGCCTTCCGCAAGGCGGTGGAGGACAAGTTCGGCATCGACCTGACCGGTCGCCCGACCATGTATACGGTGCGCGGCTTCTGCAGAGCGCGCGACGGCAAGATCCACACCGATTCCAAGACCAAGATCGTCACCGTCCTGCTCTACATGAACGATGCCTCCTGGCCATCGGATACCGGCCGGCTGCGCATCCTGCGCAACGGCGAGGATCTTGAGGACTATGTGGAGGAAGTCGAGCCGTCCGGCGGCACGCTGATCGTCTTTCGCCGCGCAGACAACTCCTGGCACGGGCACCATTCCTTCGAGGGCCAGCGCCGCGCCATCCAGCTGAACTGGGTGACTGACGAGGGCGTGGTGCAGCGCGAACAGGGGCGTCACGGACTGTCGTCACGCATCAAACGCTGGTTTTCGTTCGGCAAGCCGGCCGAAGCGGCGATGTAACGGCAGCAATCGCCCCGGCTGCACTTCCCTTGCGCACCTACGTCATCAACCTTGACCGCTCTCCGGAGCGCTGGCGACAACTTCACGCGATGCTGGAGCGTTTCGGCATTGCGCACGAGCGCTTCGCCGGCGTGGACGGCCGCCACCTGACAGCGCAGATGCGGGCAAGGGTCGCTCGCCCGGCCCAACATGACCATGCGCTCACCGACGGCGAGATCGGCTGTTTTCTCAGCCATCGCGGCGTATGGGAAAAGATCGCCTCCGGGGAAGATGTGGCGGGGCTCATTCTCGAAGACGATGTCTGCGTGCTTCCAGAACTCGCCGACTTGATGTCCGGCGCCGATTGGCTTCCGGCTGACGCTGCTATCGTGATCCTGGAAACGAGAATGAAGCGCCTGATAACCGGGTCGAGGGCAACTGCAGCGCCGGCCGGGCGCCGGACTGCCCGGCTTCTCTCACCGACCATAGGCGCGGCCGCCTATATCGTGACAAGAACCGCCGCCAGGCATCTGCTCGCAATCACCGAAACGTTCGCCGAACCGGTGGACGAACTGTTGTTCAACCGGAAGAACCGCGACACAGCCGGCATGGCGGTCTATGTGATCGATCCGGCGATCGCCATCCAGGTGAAGCTCATTCCTCAAGCCGAACTGTCCCAGCCATTTCGGAGCCTGTTGCGTGAGGAAAGACGGCAGGCGCGTACGCGCTCATTGTTGCCCAAGATCGCACGACAGCTGCGCCTTCAAGCGATCGGATCCTTGAAGTTGCTGAACGGAATAATTGCGACCATCGATCCGAACCGCCGCTGGCAGCCTGTGGCTGTCGATTTCGCAGCATTTCGCCGCGCGCTTGACGCAGTGTCCGGACAAATCGCGCAGGACAAGGCACAGGATTGACCGGTAACGGCTCGACCGGTTCGCCGGCGAGAAGTTATCCGCTACAACTCCACCAACCCGACATCCTTGACCTGACGAATCGTCAACGCCGTGCGCACGGTGTCGACATTTTCGGTCGCCGTCAGCGTTTCAATCACGAAAGTCTGGAACGCGTTGAAATCCGGCGCCACGCAATGCAGCAGGAAATCACTCTCGCCGGAGATCATCCACGCCTCGCGCACCATCGGCCAGGCGAGCGTCTTCGCCGCAAAGGCTTTCAGGTCCGGTTCGGCCTGGCGATGCAACCCGACAAGGCAGAAGGCGACAAGGCCGCGTCCGAGTTTGGAGCCATCGAGCAGCGCGCGGTAACCGCGGATCACTCCGGCCTGCTCAAGCTTGCGCACCCGACGCAGGCAGGGCGGCGCCGATATGCCGACGCGTGTTGCCAACTCCACATTGGTCATGCGTCCGTTTTGCTGCAATTCGCGCAGTATTTTCAGGTCGATGGCGTCGAGTTCCAGCCTATCGGGCATAGCGCGATTCCCTGCTTTGCGTGACCCGTCACCGTAACACGCATAAAGGCGCGGCAACATCGCCCCTGCTTGCGCCTTGCGCGGCCCGCCGGCAACACACTACATTGGCGACGACAATACGCCTTGGCGTTCTTCCTGCAATCAAAACGAGCTTGCCATGTCTTCCCGTCATGTTCCCGTCCTGATCATCGGTTCCGGACCCGCCGGCTACACCGCCGGGATTTATGCCGCCCGCGCGCTACTCAAGCCGCTTATCGTCACCGGCCTCGACCAGGGCGGACAGTTGATGATCACCACCGATGTCGAAAACTACCCCGGTTACGCCGAACCGGTCCAGGGACCGTGGATGATGGAGCAGATGCGGGCGCAGGCCGAGCATGTCGGCTGCGAAATCGTCAACGACACCATCACGGCGGTTCATCTCGACCGGCGGCCGTTCCGGCTGGAAGGCGATTCCGGCACGACCTACACCTGCGATGCGCTGATCATCGCCACCGGTGCACAGGCCAAATGGCTCGGCATCGAGAGCGAAATCGCCTACAAGGGTTATGGCGTTTCCGCCTGCGCCACCTGCGACGGATTCTTCTACCGCGGCAAGGATGTCGTTGTGGTCGGCGGCGGCAATTCCGCCGTTGAGGAAGCGCTCTATCTCTCCAATATCGCGAAGTCTGTAACGGCGGTGCACCGGCGCGATTCGTTTCGCGGCGAGAAGATCTTGCAGGAGCGCCTGTTCAAGCGGCCGAATGTCACCGTGGTCTGGGATACTGTCGTCGACGAGATTCTCGGCGCAAAGGCGAACCCGGCGCTGCCGGCGGCGGTCAACGGCGTGCGGCTGAAGAATGTCAAGACCGGGGAAACCACCGAAATGGCGGTCGACGGTGTGTTCATCGCCATTGGCCACGCGCCGGCCGTTTCGCTTTTCGAAGGCAAGCTGAAGCAGAAGCCGAACGGTTACCTGTGGACGGCGCCCGATTCGACCGCAACCGATGTGGCAGGCGTCTTTGCCGCCGGAGACGTGACCGACGACGTCTATCGCCAGGCCGTCACCGCCGCCGGCATGGGCTGCATGGCGGCGCTTGAGGCGGAACGCTGGCTTGCGATGCAGGAAACGGTGGCGGAGGCGGCCGAATAGCCGCACGTCCTGCAGCAAGGGGGAGACAAGCGATGCCGCTCGATTGGGACAAGTTGCGGGTATTCCACGCCGCCGCCGAGGCCGGCTCCTTCACACACGCCGCCGAAAAGTTGCATGTCTCGCAATCGGCGATCAGTCGCCAGGTCAGCGCGCTTGAGGCTGAAATCGGCGTCGCCCTGTTCAATCGACACGCCCGCGGGCTGGTTTTGACCGAACAGGGCGAGATGCTGTTTCGCACCACCACCGACGTGTTGATGCAGCTTGACAATGCCCGCGCCCGGTTGACCGAATCGACCGAGCGCCCGTCCGGGCATCTGCGAGTCACCACCACGGTCGGGCTTGGCGGCGGCTGGCTCACCACCCGCATCCAGGAATTCATCGAACTCTATCCCGACATTCGCCTGCAGCTCATTCTCGACAACAGCGAACTCGATCTGACCATGCGCGAGGCCGATTGCGCGATCCGGCTACGCCAGCCGCACCAGCCGGATCTCGTGCAACGCAAGTTGTTCACGGTGCACCTGCACGCCTACTGCTCGCCGGCCTATTCCTCGCGCCATGGCAAGCCGGAAACAGTCGCCGAACTCGACCGCCACCGTATCGTGACCTTTGGCGAGCCGGCGCCCAGCTACCTGCTCAATCTCAACATGCTGGAGACCGTGGGCAGGCCTGACGGCCATCCGAGGCCGGCGGCGCTTCAGATCAATTCGCTGATGTCGATCAAGCGCGCGGTGCAACGCGGCGCAGGCGTCGCCATCTTGCCCGACTATATGGTTGAGCCGGATTCGGGTCTGGAACAGGTGCTGACCGATCTTGAAGGCCCATCCTTCGACACCTACTTCGTTTATCCCGAAGCTTTGCGCAATTCCGCCAAACTGCAGGTGTTTCGCGACTACCTGATCTCGAAATCGCGCGGCTGGTCGTTTTGAACGCCATCGCTGGTTCGATGGCCCTGTCCCGATCCGGCCGGCGTCCCGGACCGCCAGTACAAGACAGCGCCTGCCAGTCATGCAGAAAACGCATAGGTGCAATGCACAAGTGTGCATTGTGCGTTGCAGCAATGCGCTCCATATTTTCGTCAGATCAAGGGTTCGCTTCCTCCTCCTCCCATGCGATCCCGAGATTCAACGGAGGTTGAGTAGCTCCCTCCCGTGATTGGACCGGGTCCGGCACTGCCGGCCCGGTCTTTTTTTGTTTGTAACATACGTAACTCTGCGTTTCGCCGTTTCTCGGCGTCATGGTGCTACGCAACTTGCAAAGGGCCTTGATCTGCGCGACGCCGCGCTCGAAGCGCGCCCGTCTCCGATTGCGCTGTTGACGTTAACGTAACCCCCGGGAACGTTATGTAACCTGCAATTTCCAAAGCGGTTTGGCTATCTAACTTTAGCGCGGCGGACATGGACCGCTTTCGCAGGGGGCAATCTCGAAAGCGAGAAGTGTGTGGGGCCCGCCGCGCGCCTCCCAAGGCAAAGACCTCGAAGATGGCGCCGGAGCTTCACAGCTCCGGCGCATTTGTTTATTGTTCCGCAGTCCAAAATTCATGCCCAGTGCGGCGACACTCCTGCAAGCATCTGGCTCGGGCGGTCTGGCGGCCTGGCGGCCTTTTCTGCTTCGGCGGCGTCGAAATCCTCGCGCGACACCTGTATCGCGCTGCGATGTTCTCCATGCCGAAACGAGAAATCCCCGCCACCAAACTGCTCAAATTACTTCGAACAGTTCTGCGAAGCTGCGGATTTGCGGATCCGTTATCGGGGAACTTAAAAAACTTCATTGTATCAAGAGTTTGTTTCCCGCAGGCAAGCTCCGGGATGAGGCCACGAGTGCTTTACCGGTGGTCAAGACCGCATTGCTGGATCAGACGATGAAATCGCCTTCCGAAATCGCGGCCTTTGTCACGCCGACGAGAAACAGATAGTCGGACCCGTCGCCGAGCGCAAAATAGCTGTTGCCGGCGTTGTCGTCGAAACCGCGCGCAAGCACGTCCGCCGCCGATGCGTAGCCATAGTCGCTGACATCAAGCTTGTCCTTGCCGGCTTCGAATTCGAACACGATGTCCCATGACGCCGCGCCGGTGACGCGTTGCTCCACCACGACCGTGTTGACGCCATCGACGCCGGCATAGGCGTTGACGTCGGTCAACCCGAGTGTCGACAGGGAGATGTAATCGACGCCGTCACCGGCCCGGTAGACATCGCTTCCGCCGCGCCCGAACAAGATGTCGGCGCCAGAATGCCCTTCGATCGTGCCGTCAAAAACGCCGCCAACCGCGGTGACCCCGTCGCTGCCGGCGTCGTTCACGCTTTCGGACACAACGAGACGCTCGGCTGCGGAGTGTACATCCCAGAAGAAATCCGCGGTTGAGATGATCGTGTCGAACCCGCCGCCGCCATATTCCGGAAAAAGGATGCCCTCATCGACGAGGTCGAGGCCGGAATCGACGTGGTAGGTGTCGTTGCCGACCCCGCCGAACATCGCATCGCCAGCGCTGGCGGTGTTGGCGCCACCGTCGAGCGTATCCGCCCCGACGCCGCCATAGAGGAAATCGGCATCGCCGCCGCCGGAAAGCCGGTCGTCGCCGCCGCGCCCGTCGAGCACGTCAGCGAGCGCCCCACCGTTCAGCGTTTCGCCGGAATTGCCGCCAGTGAGCCGCAGGCCGCTCGCCACCGCGTCGTCGGCATTGGCGTCCACCTTGACATTTTCACCGGAAAGCGTTGCCGTCTTCACCACCTGCCCGCCAAGCGCGCCGCCTGAAAACTTGATCGTGTATGAGCCTGACGGAACCTCGATCTGCCAGCCGCCGGAAGCCCAGGTGGTGGTCGTGTAGTTTCCCGCCGCGCCGGACAGTGAAACCGTGACTCCCGCCAGCCCCTCGCCGACATCGTAGAAATCGTCGCCGTCCGCATCGTCGATCACCACGCCGACAAACATCGGATCGGAATCGAAGCCGGTTCCAAAATCCTGGGTGATCAGCACCGGGCCGACCCGCGTCGCCGAACTGGTGTCATAGGCGACGCCAACACCCAGATCCGTGTACGCGGCATTCATGATGTTGACGCGATGGCCGGCGCCGTCCTGCATGCCGCCCGTGCCATAGCCCCAGTCGATCACAAAGCCGGCATGGGCATAAACGATCGTATCGGCATAGGCGTAGACATTCTCGCCGAGCCGCATCCAGTCGTATCCTGCGGCGTCTGCGCGGCCGCCGAGCCCTGCTTCGCCGGAAAGCTGGTGGCCTTGCTGGTCCCGCGCTTTCATCAGGTCGGAATGGCCTTGTGCGGCATCGGCGAGTTGTTCGCTCCATGCCAGCGGTGCGACGGCGGAATACGCCTGCATCTGGGTGCGAAACAGCGCCAGATCGACGCCGAAATAGCGGATCGCGCTGGTGGTGTCCGGATCGGTCGCGGTCCGGGTGGAAATATCGGCAATCAGCCGCTCGAACTCGCCATCCGGATCCATGCGGAAACGGTTGACGAGTTCGAGCGACAACTGCTCGTCTGCAGTTGGCGCAGCCATGCGACGGGGTCCCTGCTTTTTACCGTCTTGTGGTGGATAGTGTCCTAGCAGGGAGGAATTAAGGAGTGTTGCGGCGCTCGTGTGGCAATTCGCATCACTTTGTTTGGCGGCCCGTAACCATGGCAGCGAAACCGCCTGGCGTCACACCATGAAATCGTTCTCGGAAAGCTGGTCCAGCGTTCGCCCGACAACATAGAGATAATCGAGGCCGTCACCGAGGATGAAATAGCTGCTGCCGGCGCCGTCGTTCACGCCGGTTGCGAAAGCCTCGGCACGGTTTTTGAAGCCATAGTCCGACACGTCGAACTTGTCCTTGCCGCTCTCGAACTCGAACACGATGTCGTAAGAAAACGTCCCGCTCTGGCGTTTTTCGACGATCACCGTGTTGACGCCGTCGATGCCGGGGTAGGCGCCATCGGTGCCGAGCAGCGACAGGCTCATGAAGTCGATGCCGTCGCCGCCGCGATAGACATCCGCGCCGCCGCGACCAAACATGATGTCTGTGCCGGAATGGCCTTCAAGCGTGTTGTTGAACACGCCGCCGACGATGGTGACACCGTCGCCGCCGACATCGTTGACGTCCTCGGCGACCCGCAGGATTTCGCCGACGCTCTGTACATCCCAGTAGAAATCGGTCTTCGAGATGATGGTGTCGACGCCGCCGAAGCCGAAATCCGGGAACAATATGCCTTCGTCTGCGAGATCGAGCCCGCTGTCGATGATGTAGGTGTCGTCACCTTCGCCGCCGAGCAGGAAATCGCCCTGCGCGCCCGGTTCGCCGAGTTCGGGATTGGCGCCGCCGTCGAGCGTGTCGTTACCCGCACCGCCGGCGAGCACGTCGACACCGTCCATACCCATCAGGATGTCGTTCGAAGCAGAGCCGGCAATGGTGTTGTCGCCGCCGAGGAACGCCGCCAGCAAAGCCGCGCCGGGATCGGCAGCCGCATCGATCGCCGCAGCGTCGATGGCATAGCCACCGCCGGCCGCCAGCAGCACGCCGTCCCACAGCGGGCCGGAAAAGGTCAGCACCTGGTTGTTCGGATCGTCGAAAATAAGCACGTGTTCATAGCGGTCGAACAGCTGGAAACCGGTGATCAGGCCGGAAAACGGCGTCGGGTTGGCGGTGGCGAAATCGCCGCCGATCGACAGCGTATTGTCGCCGACAAGCCGCAGCAGGTAGCCGGCCATCGGCCCAGTCTGGATGACCAGAAGCTGCGCGTCGGTGGTCGGAACGAATTCGAACCCTACGCCGTTGAACGTGGAAACCGGCGATACGCCAGGAAGCCAGGTCTCGTCGGTCCAGTCGGTCCAGCCTTGCGTGCCCGGGATTGGCGCACCGGAAAAAGCGATTGTACCCATTTGTTATCTCCAGCAGTGGAACACAGGCCCCACTCCCCAAGAGAACAAGAAAGCGGATTCGTCAAGCTCTCAATTCTGCCCGGCGCATCAATCGATAATGAAGTCGCCGGGATTGAGATTCTCCGCCAGCACATTGATGAAGTAGAGGTAGTCGAACCCGTCGCCGAGCACAACGTATGAGTTGCCGATGCCGTCGTTGAACGCCCGGTCGATCACATCTGCTCCACTGGTCAGGCCGTTGACTGCCGCATAGGCGCTGACATCGGCCTTGTCCTTGCCGACTTCGAAATCGAACACGATGTCGTAGGAGACCGCGCCTGTCATGCGTTGCTCGACAATGACGGTATTGACGCCGTCCACTCCGACATAGGAATTGGCGTCATCAAGGCCGAGCGTGTTGAACGACAGGTAGTCGATCCCGTCTCCGGCGCGGTAGGTGTCCGACCCGCCGCGCCCGAAGATCACGTTGTCCTGCCCATTGCCGATCAGTTCGCCGTTGAACATCGAGCCAATGACGGTCGAATTCGTGCCTGCCCCCTCGCTGAGTTGGTGCACCTCGCCGAAATTGTTCTGGTCCCAGAAGAAATTGACGTCCTGGGTGATGGTGTCCCGGCCGGCGGGGTCGTGGACGGGAATGCCGCCTGGATCGATGTCATCGAGCAGCACGAAGGACTGGTGGGTGACGCGCACATCGTCGTCACCCGTACCGCCGACGATGACATTCTGCCCGTCGCCGCCAACGAAGCTGTCATTACCCGGTCCGCCGAACATCCAGTCAACGAAACCCGAGCCATCATTGGTGGTGTTGGTCAGGTCACGCCCGCCCAGCAGGTCGTTCCCCGGCCCGCCGATCAGGATATCGCTGTTGTCCCCGCCAGTGAGGGTGTCGTTCGAATCCCCTCCATCGATCCAGTTTGCGCCGCCCTGACCGCTCAACACATCCTCGCCGCCAAAACCGAGCAAGGTGTCTGACGCACCGAACCCGGAATTCGTTTCGCCAGGATCGAAGCCGAAGGCGATCACGGGTACGGTGATGTCGCCCGGCCCGGTGGTCGCCGTGTTGCCGGTAAAGCTGGAGCCGAAGCTGATCGAGGTCTTGCCGTTCAGCGTCTGGATGGCTCCACCCTCGAAGGCCTCATTGTCCTCGAAGATCGTGTCGACGATGAAGGCTGTTCCGTCATTGGCGTTATGGATCGCCCCGCCAGTGCCGAAGCCCTGGTTTGCAGTGTTGCCGGTGATCGTCGTATCGCCAATGATGATGTCGCCGCCATTGTTGAAGATGCCGCCGCCGCCATCCTTCGCCTCTTCGCCATTGGCGGTGTTGTTCGAAATCGTGCTGTTGAGGATGGTGGCGGACGACCCGTCATCGACCCAGATGCCGCCACCTTGCAGGAACGCTTCGTTGTTGGAAAGCGTCGACCCGTCCAAGGTGACATTGCTTCCCGGACCGGTGATGCTGATGCCGCCGCCTTGCCCGGGATTCTCGAAACCGGGCGGGCCGGAAAAATTACCATCGAGCGTCGTGTTCGACAGGATCACGATCACACCGTTGACGACCTCGATTCCGCCACCGCCGCGATGCGAGCCGTTGCCGCTTACGGTCGTATTGGTCAATTCCAGCCCACCGCCGTTGACCACGATGCCGCCGCCGGAGCCGGCGAGGCCCGGCGCGA
>CALMYO010000177.1 GCA_937873685.1 uncultured Paracoccaceae bacterium
GCTTCGCAAGCGGATTGCCAACCCCAACCTACACCACCTCCCGGGACACGACCTGTAAATTTTCGCCGGAATTGAAGTGGGTAGTTCTAAGTTGCTTTTCCAAGCTTCCAACGGTTCGTTCAAAACCTCCCACTGAGAGCGTCTAACTTGACGACCATAAGCCCAAAGCCACACGGCGATACCAGCCAAAGCGGCGAAAAGGATGTAGTAGCCAAATGACACGGCAACACCTGTACAAGATCGCATTGGGGACCGATTTGAAACCTTATTCAATCGTTTTCATAAATGCAATGTTCTGCGAATCGGTCCGAGGAGCTTGATCTCCAAGGATAAATTTCAAGATTTACCCAACTGGCGTATTACATTTCGCACCGATGAAGCCGAAATCGCCATCATCGATCTCGACTACGTGGACTATCATTGAGAGGCTTTGAAATGACCAATCCAGGGTTCCGCCTGAAAAGCCCACCGCATCCCGGCGGTTTCGTGCGCGACGAAATCATTGCGCCGCACGGGCTTTCCGTCACCGCCGCTGCGTCCGCGCTCGGAGTGACGCGCGCGGCGCTTTCGGCGTTTCTCAACGGCCGTTCGGCGCTTTCACCTGACATGGCGCTACGCGTCGAGAAGGCCTTCGGCGCGCCGATGGAGGCGCTGATGCGCATGCAGAACAGCTTCGACATCGCGCAGGCGCGCAAGCGCGAGGGCGAGATCGTCGTGGCGCGGTTTTCGCCGGCGACGCCTGCCAAGGCCAGTGCGTGAAATTTACCCCCACCCCTTCCCCTCCCCACAAGGGGAGGGGTAGCGCGAGCGCTGTTTCAGACAGCTACCAAACCATGTCGCGCGCCGATGTTGGCATCCGGCGCAACGGCTTGGCGTCCACTTCCGGGAGCGGGCGTCATTCCGGGTCAAGCGCGCGATTTGCGCAGCAAACGCGCAGCGCGCACCCGGAATCCATGATTTTTCAGATGCCTGGCAACTACGTTCATTTAGGTCGCGTTTCGCCCGAAAACCCATGACAAGCCGGAATCGCCGCATGGATTGCGGGTGCGCGCGACGCAACCGCTTCGCGGTTTGATTGCTTGACCCGCAATGACGCCGCGGACTTTGGGCCGGGCGTCCCGCACAACAACGCTTTCGCCGTGATGGCGCTCGCGCGCATGACACTGGCACTTGGAAGTCCTTCAGAAAGAATTGGATTCCGCCGTCCCGCTTGACCTCCCCGACGTTTTCGCGCTCCCTGTGCCTCCCCTCCCCCGCGACGCCAGCGAGGCCCCATGCGCGATTCCCGTTTCGATGTCCTGTTCGAACCTGTCAAAATCGGTCCGGTCACGGCGCCGAACCGGTTCTACCAGGTGCCGCATTGCACCGGCATGGGCTGGGCTTACCCGCAATCGCTGGCTGGCCTGCGCGAAGTGAAGGCGGAGGGCGGCTGGGGCGTCGTCAACACCGAGTATTGCTCCATCCACGAAAGTTCCGACGACCAGCCCTATCCCTATTGCTCGCTGTGGGACGAGGGCGACGTCAGGAACCACGCCGTCATGACCGAAAAGGTGCATGCGCATGGCGCGCTGGCCGGGGTGGAGCTTTGGTACGGCGGCAACCGCGTGTCGAACCTGATGAGCCGCGCCGCGCCGCTCGGGCTCGATTCGCTGCCCGTCAACAACGATCCGCTGCAGGCGCAGCGCATGGATTTGGGCGATTTCGCCGACCTGCGCCGGTGGCACCGCGATGCGGCGCGGCGCGCGGTGAGCGCCGGGTTCGACATCGTCTATGTCTATGCCGCCCACACCTACCTGCTGTCGCAGTTTCTCGATCCGGTGCTGAATACGCGCACCGACGCCTATGGCGGCCCGCTCAAGAACCGCGCCCGGTTGGTGCGCGAACTGCTTGAGGAGACGCGCGAGGCCGTGGGCGACACATGCGCCGTGGCGCTGCGCATCGAGGTGGACAACGAGGACGGCGGCACTGACGACCGCGACGAACTGTTCGCGATGCTCGCGCCACTCACCGACCTGTTCGATGTTACCGTGTCCGACTACAGCCGCGACATGGGCGCCTCGCGCTTCGTCAAGGAGGCCGATCTGGAAACGGCGGTGGCGCATGTGCGTGCGCTGACCGGCAAGCCGGTGGTCAGCGTCGGCCGCTTCACCTCGCCGGAGACCATGCTGGCGCAAGTGCGGCGCGGCGTGCTCGATTTCATCGGCGCGGCGCGTCCGTCGATCGCCGATCCGTTCCTGCCGGCGAAGATCCGCGACGGGCGCATGGACGAGATCCGCGAATGCATCGGCTGCAATGTCTGCTACGCCGGCGATGCGCGCGGCGTGCCGATCCGCTGCACGCAGAACCCGACCATTGGCGAGGAATGGCGGCGCGGCTGGCACCCGGAGCGTTTCGCCAAGGCGGCAAAGCCCGCAAAGGCGCTGGTGGTCGGCGCCGGCCCGGCCGGGCTGGAGGCGGCGCTGACGCTGGCGCGGCGCGGCCACGAGGTGATGCTGGCCGAGGCGACGGCCGAACTCGGCGGGCGGGTGTCGCGCGAGGCGCGGCTGCCTGGCCTTGCCGAATGGATCCGTGTGCGCGACCACCGCGTCCACCTGCTGTCGCAGATGGGCAATGTCGAAATCTACCGCGAAAGCCCGCTTTCCGCCGCCGATGTGGCGGCGACCGGCGCGGAGCATGTGCTGGTGGCGACCGGCAGTTCCTGGCGGCGCGACGGGCGCGGCCGCACCTCGTTTGCGCCCGTGCCGGGGCTGGACCAGGCGACGCTGATGACGCCGGACGACATCCTTGCAGGGGCACGCCCGCCGCACGGACCGGTGGTGGTTCATGACGACGACGGCTATGTGATGGCGGCGGCCATCGCCGAACTGCTGGCGCGCGAGGGCCACGCGGTGACCTATGTCGCGAGCGACGCGCGGGTCTCGTTCTGGACCGTGCACACGGTGGAACACGCGCGCGTGCACCGCCGGCTTTCGGAACTCGGCGTTGCGATCGTCACCAACGAGGCGGTGACGGCAAGCGGCGGCGGCGCGGCCCGGCTGACCCATGTGCTGACCGGATCGGAACGCGAGATCGCCTGCGGCACGCTGGTTTCGGTCACCTCGCGCGAGCCGGACGAGGCGTTGTATCACGCCCTTGCCGCCGAGGCCGGGGCCCTCGCATCGCTGGTGCGCATCGGCGATTGCCGCGCACCGGGCCTGATCGCCATGGCGGTCTATGACGGCCACGCCGCCGGCCGCGCCATCGGCGCGGCGGAGGGCGAGGTGTTCGTGAAGCGCGACAGGGTGGTGATGGGATGAGGGGGGAGAGGCGAGGGGTCGTATGCTCTCGCCAATTTTCGGCACTTGCTCCCGCCTTCCGCGACTTTACTTTCCGGCCATCGCCAGCCGCAACCCGGCAATCAGGAAGAAGACGCCCAGTGCGCCCTCGATCCAGCGCCGCGCCCTGCCAAAGGCATGTCGCACCGGGGCGGCGGAGAGCAGCAGTGCATAGGCGCCGTGACCGGCAAAGGAATTGAGGAACGCGCCCGTAATGAACAGCGCCGCGACATCTGGCGGAGCGCTGCCGACGCCGCCGATGCTGGCGATGGCGAGCCAGAACAGGATCGCCTTCGGATTGGACACCTGCAGCAGGAACCCGGAAAGGCCGGTGCGCAGGATCGAACCGGCCTCAACCGGCGTGGCGTTTATTTGCGGCGGGTTCATGGCCTTGCCGAACGCCTTCCAGGCCAACCAGATCAGATATCCCGCACCGACCAGCCGGATGAGAGTCATCATTTCGGCGACCTGCGCGAACAGCGCGGTGACGCCGAACACGGTGGCGGTCGCCAACACGATCGAACCGCAAGCAACGCCAAGCGCCGTCATCAGCGCCGGAAAACGGCCCCGACCCATGGCCACGCCAAGAATCAGCGCCACGCTCGGACCGGGCGACAGCACGCCGACGGTCTGGATGGACAACGCGGCCAGGATTTGCGGCAGGTATTCATGCATGTTTGTGTCCCACCGCTTGTTCGATTGCACCAGATCGACAACGGCGCAAGCGGGCGCCGCTCCGGATCTGATATCGGCTTGATCGACACGGATGCTTCGATTACGGTCGAAGCATGAAAGAAGGGCCGGACATTGCAAAATTGGCTGCCCTGATCGGCGATCCGGCGCGCGCCAACATGCTGACCGCGCTGATGAGCGGCAAGGCGCTGACGGCAAGCGAACTGGCATTGGAAGCCGGCATCACGCTGCAGACGGCGAGCACACACGTCGCGCGCCTTGCAGACGGCGGTCTGGTGCGCGAACGCAGGCAGGGACGGCACAAATACATCTCGCTTGCCGGCGAAGAGGTGGCCTCTGCGCTGGAGACGCTGATGGGACTTGCCGCCGGCATCGGCCATCTGCGCTCCCGAACCGGCCCGCGCGACGCGGCGCTGCGCAAGGCGCGCGTATGCTATAACCATCTTGCCGGCGACATGGGCACGCGGCTTTTTGACCGGCTCGTGGCGAAGGAAAGGCTGATGATCGTTGCCGAAGCTCCGAAGCTGACAGCCACCGGCCACGCCTTTTTCTGCGAATTCGGTATCGACATCGACCGGCTCGCCGCCGCGCGCGCGCCGCTCTGCCGCGCCTGCCTGGACTGGAGCGAACGCCGCACTCATCTGGCCGGTAGTCTTGGCCGCGCGCTGCTTGAACGTTTTGAGGCGCTGCAATGGGCGCGGCGAGACCCGGCCAGCCGGGCGGTGCATTTCACTGCGCGCGGAGCGGAGGATTTCGAGAAGGTGTTCGGATAAGAGGAGACGACCCGAAACCGCGGTCCGCCACCCTCACCGCTTCAAACTCCCCAATATCCCGCGCACGATGGCACGGCCGAGCGAGGATGACACCGAGCGGGCGACCGATTTCATCGCCGCCTCTACCACCGTCTCGCGCTGGTAGCCGCTGCGGGGCTTGCGCTTGCGATCGTCGTCGTCATCATCGTCGTCGCGCTTGCGCTCGGCTTCCTTGCGCGCGTTGAAATCCGGCAGCGTCCAGCGGGTCGGCTCGCGGCGGTCATCGTCGCGGTCGCCGCGCGGGTCGGCGTCGCGATAATCGTCGCGGCGGCGATTATCATCATCATCATCCTCATCATCGCGCCGGTTTTCGTAACGGTCGCGGCGGCGGTCATCGTCATCATCGTCGCGACGCCGACCTTCGCTGCGTTCGCGGTCGCCCCAGGGGTTGGCGCGGCGGTCGTCATCGTCGTCGTCGCGGCGGGAAGGCGCGCCCCACGGATTGCCGCGCCCGGCATCGGCAGCGCGGCCATCGTCCCTGCCCCGCTCGCCGCGCGGCGGCGCCACCTCTTCGCCGCGCGCGCGGCGATGCAGCATCTCGAAGGCGGAATCGCGGTCGATGGTCTCGTCATAGCTTCCCGAAACCGGCGACAGCTTCATGATCTGCGCGCGCTCCGGCGGCGTGATCGGTCCGAGGCGGCCCGCCGGCGGGCGGATCAGCGTGCGCTGCACCACCGAGGGCGCGCCTTTCGCCTCCAGCACCGAGACCAGCGCCTCGCCGATGCCGAGCTTGGTGATCTGCTCGAAGGTGTCGAACTCCGGGTTGGGGCGGAAGGTATCCGCCGCCGTTTTCACCGCCTTCTGTTCGCGCGGGGTGTAGGCGCGCAGCGCATGCTGGAAGCGGTTGCCAAGCTGCGCCAGCACGGTATCCGGCACGTCGAGCGGGTTCTGGGTGACGAAGAACACGCCGACGCCCTTGGAGCGGATGAGGCGCACCACCTGCTCCACCCGGTCGATGAGGATCGGCGGCGCCTCGTCGAACAGCAGGTGCGCCTCGTCGAAGAAGAACACCAGCTTGGGCTTTTCCGGGTCGCCCACCTCGGGCAATTGCTCGAAGAGTTCCGACAGCAGCCACAAGAGGAAGGTGGCGTAGAGGCGCGGATTCATCATCAGCTTGTCGGCGGCAAGGATGTTGACCGCGCCACGCCCGTCCGGCGTCGTCAGCATGATGTCCTCGATGCGCAGCGCCGGTTCGCCGAAAAAGCGGTTGCCGCCCTGCTCTTCCAGCACCAGCAGGGAACGCTGGATCGCGCCGACCGAGGCGGTCGACACGTTGCCGTAGCGCACCGAGAGTTCCTTTGCGCGGTCGGCGACATAGACCAGCAGCGCCTGCAGGTCCTTGAGATCCAGCAGCAGCAGGCCTTCCTCGTCGGCAAGGCGAAAGGCGATGTTGAGCACGCCTTCCTGCGCCTCGGTCAGGTTCATCAGCCGCGACAGCAGCAGCGGCCCCATTTCGGAGATCGTGGTGCGGATCGGGTGGCCCTGCTCGCCGAACAGATCCCAGAAGATCGCCGGGAATTCCTGGAATTCGTAGGGGATCAGGTCGATATCCTCGGCGCGGCGCAGCAGGAAATCCTTTTCCACCCCGCGCATGGCAAGGCCGGAAAGATCGCCCTTGATGTCGGCGGCAAACACCGGCACGCCGGCGTTTGAGAAGGCCTCCGCGAGAATCTGCAGCGTCACCGTCTTGCCGGTGCCGGTGGCGCCGGTCACCAGCCCGTGGCGGTTGGCGAACTTCAGGTCGAGGAACTCCTGCCGGAAAAAGGAATCGTCCGGCTTGCGGCTCGCGCCAATGAAAATGCGGTTGTCCGACGCCATCTCAGCCCCTTGTGTCATCGCCCTGTCGCGCTTCGTGCGGAAAGGCTGCTATAGCGATCCGGGCCGCGCGCCTCAACCGCCCGTGGCGCGATTGTACCCGCGCCAAACACCAGCCAACCGGTGAACGCCGCCACACAAACGGCTTTGCCGCTTGCGGAAATCGAATGAACTGCCTATTACGTAAACGTCAAATCACGAGGAGCCTCCCATGCAAGACCTTATCGCCCGCATCACCGAAAACGTCGGCATCGACGCCGCCCTCGCCGAGAAGGCGGTCGGCATGATTCTCGGATTCCTGCAGCGCGAAGCCGCCGACGGGCCGGTGGCCGAGATGATCAACGCGATCCCCGGCGGCGCCGAACTGGTGGCGCAGTTCAACGGCGAGGGTTCGGAAGGCGGCGGCGGGCTGATGGGTTCGCTGATGGGCGCCATCGGTGGCGGCGGT
Organism: uncultured Paracoccaceae bacterium; assembly: GCA_937873685.1. GTDB lineage: Bacteria > Pseudomonadota > Alphaproteobacteria > Rhizobiales > Rhizobiaceae > CALMYO01. The sequence continues at coordinate 7,083 of CALMYO010000177.1, forward strand.
GGCGTCATGGCGCTCGGCCAGCAACTGATGGGCGCCGGCCTCGGCATGGGCGAGATCACCGGCGTCGCCAAGCAGACGATTGCATTCGCCAAGGAACACGCCGGCGAAGACGTGGTCGACCAGGTGGTGCAGTCGATCCCGGGCCTCAGCCAGTTCGTCTGACGGCTGTTTTCGGGTTTCAGCACCGACCTGCCCCAAACAAGAAACGAATGGAACGCTCGCGGATGGCCGAACCGGGCCACGCGGGCGGGTTTCCTATGCGAGCGCAAGACTGCCGGCAAACCGGACAGGGTCGGCCAAGTTTGGCCGGCTGCCTTGTGCGGTTACATGCCAGAATTGTCGGGATTTAGATTGGTCGGAGTGGCAGGATTTGAACCTGCGACCCCCTCGTCCCGAACGAGGTGCGCTACCAGGCTGCGCTACACTCCGTGACCACGCCGCGCCTCTATAACCATGCGCGGCGAACCCTGCAAGGCGCGTTTTCAAGCCTTGCGCGATTTGGTGCGCGCCAGGCCGATCTGCATATCGCGCTTCCAAACCATGCGATTGTGGCGGCCAAAAGGATTTCCTGCGGCCATTTGAATGAACATCGTGGGGCTTGCGTCATGCTCCCGATGACGCCCGCACTCTCCTACCACCCCACGCGCCCTACCCCCGGCAGTTTCAGCGCCGGGCGGGCGAGATCGAGCCCAAGCGTCAGGCCAAGCAGGCGAAGCTCCACCCCGTGGCGCGCACCGAGCGCGAGGCCGGCGACGCCGCCGAGTGAAAATTCCACGTCGCGCCAATCCGCCGCGACCGTGACGAAATCGCCGAGAACGCGAAAATCCTTGCCGATGGCGGTTGGCGGCAGCGTCGCATCCAGTTCCGGAAGGGCGCGCAGCACATGGGCGACGAAAGTGTTGGAGTTCGGCCCCGGCCACAGCGTGTAGTCGCCGCGCTGCGCAAACGGATAGGCTGCGATCGCCGCGCGGGCGCGCGCGACCAGCGGTTCGGCGGCCGGGCCGGTCACCTTGGCGACGACGACCGGCGTGTTGGAATACCAGCGCCCGTCGGCCGCCCAGCCGTCGCGGCGCACCGGCATGCCCCAGCCCACCTTGTCGTAGCGCTCCCATGCGCCTCCCTTGTCTTTCAGCACGATCCAGGCATGGGTGGCGACCGCCCCCTTCAGCCCGCCGGTGCGGGCGGAGAGCACGTAGAGCGCCGCCTGCGGCTCATCGGCCGCCCGCGGCAGCAGCCCGCTCGACGACCAGTCGGCGGCGCGCCAACCGGCGGGGTGCGGCTGCGATGTCCACCACACGGCAGCGGCGGCATTGGGCAGCGCAAAGGCGAGCAGCAGGGCGAGAAGCGGGCGAAGAATGCGTTTCATGCGGGCGGTGGACGAAGGACGGGGCGATGTGCCAGATGCGCGGTCAGTGAACGCAAAGAAAGGCGCAAGCATGGCCAATCCGGTGCTGGTGGAAGTGACGCGCGGCACGATTGTGGAAAGCCGGCATCGCGGCGCTTTCGTCGTGCTCGACGCCGATGGCGGCGTGGTCGCGAAGGTGGGCGACACCGCCGCGCCGGTGTTCCCGCGCTCGGCGATCAAGGCGATCCAGGCGCTGCCGTTGCTCGAAAGCGGCGCGGCCGATGCCTATGGTTTCGGCAACAAGGAGATTGCGCTCGCTTGCGCCTCGCATTCCGGCGAGGACGGCCATGTGGCGCTGGCCGCCTCGATGCTGGCGCGCGCCGGCCGCAGCGGCGATGCGCTGGAATGCGGCGCGCACTGGTCGGGCGAGCAGGATGTATTCCTGCACCAGGCGCGCACGCTTTCGCACCCGACTGCGCTGCACAACAATTGTTCGGGCAAGCATGCCGGCTTCGTCTGCGCCGCCTGCCACCAGGGCATCGATCCGGCCGGCTATGTCACGCCCGGCCATGGCCTGCAGGAGCAGGTGCGCGCGGCGATGGAAAGCGTCACCGGCGCGGCGCACGGGGCGGAGAACCGCGCCGTCGATGGTTGCGCGATCCCCACTTACGCGATTCCTCTCGACGCGCTGGCGCTGGGCTTTGCGCGGATGGGGACCGGCGCGGGCCTCGCGCCCGCCCGCGCCGCCGCCGCGCGCCGCATCGTTGCCGCCTGCATGTGCGAGCCGTGGTTCGTCGCCGGCACGCATCGCGCCTGCACCGAGATCATGGCGGCGGGCGATGGCAAGGTCTTCGTCAAGACCGGGGCGGAAGGCGTCTATGTCGCGTTGCTGCCGGCAAGCGGCCTCGCCATCGCGCTGAAATGCGACGACGGCGCCGGCCGCGCCGCGGAAGCCATTCTCGCCGCGCTGCTGCTGCGTTTCGCAGAACCGGGCGCGAAGCTGGCGGGCGTGCTGGAGCGGCTCGCCCATGCGCCGGTGAAAAACCGCAAGGGGGAGGTTGTGGGGGAAGTGAGGGCGGTGGGGCAAGCCTGATGTCCCGCTCATCAATAGCTCGTCCCATATCGAACTATTGACGACTGCGATCCACACACTCCGTGAGATTGGGCAAATCGTCTGCACCAAACCGTCGCCGCCGATCAGCGCTGTTCGTAGCGCAGCACCATTTTCTCCACCGCCACGACGATTGCGAACAGTGCGATCGCAAGGCACGAACACAGGGTGATCGCAGCGTAGAGCCGGCCGGACTGGTAGTTGAACGTGGCCTGGATGATCATGGCGCCGAGTCCCTTGTCGGAGCCAATCCACTCGCCGACGACGGCGCCGATCACCGCGGTGGCCGAGGAAATGCGCAGCGACGCGAACAGGAAGGGCATGGCGCGCGGCAGGCGCAGCTTCCAGAGCGTTTCCAGCTTCGAAGCAGAAAGGACGCGAAACAGTTCCCGCTCGCTGTGCGTCACCGACTCCAGGCCGCGGATCATGTTCACCAGGGTTGGAAAGAAACATATGACCGCCGCGATGATGATTTTCGGCAGCATGCCGAGGCCGAAGATCAGGATGATCACCGGGGCAAGCGCCAGTATCGGAATCGTGTTGAGGAACAGGATCACCGGGAAATAGGCCGCTTGCAGATAGCGGTTATAGACGAAGATTACCGCGAGCAGCACCGCAACGCCATTGCCGAGCATGAACCCGGCAAGCGCCTCGTAAACCGTCGGCCAGAAGTTCACCCACAATAACGCGCTTTCGCGCGAGAAAATCCGCGCGATCTCCACCGGGGTCGGAACGATGTAGGAGGGAACGCCGGCGAGCGGCAGCAGGAACTGCCAAGCCGCCATCACCGACAGCACGCCGGCGACGGGAAGAATGCCGTTCCAGGGGCTGGGAACCGTTTCTCTCATCGCCTGCTCAACACTGCGCGAGTTCTGCGCGAAGCTCCGCCATTACGGCAACGAGCCTCGGGTCTTCCCGGGAGCATCCGCCATCGATGCCTTTCAGCGGCCGAAGATCGTGCACCGCGTGGATGCGGCCGGGGTTTGCCGCCAGCACCATGACGCGCTGCCCGAGATAGGCGGCTTCCATGATCGAGTGGGTGACGAACAGCACGGTGGCGCCGGTGCGCCGCCACAGCTTCAGCAGTTCGTCGTTGAGCCGGTCGCGGGTGATTTCGTCGAGCGCGCCGAATGGCTCGTCCATCAGCAATATCCGCGGTTGGGAAATCAAGGCCCGGGCGATCGCGACGCGCTGGCGCTGGCCGCCGGAAAGCTGCGAGGGATAGCGGTCCTCGAAACCTGCCAGGCCCATCAGTTCCAGCAACTCGCTGACCGACGGTGCGCCGTTGCGCGCCGTCCGGCGTCCGACATCGTTGGGAAGGCCGATGTTTCTTGCAACCGTACGCCATGGCAGCAGCGTGGCGTCCTGGAACACGAAGGATACGTCGCGGCGAAGCCGGGCATCGGCGGCGGTACCGTCGAGCACCTGCAACGCGCCCGAAAGCGGCGGCAGCAGATCGGCCACCGCCCTCAGGAAGGTCGACTTGCCGCATCCCGACGGGCCGATGATGGTGAGAAACTCCCCTTCGGCGACGTCGAGATCGAAGCCATTGAGCACGACCGCCGCGTTCCCGGCAGAATCCCGGTATCCGGCGTCCAGGCCCTTCGCCCGTATGGCGTAACGGTCTGCATCCATCGTGCGGTCAGATCTTCGGCCGGATGTCCTTCGTCATCTCGAGGATTTTCGTTGTATAGACATCCTCAAGCTTCGGCCTGCCCTGCTCGTACTGCTTCAGCGCATCGAACATGGCGATCTGTTCCTCGATCCTGGCCGGATCGAATGTGCCCCAGCCGTCGCGCGCCGTATCGGCGTTGAAGCTGAGCTGGAGAATGAGATCGATCGTCTTCAGTTCCCATTCCAGGCTCATGTCCGGGTAGGCTTCCACGGTCTTCTTGACGGCTTCCTCTGGGTTCGCCTTGGTCCACTCCCAGCCCTTCGATACAGCACCGATGAACTTTGCAAGAACCTCGGCATTGCTGTCGATTGCGGAATCCGTGGCGAAGTAGACATTGGCGTAGGATGGCAGGCCCATGTCGCTGACCAGCAGGTCGATGCGGTCCGGTCCCAGCACCGAGAGCGCCTGGGTATTGGTGACCCAGCCGCCGATGGCGTCCACTTCGCCGCGCTCCAGCGGCGCCTTGTCGAAGCCGACATTGACGACGGTGATCTGGGAGGCGTCGAGGTTGTTCTTGGCGATGATGGCGTCGATGACGACGCGGGCGGTCGGCTGGATGCCGATCTTCTTGCCAATCATGTCAGCCGCCGAACGCACCGGCGCCTTTGGCAGGGACGCCAACGCGTAGGGGCCGGTGCGGAAGCCACAGGCCAGGATCTTGACCGGCACGCCCGACGCACGTGCGGCGACAAGCTGGGTCGACTCAGAGAATTGGCCGAGTGTGGCATCGCCGGACACAACGGGCGGCACCGTTGCCGAGTTGGGGCCGCCGGGATTGAACTCCACGTCGAGACCCGCGTCGGTGAAGAAACCTTGCTGGGCGGCCATCACGTCGCCGATCTGGCCGTTGGACATCAGCCAGTCGAGCTTGATGACAACCTTGGCGTTTTCGGCACGTGCGGGATCGGGCAGAACAAGCTGGATGCCGCCACCCATGGCCCCGGCGAGAACGGCGCTGCCGCCGAGAAACTGGCGTCTGGAAATTCGCGTATGCGTCATGTCATTCTCCCTGCTGGCGTTTTCGGTCACTGTTCAGTCGCCGGCGTCGGCTGAATCGAAATCGTGTTTCGGCCCTTCCGGATACCAGGCGTAGATCTCCCACACATTGTCGTCGGGGTCGGTAAAGTAGGCACAGCGCGCGTTCCACGGGTAGTCGGAAGGCGGCCCGGCAAACACCACCCCCATTGCGATCAGCCGCTCATGCATCGCATCGATCTGCGACGGGGTGTCCAGTCGAACGGCGACACAGGCCTTGTGGGCGCGCGGCGGCGCCTTCACATCGGCCACGCCCGAATGCGCGCTCATGTGGCCGAGTTCCCATGCCGCAAGCGTCACGCCTTCGCTGTGAAAATCCGCAAATCCCTCCGCGCGGCGGCGCAGCCTGAAACCGAGCACGCCGGAGTAGAATTGCACCGCACGCTCAATATCCTCCACCAGCAGGCAGACATCGGTGATCTTCAGGGCCGGGCCATCGTTCATCACTTCGCCTTTCCCGCCTTGCGCACGAACTGGTCGGGGTGTTGACGATCCTCGATCGTAACGCCGACGCGCTGAGCCGCCCCGTGGATATGATTGCGCATCGCCGCCGCCGCCATGTGCGGATCTGCGGCAACGAGAGCTTCGTAAATGCGCACGTGCTCGCCGACGTTGATGTGGACCAGATCGTGCAGCGGGTTGGTCTGGCGGGCATAATAGATGGTCTGCCGGATCTGCTCGCAGACAAAGGACACAAAGGTGTGGATGTAACCGTTGCCGGTCGCCGCCGCGATCTCGCGATGAAAGGCGAGGTCGGCGTCGATGCTGCCGTCCTCCCATTTTTCCTCACCGCCCATGCGGTCGAGATGGGACTTGATGCAGTCAAGCTGTTGCGGCGTACGGCGGGTTGCCGCGATCGCGGCGGCTTCGGTTTCGAGTACGCTGCGCAATTCGAACAGGCGCTGCATGTTGCCGGGTTCACGCAATGCATTGCGGTCGATGCGGATCGCGTCGCGTTGCTCCGGCGCGCGCACGAAGGCGCCGACGCCCTGCCGCGCCTCCACGAGACCGTCGGCTCGAAGCTGCGCCACTGCTTCGCGGATGACGTTGCGGCTGACGCCAAGCCGGCTGGCGAGTTGCTGTTCGGTTGGCAGCCGGCTGCCGGGGGCAAGCTCGCCCGATTCGATGTCGCGGGAGAGGGCTGACACCACGCGCTGCGGCAGCGTGTCCGTCACACCCAGAACCGCCGATCTCCGGATCATGCCCATACGTTTAATCTCCAATCATCCTATTGTCCTACAACAATTGGCTTTTCGTCAACCGGGTTTCTTAATACGGGCGGGAAAACCGGATTGGAGCGGTTGCATCTGACGCCCGGGACAATCGCCCGGCAGGCGTCGGGACGGCGATTGCCGCGCAGCAGGTTTTTGCGTTGTTCAGACCGCTACAGCGCCGTTCGATCGAACCGGATCGTTCGGGTGCCGGGAACTTGCGTAACTGTAGCGAGCAGAACGTGACGATGGGTAGGGCGGATCGATTCCACTCACCCCACGCCGTTTCGCTCCACCGTCACATTGCCCGGAAGCTTGCCGCCAGCCGCCAGATCCCCGGTGACAATCTTCGCCCAGCGGTGGCCGACGATCGCGGCGTCGCGGGCGGCGATGCGGTTGTCGGCGATCACGGCGGCCCCCGCGCCGTCGGCCACGGTCACGGCGACGCCGTAGCGCGCCTCGCGGATGACATTGCCGCTCGCCACGCAATCGCGCAGGAACTCGCCCCAGCCGAGATTGACGCCGTAGAGCGGCGCGTTCTCCACCACATTGCCGGTCACCGCCGTGTCGGCCTCCACCGAGATGCCGACGCCGAAGCCGGGCGGGTCGGCCGGATACGGGCCGACGGTACGCAGGTTGCGCACGATGTTGGCCGAGACCGTCGCCAGCCGGCCGCCATCGTTGAAGTTCACCACCGAGATGCCATTCGCCGCCCCGTCCACCGTGTTGCCGGCAATCGCCGCGCCTTCGAAGCCGAATTCGGCGTAGATCGCCGTCTCGCCGCTGTTGCGGGCGGAATTGCCGCTGACGCGCAGATCCGAGCAGGCATTGGCGCGGATCGCCGAGAAGGCGCAATCCGAAACGCGGTTTCCCGAAATCGAGACGGCATTGGCGCGAAACACGTTGATGCCGTTGCCCCACTGGCCGGTGCCGCCATTGGCAGCGCCGATGTCAAACACGCGATTGTCGGCGATCGTCGAGCCGTCCTCGGCCACCTGCCAGCGATGCACGGCGACGCCGCCATTGGCACAGGCGCTGACGGTGTTTGCGGCAATCCGCAGCCCCCGGCTTTCCACGGCATAGAGGCCGAAACCGGCGGCGCCGGAAATGTCGCAGGCCTCGATGCGCCCGCCCGACCCTTCCAGATGCAGGCCGGATTTCGCCGAGCCGAGCAGGATGCAATCCTCCACCACCGCGGTTTCGACGCCGCGCAGGTCGAGTGCGCCGGACACATGGTCTGCAAGCCAGGCGTTGCCGGCGTCGAGCACAAGGCCGGCAAGCGTGATGCGGCGCGCGTTCTGGGCGGCGAGGAAATGCCCGCCGCCGCCATAGTGCAGACGTGTGCGGCCGGGCACGCCGGTCAACACCAGCCCGTCCGGCAGCACGATGTTGGAGATGACGTAGCCGCCGGCCGGCAGCGCCACCGGCTTGCCCTCGGCCGCGGCGCGGTCAATCATGTCCTGGAAGGCCGCGCTTCTGCGGTCGCTCGAGACCGGCCGGATGCCGGGGCTGGCGATGTCGATGGAACCGCGCAGGCCGCCCTGTCGCGTCTGGGCTTGCGCGCCAAACGGCAGCAACAGCGGGGCTGCGGCCACGGCCTTGAGGATGCGGCGTCGGTTCATGGCACGTCTCCACACATTCGGAGACGCGTTGCAGGAACCGTGCCGGGATGGCTGTGCCGGGATGGGACGGGGGTGCGCGCTTTGCTGCCGCTCTTACCCCACCCAACCGCCCTCCTCGCGCACGACAATCACCGTCGGCCGGTCGGCTGCGAACGCATCGCGCACGGCGGCGATGAATGCCGCTTCGCTGTCCGGTTCGACGCCATGGCAATGCATGGCGCGTGCGAGCAGCAAGAAATCGGGCGCCAGCCCGTCCACCGCGATGCGCGGCACGTTTTTGCTGCGCATATCGTCGCGGATCTGCTTGTAGCCGTCATTGTGCCACACGATCAGCGGGATCGGCAGGCGCTGCTCTGCCGCCGTCGCCAGTTCCTGCACCGTGAACATCGTGCCGCCGTCGCCGGCAAGCGCCGCCACCGCGCGGTCCGGCAGCGCCAGTTTCGCGCCGATCGCCTGCGGAAAGGCAAAGCCGAGCGCACAATAGCCGGGCGCATAGAAGAACCGGCGCGGCGCCTCTGCCGGATAAGCGGAAATCGCGGTGTAGGTCGCCTGGCAGGAATCGCCGAACAGCATGCCGTCTTCCGGCAGCGCGGCGCGGATCGCGGCCAGCAGACGCAGGTGCCTTGCTTCCGACGCCGTGAGCGGCGCGAGGCAGGTGGCGCGGATCGCTGCCGCCCTCTCCGCAACATCGGCGCTGTTGCGGCCCTTCGCCGGCAAGGCGTCGAGCAGCGCCGCAACGGCCCGTTTCGCATCGGCGGAGATGTGCAGCGCGGCCGGATAGCGGTCGTTCGCGCGGGCCGGTTCGATGTCGATGCGCAGAAGCGGCCCGCCAAAACGGATTTCGTCGACGAAACTGTCGGTCTCGGCCAGTTCGGTGCCGATCGCCAGCACCACGTCGGCGGCAGCGACAAGCTCCTGCGCGGGCGTCCGGCACATCATGCCGCCAAGGCTCAGCGGGTGGGAAGACGGCACCACACCCTTGCCGGCGGAGGTGGAGATGGCGATCGCGCCGAGCCTTTCGGCAAGCGTCGTCACATCGGCGCCGGCAGCGCCGCCGCCGACGATGAGAACCGGGTTTTTCGCGGCCGACAGGAGGTTCGCAGCATCGCGGATCGCAGCCGGATCGGGCGTTGGCGGCTCGGCGTCGGTTTCGGCCGCGGACCAGTCGTCGGCGACATGGGCGGCGAGCACATCGACGGGGATCGCCACATGCGCCGGCCGCGGCCGCCGGCCGGAAAAGCAGGCAAAGGCGCGATCCAGCATTGCTGGCATATCGGCAGGCGTGCGCGCCGTTCCAGAGAACGCCGTCAGCGGCGCGGTCACGGCGGCAAGGCCGGTCACCTCGTGCAGCATGCCCCAGCCCTTGCCGAGCGTGCCGCTCGCCGCTTCCGCCGAGACCAGCAGCAGCGGCACCGAATCGCCATAGGCTTGGCCGAGCGCCGTCGTCGCATTTGTGACGCCGGGGCCGGAGATGGTGAGCAACACGCCGGGCCTGCCTGTTGCCCTTGCGTAGCCGTCGGCCATGAAGCCGCCACCCAGTTCATTGCGCGCCTGGATGTGGCGGATGCCGTCGACGGCGCCGAAGCCGCGATAGAAATCGAGCGTGTGGACGCCGGGTATCCCGAACACCGTGTCGACGCCGCGCGCCCGCAGGTACTTCACCGTAGCTTCGCCAACGCTGATGGTCATCGTTATCCCCCTGAAATCACGCGAAACTCGCGGCCGGCGACCGCCGCCGATGTGGCCCGTCTGTACAGTGTCACGCCTTTGGCTTCGCCTTGGCAAGTCGAATCGTTTGAATCGAGGCTTTACAAGGGCAATCGAACCGGCCCATTATCCCGGCAACAAGCACCGGTGAAACGGGCGGGGAAAAAAGCGCGGCTTGCTGCCGCGCTTGGCGAAACAGGGGGAGTGGGGCGGACGTGCATCCGATCCTGGCGACAATCCTGAAAAGGCTCGGGCTCGGCGTCGTCACGCTGACGATCGTGTCGGCGATCATCTTTTCGTCGATCTCGATGCTGCCGGGCGATTTCGGCCAGGCCGTGCTCGGCCAGGCGGCGACGAAGGAAACGGTCGCCGCGTTCCGCAAGGAGCTCGGTTTGGACAAGCCGGCCGTTGTCCGCTACTTCGAGTGGATCGGCGGGGTTGCGCAGGGCGACCTTGGAACGTCGTTCTCGGGCCGCGCCTCCTCGGGCGTCGACCGCTCACGACCGGTTGCCCAGCTGATCGCGCCAAGGCTCCAGAACACGCTCTTCCTCGCGGGCGTCACCGCTGCAATTGCCGTTCCGCTGGCGCTGTTCCTCGGCCTGACCGCAGCACTCTATCGCAATTCCCTCTACGACCGATCCGTCAACGCCTTCACGCTGACGACGATCGCCACGCCGGAATTCTTCGTCGCCTATGTGCTGATCCTCCTGCTCGGATCGTTGTGGCCGGTGTTTCCTTCGCTCGCCAATGTCGATGCGTCGACACCGCTCGGCGAGCGCTTATACCGCGTCGCGCTGCCGGCGCTGACGCTGACGCTGGTGATTGTGGCGCATATGATGCGCATGACGCGCGCCGCGATCATCAACCTGCTCGCCAGCCCCTACATCGAGATGGCGCGGCTGAAGGGCGCATCGCAATCGGAAATCATCCTCAAGCACGCCCTGCCCAACGCCTGGGCGCCGATCGCCACCGTGATCGCCTTCAACCTCGCCTATCTCGTCATCGGCGTCGTCGTGGTGGAGGTGGTGTTCGTCTATCCCGGCGTCGGCCAACTGATGGTCGATGCGGTGACGACACGCGACATCCCGGTCGTTCAGGGCTGCGCGCTGATCTTCGCCGCAACCTACATCCTGCTCAATCTGATCGCCGACATCATCGGCATCGTCACCAACCCGAGACTGCTGCACCCGCGATGACCGATACCCCCGAAACCTATTCGGCGGCGGCCGAAGTCTCTTTTGTGCGCAAGCGGCGCACAAGGTGGGAGCGCATCTGGCTGGCGCTGAAAAAGGCGCCGGTTTCGGCATGGTTCGGCATGGTGGTCGTGGGTATTTACGTGATCGTTGCCGTCTTCGCGCCGCTGATCGCGCCCTACGGCGAGGCTGAAATCTTCCCCGTTCCCAATGCACCGTGGGGCGCCGAGCATGTTTTCGGAACGGACCAGATCGGCCGCGACGTCTTCAGCCGGCTGATCTACGGCGCCCGCAACACCATGGGCATTGCGCTGGCGACCACGGTGCTCTCGTTCCTGATCGGCGGCAGCCTCGGGCTGATCGCCGCGATCAACCGCGGCTGGCTCGACCAACTGATCAGCCGCGGCGTCGACGTGCTGATGGCGATCCCGAGCCTGATCTTCGCGTTGATGTTGCTGTCGATCTTCGGCTCGTCGGTCCCGAGCCTGATCATGATCATCGCGGTGCTGGATTCCACCCGCGTCTTCCGGCTCACCCGGGCGGTTGCGGTCAATGTGGCGGTGATGGACTACGTGGAGGCGGCAAGGCTGCGCGGCGAGGGCCTCGGCTGGGTGATGCGCCGCGAGATCCTGCCCAACATCATGCCGCCGATGGTGGCCGAGTTCGGCCTGCGCTTCTCCTTCGTCTTCCTGACCATCGCCGCGCTCTCCTTCCTTGGCGTCGGCATACAACCGCCGACCGCCGACTGGGGGTCGATGGTGCGCGAGAATGCCTCGCTGATCCAATTTGCCCAGTACGACCTGAAGGCCGGGTTGACGCCGCTGCTGCCGGCGGGCGCAATCGCGCTGCTCACCGTCGCGGTCAATTTCATTGTCGACTGGTTCCTGCACAAGACGAGCGGATTGCGCGATGAGCACTGACAAGAGGCAGGGCCGCAAGGGCGATGTGCTGCTGGAGATGCGAGATGTGCGCATCGAGGGATTTTCCGACGAACGCTGGCATCCCATCATCAAGGGCGTCGACCTGACCTTGAAGCGCGGCGAGGTGATGGGGCTGATCGGCGAATCGGGCGCCGGAAAGTCGACCCTCGGCAAGGCGGCGATGGGTTACGCCCAACCCGGATGCCGCATTTGCGGCGGCTCTATCGTCTTCGACGGCATCGACCTGATCAAAGCGGGCGAAGCCGAGAAGCGCAAGCTCTGGGGCACGCGCATTGCCTATGTGGCGCAATCGGCGGCCGCCTCGTTCAATCCCGCCCACCGGCTGATCGACCAGACGGTGGAATCGGCGACGCGCATGGGCCTTCGCCCGGACGCGGACTCGCGCAACGACGCTGTGCAGCTCTTCCGGGCGTTGAAACTCCCCTCCCCCGAAACCATCGGCCAGCGCTATCCGCACCAGGTGTCCGGCGGGCAGTTGCAGCGCGTGATGACGGCGATGGCAATGTCGCCCAGGCCGGACCTGATCATCTTCGACGAGCCGACCACGGCGCTCGACGTCACCACGCAGGTTGACGTGCTGGCTGCAATGCGCGAGATCGTCGAGACCTTCCACACGGCGGCGATCTATATCACGCACGATCTCGCCGTGGTCGCTCAGATGGCCGATTTCATCAAGGTGCTGCGCTACGGCGAGGAGGTGGAGGAAGCGCCGACGCGCAAGATGCTGGACGCGCCGGAGAAGCCCTATACCCGTTCGCTGTGGTCGGTGCGCTCGCTCGCCAAGCCGGAGGAGAAGGGCGACGACATCATCCTTTCCATCGATCACGTTGACGCCGCCTACGGCAAGCACAAGGTGCTGCACGATGTGACGATCACCGTGCCGCGCGGCAAGACAGTCGCTGTGGTTGGCGAATCCGGGTCGGGCAAGTCCACCACCGCCCGCGTCATCACCGGGCTTCTGCCGCCGATGGCGGGCAAGGTGGTGTTCGACGGTCAGCCGCTGCCGCCTGCGCTGGCCGGCCGCTCCAAGGACCAGCTGCGCCGCATCCAGATGATCTACCAGATGGCGGACACGGCGATGAACCCGCGCCAGACGGTTGAGGAAATCATCGGCCGGCCGCTGGAGTTCTATCTCGGCCTGTCCGGCGCCAGGCGCGAGGCGCGGGTCAGCGAACTTCTGAAGATGATCGAACTCGACGACAGTTTCATGGACCGCCTGCCCTCGGAACTCTCCGGCGGCCAGAAGCAGCGCATCTGCATTGCGCGCGCGCTCGCTGCCGAACCGGAACTGATCATCTGCGACGAGGTAACCTCGGCGCTCGACCAGATCGTGCAGGAGGGCATCCTCAAGCTGTTGCTGCGGCTGCAGAAGGATCTCGGCATCACCTACATCTTCATCACCCACGACATTGCGACCGTGAAGGCGATCTCCGACGAGATCGTTGTGATGTTCCAGGGCAAGGTGGTGGAACAGGGACTGAAGAGCACGATTCTCGAACCGCCCTACCCCGACTATACGCAGCTGCTGCTGTCCTCCGTTCCGGAAATGGACCCGGACTGGCTGACGCGGCTGCTGGCGGCGCGCGAAAGCAGCGCAAATCCGCCTGCCCGGAAATGATTTTTGCCGCAGTCGCAAACCGGCTCACCGGTAGGGATAGCTGTAAGCCGAAACCGAGGTCATCACCCGGTTTGCTGTGCCGCTGGCGCCGACTGCGCAGAAGATGCCGAGTTCAGGCGACCAGCAAAGCCCTCTCCAGATGTTGTCGGCCGCGCTAGCGCCGCTTTGCCAGTTTGTCCCGTCCACCGATGTCATGACCCTGTTGCCGGCGCCGCTGCCCGCTACGGCGCAGAACATGCCGATTTCGGGCGCCCACGCCACTGCATTCCAGATCAAGGCTGCAGCCGGGGTGCGACTGGTCCACGTCGAACCGTCAGGCGACGTCATGAGACCGCTTCCTGCGCCATCATAGGCAACGGCGCAAAACAGGCCGAGCTCCGGAGACCACGTCACCGAAAACCAGCCATTGTCGGAAGGCTGGGCGTGCGCGGTCCAGTCCGCGCCGTTTGGCGAGGTCATGATCCGGTTGGCGTCCCCGGTAAATGCGACAGCGCAGAAAAGGCCGAGTTCGGCCGCCCAGACAACACTGCGCCAACCATTGTCAGGAACGCCGCCAACCGCCGTCCAGTCGACCCCGTCGGGGGAAATCATCACCCGGTTCCCGGCGCCGGTGAAGGCGACAGCGCAGAACAGTCCGAGTTGGGGCGACCAGGTCACGCCGAGCCAGCCATTGGCTGCGGCTGCGTTTCGCGCGGTCCAGTTTATACCATCCGGCGATGTCATGACCCGGTCCGTTCCGCCGCTCGACGCAACCGTGCAAAACAGCCGCCTTTCGGGCGACCAGCATACGGATCGCAACATGGTGTCGGACGGCGGTACGCGGGAGGTCCAGGCGACGCCATCGGGAGAAGTCATGATCGCATTGCCGGCGCCCGTTTCCGAAACGGCGCAGAACAGGCCCAGCTCCGCTGACCAGCAGACGGATCGCCAACCGATATCGGCCGGGGTGGCGCTCGAAAGCCAGGGGGACGTGGAAACGCGGCGCTGCCGGATGATGTCCGGCGTGTGGAACCTTCCGCCCGGCATGGCGACCCGCCCGCTGTGCCGATTGACCCTCAACGCTTCAACAAAGTGCGCGCCAATGCCGGACACCTTGACGGCGAGGTCGTCATTGCCAACGATCCCGATCTCGGCGCGGCCGGAAAATCCGTCCTGAAACAACAGGCTCGCTGTTTCGCCGGCTGCCGCCTTGTTGATCTTCACCTGATGACCTGCGCCATCGTGGTTGAACAGGCTCGCCGGAGCATTGGCGGCGATGCGGTTGGTGCTGTCGGCCAGCGCGCCGTTGACCGACAGTGTCGCAACAGCTCCGGAACCGGGCGCCTCCACCCAGTTCGTCCCGTCGAAATGCACCTCCCGCTCTTCGTCTGCAATCCATGCGCGCCAGCCGGGTTTTGGCGCATGGAACTGCCAGGCGCCGTTGAAAGACACGGCGAAGCGTCCCTCGCGACCGACCCAATCGCCGGTTGCCGGGGCAGCCGGAATGTAGCAATCGCCGTCGACCGGTTGCGCCGGCGGTCCGGTGAGATCGCGGTCGAGCACGACGGGCTGCGCCAGCGCGTCGAGCGTCAGCAGCGCGGCGTTGACGGTCACGTGCTTCTGCGCCTGCGAGGGCTGGAGAAGCGGCAGCGAGAGAGCGGGGGTGTTTTCCATCGATCGGCCATGTCCTTCAAACAGATGGGCGATCTTAACGCGCGATCGGCCGGGCATGGACAAGACTGGCGCGCCGACACAGCAAGGCATTGGACGCCTTTGGATTTTCACCGCAGCAAACACGGACAAAACGACACGGCCGCCCGATGGGGGCGGCCGCAGCAGGATCATGGAGCGTTATTCGAACGACGCTCCGGCAGGGCTGGATGATCAGGGTGTCCAGTAATTGAAGCCAAGTGCGGCAAGCGACGGGTCGAAGAGCTTTCGCAGATCGACCACCGGCGCACCAACCGGCAGGATCGCCGACAGGCGCAGCGTTTTGAATTCCTCGCGAAAGACGTCGTGCGCAGCCGTCACCACGATCGCGTCGAACTTGCCATTGGCGTAGGGATCGTCGATGACAATGGCGCCGCGCCCGCCCTCGAAATGGCTGTCCTCGGCGACCGGATCGTAGGAAAACACATCCGCGCCCCGCGCCCAAAGCGAATCCATCACCGCGAAGGATTTCGAGTTGCGGATGTCCGGGCAATTGTCCTTGAAGGTGCGGCCAAGCACGAGCACACGTTTGCCCTGAAGGTCATGCGCTTCCGGCGACAGCATCTGATGCAGCTTGTCGGCAAGAAAATACGCCGTGCGTTCGTTGACCTGGCGAGCAGCGGAAACAACGTCCATTGACAGGCCCTGGCTGCGCCCGGCGTGCAGGAGGTAGAACGGGTCGACCGAAATGCAATGCCCGCCAACAAGGCCGGGGAAATAAGTGTGGAAGTTCCACTTCGAGCCTGCGGCCGCCACCACTTCGCTGACCTTGACGCCCATCGAATCGAACAGCTGCATCATTTCATTGATCAGCGCTATATTGACGTCGCGCTGGGTGTTTTCCAGGATTTTTGCGGCTTCGGCCACCTTGATGGACGACGCCTTGAACAAGCCGGCCTTCACCACACGGCCATAGAACGCCTCGAGAAAATCCGCCACGGCGGGCGAAGACCCCGAGACGATTTTCTTGATGTCGGTCACACGGCGCGAGTGCTCGCCCGGACTGACGCGCTCTGGCGAATAGCCGACGAAGAAGTCGCGCCCTTCCTTCATGCCGGAGGTTTCCTCCAGCACAGGAATGCAGCGGTTCTCGGTTGCCCCCGGATCGACGGTGCTCTCGTAGACCACGACTACGCCGCGTTTCATGTTGGCGCCGATCGTCCTGGATGCGGCGATGAGCGGGCGGTAATCGGGCCGGTTGCCCGCCATCACCGGCGTCGGCACGCAGACCAGCACGACATCGGCTTGTCCCAGAGCCGTGGCGTCGGTGGTGAACTCCATGTCGGGGTTCGTCAGTTGCTGCGGCGTACACTGGCCGGTGTTGTCGCATCCCGTCGCCAGGTTGGCGATTCTGCGGCGATCGATGTCGAAACCGATAGCGCGCGTCTGCTCCGAGAAACCCGCCAGCAAGGGAAGTCCGACATAACCCAGCCCGACCACTGCGGGAACCGCAGTCGCAGGGTCCGGCAATTCCGATTTCTGTTCGACATCGGCAACGATGACAAGCGTATTGCCGACCTTCTGGATAACCGACACATTCACCCCCGTGTGTTCAGCCGGCGCTGTTATTCGCGCCTTTGCCGATCCAGAAACTAAGTTTTGGAGGTAAATACATTACGTTACCGGAAGCCCGGCGACCGGTTTCCTCGCGATGTGGTTAATCAGGGCCGAACAATCAATTCGCGAGTCTTGCTGTGTGCGGTTGAACTTCCGGACCTCGTGGCGGCTGGGGATCGTCCAATTTGCTGGCGCAACACCAGTGCTTCAACGTAAGGAGAAATGAACGACAACGATTCCGGTTTGCCCGATGCTGCTACCCATGGTGACAACCTGCGCCTTCTCGCTTGTCGTCACAGCCGTCCTGCTGGCGCTGCTTCCCGCCCACCTGCCGCCACACCTGTTTGTCGCACCGGTGACCGCGCGTTCAAACCACCGACACCATGCGCGCCAGATCGGAGGCATTGCAGCCGCGCCGGCGATTTTCGTGGCGATTGTCACGTCGGGCCTGCTTTTCAGTATCCCTGTCAGTCCGGCAGTCCTTGCGGCATTTGCCCTGTTGTGGGCGACCGGCGTTGTCGACGACATTCGTGATCTTCCTGCCCTGCCGAAGCTGGGGCTGCAGCTTGTCGGCGCGGCGATCGCCGCCTGGGGTATTGCCGATGGACAGCCGATGCTCGGGCTGATCTTTGCCCTCATCGTGCTCTGGCTTGTCGGCTTCACCAACGTCGTCAATTTCATGGACGGCCTTGACCTGATGACGGTGGCGGGGCTGCTGCCCGGCCTAGCGTTTGTGGCCGTTCTGCCGATCGTGTCTTCAGCCGATCCGGCGAGCGGTTTGCTGGGTGCGGCGGGCGCCGGCGCGCTGATCGCCTTTTCCCGGTCCAACAGGCCGCCGGCGCTCATCTTTCTGGGCGACAGCGGCAGCCTCGGTTTCGGTTTGCTCACCGGCGCGGCGGCCACAGGCGTCGCCTTGTCGGTTTCTCCCGTGGTGGCGGCTCTGCCGTTTCTCTACTACCTGCTGGACACGGCCACCACGCTCGCACAGCGTGTGGCGCGCGGCGAGAATATCCTGTCTGCCCATTCCCGCCATGCCTACCAGATCGCGCGCCGCAACGGTCTGCTCCCGGGCCGCATTTCAGCCGAGGTTGCGGCATTGAACACCGGTTTGAGCCTGCTTGGCCTGGCCCTGGCGTGGGCGCCATCGCTGCCGGTCCAGATTCTTGCGCTGCTGTCGGGAACCGTGGCGGCAAGCTTGCTGATCTGGCGTTTCCGGTCGGTGCGGCCATCTCCGGCTTTGGGCGATTGAGTAAGGCCAGCGCTTTGCGTCCCGGTCTCAACCTGCTATCGGCATTGCGTTACGGTCACGAATGGCCGGACCGAGTGGGGCGCGCTGTTCAGAAAGCGGTCGGGAGTGGCGAGTGCAGGAGATCGCGGTCGGTACCGTTGGTTTCGCGCGAGGCGCAACGCCGCGCATCTTGTACATATGCAATGACGCCGGGTATTTCCGCGCCCACCGCGCTCATGTCGCTCACCGAATGGCGGATGAAGGCTGGCAAGTTGTCGTGGCCAGCGGCGGCGACCGGCGGCTTATCGACGAATTCGATTCAGAGCCGCTCAACCTTCTTCGCGAACGCGTGGATATTGCCGCCGACATAGGGCTGATGCACGCTCTCGGGCGGATGATCGAGGCGCGAAAGCCGGACATCGTTCACCTGATCACGATGAAGCCGGTGTTCTTCGGTCTTGCCGCGACGCTGCAAATGCCGCGCGCGCGCCGCCCCGCCATCGTCGCCACGTTTCCCGGCCTCGGCCGGGTGTTTGAGGGGCGCGGCTTGTGGCCAGCAATCCAGCGCGCAGCCACCAAGGCGATCCTGCGCCGCGGTCTGGCGGGTGAGGCGGCGCACGCCACGTTTGAAAACGACATGGATCGCGCAAGGTTCGTTGAACTCAATCTTGTGGCGCAGGAGCGCACCCACACGATCACGGGCGCCGGCCTGCAGCTGAAGCGGTTCTCCGGCGCACCGATGCAAACAGATCCCACCGCCCCGCTGCGGGTTTTGTGGGCGGCCCGGCTGATCCGCGGCAAAGGGCTCGACCGTTTCGTGGAGGCGGCCCGCCTTTCTGAATCGCGCGGCGTGAATGCCCGTTTTCTCGTCGCCGGATTTCCCGACCCCGGTCACCCCGACAATCTGTCCGAGGCCGAACTGGAGGCGGCGCGGCGCGAAAGGGCAATCGAGTTCCTCGGCCATGTGACGGACATGGACAGGCTGCTTGGCGAGGTCGATGCCGTGTGCCTGCCAACGCGCTACAATGAGGGGTTGCCGCGCATCCTCGTCGAAACGGCGGCCGCCGGCAGGGTGGCGATCGCTACCGATTGCGCCGGTTGCCGCGCCATCGTCGAAGACGGGAAGACCGGTTTCCTTCTACCGACAGGATCGGCGCAGGAAATTGTCAAATGCATCGCCGCGCTTGCCGCAAACCGCGAACTGGCCGCAGAAATGGGTCGCAACGCCACGGAGGCGGTGCGGCGACGCGGCTTCGATGAAGCCGATGTCCAGCTTTCCTTCGCCCGGATCTATCGCATGGCCCTCGAAACCCGAAGCCATGGGATGCGAGGAGTCTGATGCCGGGCGTCGCTTCGACGGGGCCGGTTTCGGTCAGCGCCGTCATTCCTTGTCACGGACGTCAGGAACGCCTGCTTGCGGCCATCGAATCGGCGCACCAATCGGGCGTCGACGAAATCTTGGTCGTGGATGACGGCACGCCGACGCCGCTCGAAGCGCCGCAGGACGGCCGTGTGCGGCTGCTGCGGCTGCCTGAGAACAAGGGCGCGGCGGCGGCGCGCAATGCCGGTGTTGCGGCGGCGCGCGGCCGATGGATCGCCTTTCTTGACAGCGACGATCGCTGGCTTGTCGGAAAGATCGATGTGCAGCTTGCGTTTCTTGCCGCAAGGCCCGGACTTGCCGGCGTCACCTGCGGATTTCGCCTCGACAGGGACGGCCGTGCGACTGATTACCTTCCCGATAACGAAGCACTTGACTTCGACCGCGCTCTGACGGGCGGTCGCTTTGGCATTGGTTCGACCCTGATGGTGCGGCGCGACCTGTTCCTTGGTTCCGGTGGTTTCGACGAGACGTTGGGCCGTCACGAGGATTGGGAGTGGCTGCTGCGGTTCACCAGCCGCCATGAACTCGGTATCGCCAGGGCGGTCATGGCGGAAGTCTCGCTCGGCAGCCGCCCGGATCCCGACGCGGTGCTCGCGGCGCTGCGATGCATCGAAGCGGCTCAACTGCCGCACCTGGACTTCGGTCGAGGCCGCCGGCTTCGCGCAGCGCTCGCGCTGGAGCGTGCGGCGCTGGCGCGATGGGGCGGCCGGCATCTCGACGTTGCTACCGAATTGTCGCGGGCAGCGCTGTGGCGGCCCTTATGGACGCTGAACGCGCTGTGGCGCCGGGCTGCCCATGGCGAAATCCCGTGAGAAGGAAATCCGCGCCTGTCTTGCGCCCGACACGGTCAGCGGCGGCGGTAACCTGTTGCAACGAAGGACGGGTTGCAAAAATGGACGCCATCGACGCAGAGGTCCGGGAGGTAGGATAGCAAGTCGCCTTCCGCATCGCGCGTTTCGCCGCCGGCAGCGCGCAAGATCGCGTCGCCCGCCGCCGTATCCCACTGCATGGTGGCGCGAAAGCTCGGGTAGAGATCGGCCTCGCCGCGCGCGACGAGACAGAATTTCAGCGACGAACCGACATGGCGGCAGGCCGTTCCGGCGTGGCGGTCGAGGTAGTCGCGCGTGCGGGCATTGAGATGCGAGCGGCTGGCGACGATGCAGGCCGGAAGTTCGCGCCCCGAGACCGCGATCGGCGTCCGGTTGGCGATTGCGCCGTTCCCATCCACCGTCGCTTCCAGGACTTCGCCGTCGATGGCCTCGAACAATTGGCCGCGCGCCGGCGCATAGACTAACCCGGCAACCGGCGCTCCATCACGCACCAGCCCGATATTGACCGTGAACTCGTCCCGTCCCTCGACAAATTCGCGCGTGCCGTCCACGGGATCGACAAGGAAGTATTGCGGCCCGATCCGCGTCGGCGTGCGGCCGCACGAGACAGCCTCTTCAGCGACCACCGGGATTGAAGGAAAGGCGACCGCAAGCCCGGCGGTGATGATGGCTTCCGCTTCCTTGTCGGCCGCGGTCACCGGCGATGCGT
The DNA here is from genome assembly GCA_937873685.1 of uncultured Paracoccaceae bacterium. Lineage (GTDB taxonomy): Bacteria > Pseudomonadota > Alphaproteobacteria > Rhizobiales > Rhizobiaceae > CALMYO01. Next base: position 27,935 of record CALMYO010000177.1, read on the forward strand.
CCGGTTTGTAGGTAATGGCGGCGCCGGTCCGGAAATGGCGCAAGGCGGCCTTGCCCGCCTCGATGATCAGCTTTTCCAGCGCCTCGCGCATTTGCTCGCATTCCGCGGCCAGGGCCGCATGTCAATCGTCCAGCAGCTCGCGCGCCACCGTGCGCAGCGGTCCTGCAAGTTCTGGGTCGGACATCGCCAGCACCAGATTGGCCTGAAGAAACCCGAATTTCGAACCGCAGTCAAAGGTTCGTCCGCCAAAACGCACGCCGTGGAACGGTCGTGTCTCCAATAGCTTCAACATTGCATCGGTCAACTGGATTTCACCGCCGGCGCCTGTCGCCTGTGTTTCAAGTATGCCCATCACCTCGGGCTCCAGGATGTAGCGGCCGTTGATGAACAGGTTCGACGGCGCGTCCTGCGGCTTCGGCTTTTCCACCATGCCGGTGATCTCGAAGGAATCGCCATGATCGGCGCCGAGCGCGACGATGCCGTATTTGTGCGTCTCCTGCGGATCCGTCTCCTCAACCGAAATGATGTTGCCGCCATGGCGGCCATAGGCCGTCATCATCTGCGACAGGCAGCCCGGCTCCCCCTGCATCACCATGTCCGGCAGCAGGACGGCGAACGGCTCGTCGCCAACGAGATCGCGCGCGCACCAAACCGCATGGCCGAGACCGAGCGGCTGTTGCTGGCGGGTGAAGCTCATCTGGCCGGCAACCGGCATGTCGGCGGCCAGCATATCAAGCGCCCCGGTCTTGCCGCGCATGCGCAGCGTCGCCTCAAGTTCGAACTGGATGTCGAAGTGGTCTTCAATCACGGCCTTGTTGCGCCCGGTGACAAAGATGAAATGCTCAATGCCAGCTGCACGCGCCTCATCGACAGCATACTGGATGACCGGGCGATCGACGATGGTAAGCATTTCCTTGGGAATCGCCTTGGTGGCGGGCAGGAAACGCGTACCCAGGCCCGCCACCGGGAAAACCGCCTTGCGCACACGTCGTGTCATCCGTCCAAGCCCTCTCCGGTTGCCCGGCCACAGCGCCGGACAAATTGTCATATCGCGGTAAGTTTCGCTTGGTTTACACGCATTTCGTTGCGATAATGTTGAATGTGGTGCGATGGCCAGGCACGATGCGACCGGCGTCGGAAGGATAGTAACGGCATGATGTTGCGCGCGTTGAGTAGCCTTCGGCCGAGAATGCGTCTGACGCTGGTGATGTTTTGCGACATCGCAGCCGTGCTGGCGGCAATTCCGATTGCTATCGGGCTTGCGCGTTCGATGTTGCCTGCGGACATGACCGCTATGCAAGTCTTGGTCATAGGCGCTGGCGTCGCGTTGTTTTCGCATGTCGTTTTCCGCTTTTTCCGACTCTACGCCACAGCTTGGCGGTTTGCCTCGACGCAGGATTTTTTCAACATCCTGCGCAGTTGCGGGGTGATCGCGCTGGCGCTTTATTTTGTTGTCCTTCTGACCAAGGAGATCAAACCGTTCATTGGCCTCAACGAGCGCGAATTCCTGGTATTCTTCCAGGTGATGTTCGTGCTGGTGTCAGGTCCGCGCCTGCTGTTCCGATACCTGCGCGACGGCAATACATGGCACTCGATCCTTACCGGCTTCAAGGACGGCGGCGGCCGCAGGGCCATATTCGCCGGCCATGCGGTGGATACCGAGTACGTCGTTCACTTCCTGAAAGCACATGAACGCGAAGGGGTCGATATTGTCGGCATCGTCACCGACGATGCGCATGCAACGCCGGGACGCCTTGTTTCAGGCATTCCCATTCTCGGCGAATTCGCCGCGTTCGGACGCATTGTCGATGAACTTTTTGGCAATGCGCTTGCGCCGGAAATGTTGATCATCGGCCCCAATCGCGACGAAATTCACGAAGGACTGGTCAACGTGATCCGGATGGCGCGCAAGCGCGGGCTCGACGTTCGCCAGTTGGCCGGCCTGGCCGATCTGCAACACGGGCCGAAACTGTCGCTGGAAAAGGTCGACATGGAATCGCTGTTCAAGCGCTCCACAGTGTCGATTCCCGCAACCGAACTCGCCACGATCTGCCGTGGCAACCGCATACTCGTCACCGGCGGCGGCGGTACGATCGGAGGGCACCTTGCGCTGCGCGCGCTCGAACTCGGCGCTGCCCGGGTGCAAATCCTCGATCGCAATGAAAGCGCCGTTTTTGCGATGCACCAGAAGTTGGACCCGCGCGATGCTGATCGATTCGACTCGCGCATCATCGACATCTGCCGCAAGGAGCAGGTAATCGAGGCAATGGCCGAGTTCAGGCCGGACATCGTGTTTCACGCGGCCGCGCTGAAGCATGTCCCCTACCTGGAGCGCGACTGGGTCGGCGCAATCGACGTCAATGTGTTCGGCACGGAGAATTGCGTCGAAGCGGCCAAGGCGTGCGGTGTGTCGCAATTCGTGCTTATTTCGAGCGACAAGGCGGCGCAACCCAAGTCCGTCCTTGGACTTACCAAGCGCATGGCCGAACAGATCATCGTCTCGGCTCAGGACAGCGCACAACGCCGTTCGGGCGCCACGAAGTTCCACGCGGTGCGCTTCGGCAATGTCTTCGCCAGTTCCGGCTCGGTTGCAGAGGTGTTCAGTCATCAGATCGAGCGCGGCGGGCCGGTCACCGTGACTGATGCGAACATGACGCGCTATTTCATGACGATCGCCGAGGCGGCCGATCTCGTGCTGCTTGCCGCAGCGAACGGCGCCAAGCATCCGCTGGAGAAATCACGCATTTACATGCTCGACATGGGCGAGCCCGTGCGCATTTTCGACATCGCTGAGACGATGGTGCGCCTTGCCGGCAAGAAGCCGGGTGAGGACGTCGAAATCCGCATCACCGGCGCGCGACCGGGCGAAAAACTGAGCGAACGGCTTTATGCGGACGGCGAAACCATGATCGATATCGGTGTTTCCGGCGTCTTTGCGCTCAAGACCAGCTATCTGGAGCCACCGCAACTGGCGAGGGCTCTGCGCACCCTGGCTGATGCGGTGGAGCGCGGCGACAAGCGTCTGGCGACAACCACGCTCGCCAACGCCTGGGCAATCTCGCCGGCATACGACAACGTCATCGACCTGCGGGCCCCGCAACAGGGCGCGTGAAACCAGAATTTCCGCTTCGCGTTTCGTGGGCGGATGCGAAAGCGCCCCTTGCCGGCGCAATGGCGTTTTGTTACAGCCTGCCCGCCTGTTGGGGCGTCGCCAAGTGGTAAGGCAGCGGTTTTTGGTACCGCCATTCCCAGGTTCGAATCCTGGCGCCCCAGCCAGAAGCTCTTTCATCTGCGACGTAGGCGTTCCGCCACCCGTACGGCAATCAACGCGCTGACCCGCGCATTCGATTCAAAAGTCACGCCGGCGACATGCGGCGTCAGAATCACGTTGGACAACCCGGCAAAGCGCGCCCCGTTTTCGGCGTTGAGCGGTTCGACTTCGAATACATCGAGCGCCGCGCCGCCAAGATGTCCGCTGCGCAGGGCGTCTGTGAGCGCGGATTCACACAGAACGCCGCCGCGTGCGGCATTGATGACGATCGCGCCGCGCTTCATCGCCGCGAACTGCGGCGCAGCCAGCATGTGGCGGGTGGAAGCGGTCAGCGGCACATGCAGGCTCACGACATCGCTTTTCGCCAGCAGGACGTCGAGCGATACCGGCTCGGTCTCGCCCCAAACCGGATCGGCGGCGGCAAGGAACGGGTCGAAGGCGACAGTTTTCATGCCGAATGCGCGCGCCCGTGCGGCCGTCTGGCGAGCGATAGCGCCGTAGCCGATCAGGCCGAGCGTCTTGCCGAAGATCTCACCGCCGATCAGCGCCTGGCGCGGCCATGCGCCGGCGGAAACCTGGCCCGACGCCGCATAAGCGCCGCGCAACAGGTTCAGGGTCGACGCCAGCACATATTCCGCTACGGCGATGTCGTTCGCTCCGGTCGCGGGATAAACCTCGATGCGGCGCGCCGCACAGGTTTCGACATCGATGTTGTCGAGTCCGACGCCGAGGCGTCCGACGCATTGCAGCTTGGGCGCCGCACCAAGCATTGCCGCGCTAACCTGCGTTCGGTTGCGCACCACCAGAGCGCGCACACCGGCCAACAGCGGGACAATCTCCGGTTGCCGATCGGCAAGGCCGGGGTCGTAGTGAACCGAGAAGTCGCGCCGCAGCGTGTCCACTGCCGCCTCATCCATGAATTCGGTGATGACGATGTCGTGCATGTCCCCCCTCACAGCCGCACCAGCGGCAAGACGAGCGTGGCAGCCGCCGCCGCAAGCGTGTCGCGATGATCGCCATAGGCGAGCGCCATGTGGTGCTCGAGCGCGCCGCCAATCAGCCTTTCGGCAAACTGCCCTGCCCCACCGGCTGGACGCATCACGCCGGAAGTGCCGGTGAACGCCATTGGCCGGTCGAGCATTTCACCGAAAGCAACTACCAACGCCATCCGCCCCTGCGCGGCGGTGATGCGCGCCAGCGTCACCGGTCCGGGCTTCAGCGCAAACTGATAGAGCAGCGGCATCTTGCGGTTGGTGTGGATCGTCGCCGACGGCGGTGTCGCCGGCGAAGCCATGGACAAGGGCGCCTGGCCGCAATGCCATACGACGACGGTGTCGTCGGCCAAGTCGGCGTCGACGATATCGGTCAGGAAAACCGGCGCATTGGCAGCCGCCTGCAACAACAGCTGTGTCAGTGCGCCGTGTACATCGGCCTCGCAGGCGCAGGGCAGCCGCGCCTCGCCCTCGATGCCGACCGGTCCGCACACCGCGCCGCCATATTCCGTGAACGTCTCCGGCCAGCAGCGGATGGCGAAAGCGTCGTAATCGCCCTCATCGCGCAAGCCGTCGAGCGCGAGTTTCAGACGCAGCGACCGGTCGAGCTGCGGCTGGTCCACAGCATCGATATCGTCAAGTGTTGCCGCAACGCTCTGTCGCAACCGGGCAACCGCGCTGGCCTCCGCTGCCCGGCCACGTTCAAACAGCGTGTCGAGCGCCAGTTCATCGACAGTGACCTTGGCGAGCGCATCCAACCGTGCGGCGTCGTGGCGGCAGGTGTGGAAGCCATCCGGCGGCGCGCCGAGACGGCCAATGCGCGCGCCGCGCAGCGCTTGCGCTGCCGCATCGCCGGGCGCATTGCGCGCTGCCGGCGCCGTGATCAGGAGCTGGGTCAGCTCCGGCTTGATCTCCAGCAGATGTGACAGCCTTTCCACCGCGCCTGCTTCGGTTGGCGAAACATGCGCCCAGGCTGGCGCAATGCCGTTCAGGCCGAGCGCGTCCGCGTCCAGGTTAAGTCCGCAAAAAGCGTTCACCCCCAGGCGCCCGCCAAGCCGTGGCTCAGGCGCAGACCAGATCGCCACCGGAACGCCAAGCCCCTTTACCGCTGCAATGATGGCCGAGGCGTCGGTAAAGGTAACCTGCAGCACGAGCAGGCGGTCGATCTGTTCTGCCGCCAGCGCTTCCACCGCGGCGCTTGCAGCCGCGCCGTCGAACAGCAATTCGCGCGGGCCGACAAGATCGTGACCTGTCGCCTCCAGCGCCGCCATCATCGCGCCGAGTGTTTCGTTGGCGAAGGCGACATCAAAAGTGGCGCGTCCGAGCGGCAGCAGGCCGATGCGCATGATCACGCCTCCGAACGGTTTTGACGAAGGTCGGCGGCACGGCTGCGCCCCGTCATTCGTATCGCGCGCGCCGGAAAAATCATCATGCCCTGCTCCGCAGAAAAGCGCCGACCTCGGCGCGAGTGGGAAAGCCCTTGCGCCCGCCGAAGCGCGCGCATTTCAGCGAGGCGGCGGCATTGGCGAAGGCAATCGCGTCAATCTCGCCTTGTCCCTCGCCAAGCGCAAGGGCGAATGCGCCATGCCACAGATCGCCAGCGCCGAGCGTATCGACCGCCTCGACCGGCGGCGCCGATACATGGCCACTTGCGCGGCCGTCGGTCCAGAACACGCCGTTTTCGCCATCGGTGACGCAGATCCAGTTGCGCAGTTCGCTCCAAGCCTCGGCGAGCAGCCGGTCGAGCTGCGCGGCGGTATCGCCAGCGGTGAAATCGCGCAGGCCTTGCGCCGAAAACGCGACGTGGCTCGCCTCGGCCAGTGCGGCAGACGCTTCCCGCACCGGGGCTTCGGCGTCGATAACGCCGGGGATACCGCGGCTGCGAGCGAGCCGCATCAGTTCGGCCGCGCCATCGCCCCAGCGCGTATCGGCCAGCGCACAATCGAAGCGCTCCGGCAGGCAGGCGGCCAGCCAATCGGCGGCGACAGGCAGTTCCCGGTCGCGAAAATTCATGATCTGCCTTTCGCCGGCTGCATCGACATAAATGGAAGAAAACGAAGAGCGGCGGCCGGCATGACGCCGCACTGCCCAGCAATCGACCTGTTCTGCCGCGAGTCCGGCGAGAATCATGTCGGCGATGGCGTCGTCGCCAAGCCGCGCCGCCAGCATCGCCTCGCCGCCAAGGCGCGCGACGCCCACGGACGCGTTTGCCGCATTGCCGCCGCCGACGATTTCGGCATCCTCGGCGCGGTATTTCTCTGCCCGGCGCGGCATCTCGTCCACCCGGAACACAAAATCCACCACGGCGACGCCGGCGATGACGACGGTCGTCATCGCGAACCGCCGGCGATCACGCTGGTTCGTCCCGCCGTCCCCACCATCAGATGCCTTGCAACATTGAACTGCACCCCAACAGCCGGAACTCCCCGGCAACTATGGATCAGGACCATGCCGATGCGAAGGGGGACATACCCTTGCACGTGTTCAGATCGTCTGGTTATACGCCCCGACTTCCGGGTTTTCGCGCAGCAACGCATCGACGGCCGCAAACATCGCCCGCTTGCGATCCTCCGAAACCGGGCTTTCCACCACCACCACAAGCTCCGGCTTGTTGGAGGAGGCGCGCACCAGCCCCCAGGTGCCATCGGGCGCGGTGACCCGCACGCCGTTGACCGTGACCAGCGATTCTATTGCGCCGCCGGCAAACTCCGCGCCATTTGCCTGCATCGACTTCAGGCGGTCGGTGACGCGCGAAACCACGTCGTACTTCACCTCATCGCCGCAATGCGGGCTCATCGTCGGCGAGCCGAAGGTCAGCGGCAGGTCGCGGTAGAGATCGGCCATCGACTTGCCGGGATTGCGGTCGAGCATTCGCAGGATGGCGATCCCCGTGATCAGCCCGTCGTCATAGCCACGCCCATAGGGCGGGTTGAAAAAGAAATGGCCGGATTTCTCGAAACCGGCGACTGCGTTCAACTCGTTGACGCGGCGCTTGATGTAGGAGTGGCCGGTCTTCCAGTAATCGGTCACCGCACCCTGGCGCTTCAGCACCGGATCGGAAGCGAACAGGCCGGTCGACTTGACATCGACGACGAATTTCGCGCCCGGATGCCCGGCCGACATGTCGCGCGCCAGCATGACGCCAACCTTGTCGGCGAATATCTCGGCGCCCTCGTTGTCGACCACGCCGCAGCGATCGCCGTCGCCATCGAAGCCGAGGCCGACATCGGCGCCGTGATGCAGCACCGCGTCGCGCATCGCATGCAGCATTTTCATGTCTTCCGGGTTCGGGTTGTAGCGCGGAAAGCTGTGGTCGAGTTCGACATCGAGCGGCACCACCTCGCAACCGATGCGGCGCAGCAACTGCGGCGCAAACGCGCCGGCCGTGCCGTTGCCGCAGGCGGCGACCACCTTCAGCTTGCGGGTCAGGTGCAGGTCCCCGGCGAGATCGTCGAGATAGCGGCCACGGAAATCCGGCACAAACTCGTAAGCGCCATCGCCCTTCAGGTCGAAATCGCCCTCCAGCACGATGTCGCGCAGCGCCGCCATCTCTTCCGGCCCGAAGGTGAGCGGGCGCGAACAGCCCATCTTCACGCCGGTCCAGCCATTGTCGTTGTGCGAAGCGGTCACCATGGCGACCGACGGGCATTGCAGCGCGAACTGGGCGTAGTAGGCCATCGGCGACAGCGCAAGGCCGATATCCTTCACCCGCGCACCGGCCGCCAGCAACCCGGAAACCAGCGCCAGCTTGATCGACAGCGAATAGGAGCGGAAATCATGGCCGGTGACGATGTCCGGCCCGGCGCCAAGCCGGCGGATCAGCGTGCCGAGCCCCATCCCGAGCGCCTGTACCCCCATCAGGTTGAGTTCCGGCGGCTTCGACGAGGCCGGATGGCCGAACCACCAGCGCGCATCGTATTCGCGAAAGCCGGTCGGCTTCACCAGCGCGCGGGTTTCGAACTCGAAGGTGTTGGGCGCGATTTCTGGCAGCGGCTTCATCATCGGCAAATGTCCTGTGGCGCGACATTCAAGTTGGCGCGGCGGGGCTCCGGCGGCTGGGCCGGCAGATACCCGGTTTTCTTTCCCCCGGCCTA
>CALMYO010000178.1 GCA_937873685.1 uncultured Paracoccaceae bacterium
ATCTTCTTATACAGGCGGTACGGGCGCTGTTCGGACGGCGGCGGGGGCGGCTACCGCCGCAACGCGCCGAACCGCCCCCACTCCGGTCGCTTCGCTGACACCTCTCCCCCACGTTGTGGGGGAAAGGAAATGCCGAGCGGCGCCGCTCGGCGTTTCCTCTCCCCCTGCAAGGGGGAGAGGTGGTCGCGAAGCGACCGGAGTGGGGGTGAGCAACTGTTTCCGCAGGATCAGAGCGGGTGCGAACGACATCTCTCTGCGCCATGGCAGAAATGCAGCCCCGCACCCGCCACTTGATTTCGGTCAAGGACGCCGCATCCTCCCTCGCCGATTGTTCACCACGTGAGGCCGGTGCGTCACCCGTGGAGGGGTTTAACGCAGCGCGATTTGCCGCAAGGGTGGAGTTGGCGCTTCACAGGACAGAAAACATGCAATAGTCTGCATGTGTGGTGCGACATTGAAACCTGTTGGCCGTTGCGGCCGTCAGTGGCATTGGGACGACACCATCCGTGCAGGCGCATGCGCCGACACAGGACATGGGCGCCAGCGATGCGCGAAGGAACGGGAGACGCGTGATGGATTTCGAGAACTTCTTCAAGGCCAGCCTCGACGGGTTGAAGAAGGAAGGCAATTACCGCGTCTTTGCCGACCTGGAACGCAAGGCCGGTCAATTCCCGCGCGCGGTGCGCCATGCCGGAGACACCGTGCAGGACGTTACCGTGTGGTGCTCCAACGATTATCTTGGCATGGGCCAGCATCCGAAGGTGCTCGCCGCAATGCATGAGGCGATCGACGCGGCTGGCGCTGGCGCTGGCGGCACGCGCAACATCTCCGGCACCACCCACTATCATGTGCTGCTGGAGCAGGAACTGGCCGACCTGCACGGCAAGGAAGCAGCGCTCCTGTTCACCTCGGGCTACGTCTCCAACTGGGCGTCGCTGACAACGCTGGCGGCGAAGATTCCCGGCTGCATCGTGTTCTCCGACGAGAAGAACCACGCCTCGATGATCGAGGGCATCCGCCACAGCCGGGCGCAGAAGGTGTTGTGGCGTCACAACGATGTCTCGGATCTGCGCGCCAAGCTCGCCGCTGCCGATCCGGCAGCGCCGAAGCTGGTCGCCTTCGAGAGCGTTTACTCGATGGACGGCGACATCGCGCCGATCAAGGAAATCTGCGACGTCGCCGACGAGTTCGGCGCGATGACCTATCTCGACGAGGTGCATGCGGTTGGCATGTACGGTCCGCGCGGCGGCGGGGTGGCCGAGCGCGAGGGGCTGATGGACCGCCTCACCGTCATCGAGGGCACGCTCGGCAAGGCCTTCGGCGTGATGGGCGGCTACATTGCCGCCTCGGCCGCGCTGGTCGATTTCGTGCGCTCGTTTGCCTCCGGCTGCATCTTCACCACGGCGCTGCCGCCGGCGCTGGCAGCGGGCGCGCTTGCCTCGATCCGCCATCTCAAGGTCAGCCAGATGGAGCGCGCGCGCCATCGCGACCGCGTGGCCAAGCTGCGCGCCGCGCTCGACCGGCGCGGCATTCCGCACATGCCGAACCCCAGCCACATCGTGCCGGTGATGGTGGGCGACCCGGTCAAGTGCAAGTGGATTTCGGACTACCTGCTGGAACGCCACGGCGTCTACGTGCAGCCGATCAACTATCCGACCGTGCCGAAGAAGACCGAGCGCCTGCGCATCACGCCATCGCCGATGCACACCGACGCCGATATCGAGAAGCTTGCCGGCGCCTTGTGCGAATTGTGGTCGCAATGCGCGCTCGCCCGCGCCGTGGCGTGAGCGGCTGGGGCAATCGGGGGAGAGCGCCGAGCATTTTCCGTCTGCCGGGGCGTGGGGCCCCTCCGCGGCCGCTTGATCTTGCAGTCCTTTTCCGGCCCGGCGTGCCGCTGAGCCGGGACACGAAGCCGGCAAGCCCGCCCCCAAGCGAATGGCCGGTAAGGATGGCGTTGTTATCCGCCTCCCACCAGTCCTTGCCGGTCACCGCCGTGTAGAAGGCCAGCGCCTCGTCGGCCTGCGTGCCCGAACCGATCCAGCCGGCGCCGATGGTCCAGCCGCTCCAGATGTCGGCGCCGATGTTGTCCGTGCCGCGATACGAAATCACCGTCGCGCCGGGGGCGATGCCCTCGACGCCCCCGCCGATCGTGTAGGCGATGGCGTAGAAGTTGGCGGCTTGCCAGCCATTTACATCGATGCCTTCGGGTAACGCCAGTATTCTTGCGGGTCCAACAAAACCAGACAGGCCCAGTCCGTCCGGATCGTCCGATTGTTGATCAGCCAAGCCGGCACCATAACCGCGATTGTAGGCGTCCATGGCCAGGATCGAAAGAAGGAGGCTTTCGCTCGTCATTTGATTGCCCTTTGAACAAAACGGTCGGCGTAGAGAGTTTCTTCGAAAGTCAACTCATCTGCGAATTTCTTGTTGGTGGGCTTCAGTCGCCCCTTGAGCGAACCGATCCACCCCAGCACCTTTTCCACCGCGCCGTCGGTGGGCGCCTCGCCGGTCAGCTCCAGCTCCACGGCGGCGATGCGGTGACCGGGGCCGAATGTCGCCGCCAGATCGTCGGGATCGACCAGTTGCACCGAGGCCGGATCGGCGATGTCGGCGAAGGTGACGAAGCGCGGCCATGCCCGGCGCGGCAGCGGCCGACGCTCGCGCATGGCGACGATGGTGTCGTTCCATTCGCCGACGGCCGCCTTGCCCGCTTTGACGCCGAAGCCGGGCGGCGCGTCGCCGAAGGTCTCGATGGTGCGCTGCACTTCCGCGCCGAGCAGGGCGAAGAGATACCGCCCCTCGCCGAGAGCGACCATCGCCGCCTCGCCGGTATAGGCGGAGTGCATGCCGCGCGCCTCGGGCGGCGTGATGGCGTCGGGCGTGGTGGTGATGTTGACCCGCACCACGGCTTCGCCGCGCGCCGGCCCGCTCGGCGTCTCTACGGTGACGATCAGCTTCTGGTTCCAGTTCCACTCGCTGCCGCAGCCGGTGAGCAGCAACAGCAGGAGCGGGACGAGCGCGCGGATGAGGGCAAGCGGCATGGTCGACAGGCTCAGGCCCGCCGTCTGCGTCAGGAAGCCGGCGAGCAACGGCGTGGCAATTCACACAAGGGTTGTGCAAGATTGCCGTGTGGGCGTTACCATGCGATGAAGACGTTACACGAAAAACGCATGGCGCGCGCTGCCGGATTACCGGACCTGCGCGCGGCTATCGCGACTGTTCGACCAGCGGATTACTCCGCCGCCAGAAGGCGCTGCAGCATCGACTCGGACTCGGCGCGGCGTTCGGATCGCGCAATAAACCCGCCGCCAAGCACGCGCGCGCCTTCGCCCTCGCCATCGTAGAGCACGCAGGCCTGGCCGGGTGCGACGCCGTTTTCGCCGTCGGGCAGTTCCACTTCCACCAGGCCGTATCGCGCATGCAGCAGCGCCGGGCGCGGCGGGCGGGTGGAGCGAACGCGGGCGAATACCTCAAGGCCGTCCGTGGGCAGCGCGTCGAGCGCCCGGTCGCCGAGCCAGTTGACATCGCGCAGCGCCAGACGGCGTGTCTCCAGCGCCTCGCGCGGGCCGACGATGACGCGGCTGCGCGCCGCATCGATGTGGATGACGTAGAGCGGCTCGCCAGCGGCGACGCCAAGCCCGCGGCGCTGGCCGACCGTGTAATGGATGACCCCGTCATTGCGGCCGGGCCCGCGTCCGTCGATATGGGCGATGTCGCCCGCCGTGACCGCTTCAGGGTGCAGCTTGGCGACAACGTCGCCATAGTGGCCGGAGACCACAAAGCAGATGTCCTGGCTGTCCGGCTTGTCGGCGATGTCGAGGCCGAGTTCGGCGGCAAGCGCGCGTGTCTGCGGCTTGGTCAGGTCGCCGAGCGGGAAGCGCAGGAAATCCGCCTGCTCCTGCGTTGTCGCAAACAGGAAATAGCTCTGGTCGCGCGAAAGATCGGCTGGACGGTGCAAAGTGCGATGCACGGCGCCGGCGCGGCTGCGGATGTAATGGCCGGTCGCAAGGCAATCGGCGCCGAGATCGCGGGCGGTCGCCAGCAGATCGGCGAACTTGACCGTCTGGTTGCAGGCGATGCAGGGCACCGGCGTCTCGCCGCGCGCATAACTCAGCGCAAACGGATCGATCACCGCCTCGCGGAAGCGACGCTCGTAGTCCAGCACATAGTGGGGAATGCCGAGCGTGGCGGCGGCGCGGCGCGCGTCGCCGATGTCCTGGCCGGCGCAGCACGATCCCGGTCGGTGTGCGGCCGCGCCATGGTCGTAGAGCTGCAGCGTGACGCCAACGACATCGTAGCCTTCGCGCGCCAGCAGCCCGGCGACAACGGAGGAATCGACGCCGCCCGACATGGCGACGACGACGCGCGTGTCGGCCGGCTTGCGAGCGATGTCGAGGCTGTTGGGCATGACGGTTTCCACGAACTCGCGGGAGTGACGCTTTCACATAATGCGCTGGCGCGGCTTTCGCCAGTCGAAAGCCATGGCTGGCCGCGCATCGCGGCGTTTACCTGTATTGCCGAAGCGTTGATGACCGCTTAGCCTTTTTTTAAAGCTGTGACCGTATTGTGGCGTCTGGTTAGGTCTTGGGTGTGTGTAGAGAGTACAATGACCGACTACGCGTCAAATACGTCATCGGGCCGGACGGCAGCCCGCTCACGATTGCCGATCTGCCGCCCACTTCGACGCGACGCTGGGTCATTCGCCGCAAGGCGGAAGTCGTCGCGGCCGTGCGAGGCGGCTTGCTCAGTCTGGAAGAAGCCTGTCAGCGCTATACGCTGACAGTTGAGGAGTATCTCTCCTGGCAGGCTTCCATCGACGAATACGGGCTGGCCGGCCTGCGCACCACACGCATCCAGCAATACCGCCACTGACACCCTTTCGATTTCAATCGGCGGCGCGGGATACCCCGGAGGTGTCCCGCGCCGCTTTCGCGTGCGCCATCGCCTGAGGACGTTCTGTTTCGGCGGGTGGCGCGGTTCGCCTGGCGATCGAAAACGCGCCCGCCATCGAAAGCGTCGCGATCGTGTAGAACCACAGACCGGCCTGGCTCACCGCAACCGCCAGGCCGCTGGTCTTTGCGGCAAAAATCGCGATCGCCACCAGCAGCACATCCATCAACGACCATTTCGCCAGTGGGCCGAGCCACCGGTCGAGGACATGGCTCTGTTCCGGCGCCACCGCCGCGACATGGGCCGCCAGCAGTTTTGCGGTCGGGAAAACGATCGAGAACAGCGCCACGATGATGCCGAGCAGCGCGTCGCCCGAGGAGAACAACCCGGTGATGATCTGGATCAGCGAGGGTGTTTCGGAAAGAAAATAGAGTTTTTGCACCTGCAGCAACGGCATCGTGACGCCAAGCGCCAGCGAGACGGAAGACAGCAGCAGCAGGAATGCCATGAAAACGCGCATGCGCCGGCTTCTAGGGCGATGCGCGTTCGACGTAAAGTGCCGCGGCAGCCCGCAACCACGGGCGTGTGCGCAATCGGCCGCCGGCTGCGGCGTTAGCCGATCATCATGCGCCGGTCCGGAATCTCGCGCGCCGGCTCGCGCGTCTTGCCATCGCGCTCCTCAAGCCGTTCGGCCTTCTGCAGTTCGGCATCAGCTTCGGCCAGTGCCGCGGCCGCGCCCTCCAACTGCGACTTCAGGTCGCGGACCGAAACGGCCAGATTGTCACGCCTTGTGCGCGCTGCTTTGGCAAAGGTCGGATAGGCGAAATGATCGACATCGGTGATGCCGCTGCGCTTCTCCTCATTGGCGATCTGCTGATCGAGTTCAGTCGCCATGCGTTCGAACTCGGCGATCATCATCTCGAGCTGCGAAACCTGTCGGCGCTTTTCGGTGACCTGAAACTGCTTCAGGCGCACAAGATTCTCACGCGGTTTCATGACTCAATACTCCCAGGAACCAGCGGTACGCATTTACACTGCAGCAATCTTGCACCAGGCAGGGTTACCAAATGGCAAAACCGGTCATCTGCCTGATCCGCGCGTCTTTTTCCGGATCAGTAACCTTTCGTTTACGCGCAACGTTAATGATAAGGCAGACGGCTTAAAGGCCGGTAAACTCTCTGGCGCTTCTCATCGCGCTTTGAAAAACGGATTCCGCGGAATCGTTTGAGGCAAGTTTCTCAAGTGACTCTAGGGAATGCGACAAAGCTGAGAGTTGTGAAATTCCAGAGGGTTAGGACAAAACGCTGAAAATCGAAATACAGACTTGCGAAGCGGAATCAGAATTTGTTAACCATTTGCTGGCACGCTTCGGTTAACGGCGAAGGCATTCCGTCGCCGGTTGGGGGACCAGGACCGGTTTCGGCGGCGGAGCAAGGGGAAAGACATGCGCGTTCTGCTCATTGAAGATGACAGTGCAACCGCCCAGAGCATCGAACTGATGCTCAAGTCGGAGAGCTTCAACGTCTACACCACCGATCTGGGTGAGGAAGGCGTCGATCTCGGCAAACTCTACGATTACGACATCATTCTGCTCGACCTCAATCTGCCGGACATGTCGGGCTACGAGGTTTTGCGCACGTTGCGCCTGTCCAAGATCAAGACGCCGATCCTGATTCTTTCCGGCATGGCCGGCATCGAGGACAAGGTTCGGGGCCTCGGCTTCGGCGCCGACGACTACATGACCAAGCCGTTCCACAAGGACGAACTGGTCGCCCGTATCCACGCGATCGTGCGACGCTCCAAGGGTCATGCGCAGTCGGTCATCACCACCGGCGACCTGGTGGTCAATCTCGACGCCAAGACCGTCGAGGTCGGCGGTCAGCGGGTGCACCTGACCGGCAAGGAATACCAGATGCTGGAGCTGCTCTCGCTGCGCAAGGGCACGACGCTCACCAAGGAAATGTTCCTCAACCACCTTTATGGCGGCATGGACGAGCCGGAACTGAAGATCATCGACGTCTTCATCTGCAAGCTGCGCAAGAAGCTCGACGCGGCGACAGGCGGCAAGAATTATATCGAGACAGTCTGGGGACGCGGTTATGTGCTGCGCGAGCCGGACGACGCCGACTTTCGCGCCGCCTAACGACGACGATACCGTTTGAAGTACGAAAAAACCCCGGTCCAGCCGGGGTTTTTTTGGCTTGCGACTTTTTTAGGCGGCGATGGCGAAAGTGCGGAACCGCGACAGCAGGATCGCCCGGTCGAACGGCTTCAACATGTAGTCGTTTGCGCCGACGCGCTTGGCGCGCATGAAGCCCGGCAAATCCATTTCGTTCATCGTGACCACGATATGGGGCCGCCTGTCTGCTTCCAGGTGCAGGATCGTTCCAACGAAGGTTTCGATCTCCATGTCGGGCATGTCGATATCGACGAGAATGATGTCGGGCATGTCCGCCTCGCACATCGACACTGCCTGGCGTCCGGATTCGGCAACCACAACCACCATCTCAGGCGCCTGCAGGATACGCTTTGCCACCTTGCGCACGACACTCGACCGGTCAACGATCATGCAGCGTTTCATGTCACGAACCCCCGTTCCCAGTTCCTGTTCTCACCTTGCGGCTTGAAATCAAGGACTAGCAGACGATCGTGAACATCACGCCAACCGGAATGGTAAAGATTTAGCGTTCCAAACCCGCGCAAATTGCGCGGTGCGCGGTAACGTTTGGATCATGCGGAGGCTGGAACCGGATCGGCGGCAAACACGATGCTCTCCGCATTGACCTTGACCGAAACCGCCATCTTCGCTTCCGACGCCATCAGAAGCGTGTAGTAAGGCTGCACGGAATGGGCGTCGATCGGGTCCTCCGGCAGCCGCCCGGCATGCATCTCCACAAATTTCGCCGGCGCGCGCAGCATCGGCCCGGAGACGGTGATGCGGAAATGTGGCGCGGTGGTTGGGGTGAGCACTTCGACCTGCATCTTGCCGCCGCGCGGGATCGCGGCATTGGCGACGAGGATGAGGTTGAGGAGCATCTTGACCTGGTGCTTCGGCAGATAGGCGCGCTCGCCGGTCCAGGAGAACTCCGGCTTCTCGTTGGCCATGAAGGCGGTTGCGACGTTCTGCGCATCGCCGGTGTCGATCTGCACTCCGGCCGAACCGGCGGCGCCGAAGGCAATGCGGGCGAACTGCACGCGCGCCGAGGCGGTGCGGGCGCTGGCGCGGATCAGGTTCATCGCGTCTTCGTCGGCACCGCCCTCGTCCAGCAGTTCCAACCCGTTGTTGATGGCGCCGACGGGCGAAATCAGGTCGTGACACACCCGGCTGCACAACAAGGCGGAAAGATCGGAGGCGGAAAGGGTGAAGATGGTGCTCATTGGGAAACCCGAGTTGACGCATGGGTGATCGGCCGCACGGCCGGGCGAATCAACGACAAATCTTCGCTCTGGATATACAGCGTGATCGGCTGCGGCAATCCGCTTGGCGGGATTGAGCGGTGCGGCCATCGTTTCGCCATTTGCCGCGTTCATTCTCGCGCAACGCTTCCGGTTTAGAACCAGAGGCGAGAAGGGCGCAAAGCCCCGGTTTTCGAACACGGACGCTCAGACAGCGCGGCGAATGGAAAGGTTTATCCCATGCGCGCGTTCAGCTTGCGTTTGTACGTCCTGTCCCTGCTGACTTTCGCCTGTGTCGTTGCCGTAACCCTGCTGCCAACGCAATCGCGGGCGCAGGATGGCGCCTACACATCCGACGAGATCGTCAACGCCGGGCACCGCTTCTTCGGGTCGGCCGCCGGCGGCATGGCGACGCTGATCGAGCGTGCCTTTCAGGAATATGGTCTGCCGAACGGCTATGTGCTTGGCGAAGAAGGCGCGGGCGCCGTGGTTGGCGGCCTCACCTACGGCGAAGGCACACTGTTCACCAAGAATGCCGGCGATCACAAGGTGTTCTGGCAAGGTCCGTCGATTGGCTGGGATTTCGGCGCGGGCGGCTCGCGCACCATGATGCTGGTCTACAATCTCGATACCGTCGATGCGATCCACGGTCGTTTCGGCGGCGTCTCGGGTTCGGCCTATGCGGTTGCCGGTCTTGGCTTCCACGTGCTGAAGCGAGACAACATCCTGCTGGTGCCGGTGAAGGCCGGGGTCGGGGCGCGCCTTGGCGTCAACATCGGCTACCTGAAGCTGACCGAACGGCCGACCTGGAACCCGTTCTGACCGGTGGCGCGGCTGCGGCCGCGCGGATGCACCCGGCAGGTCAGCTGCTTTAACGTTAACAGCCGGTTAATCTGGCGCCGCGCCGCGCCGTATGCGAGAGGAACCTGTTGGAACCTGTGGCGCCGGTTAAATGATCCAGTCTGGCCTTTTCTTCGTGCTTGGCCTCCTCTGCGCGGCCTTTCTTGCGCTGATGGCCGCGCCGGCAATCTGGCGGCGCGCCGTGTACCTGACGCGCAAACGCATCGAGGCTTCGGTGCCGCTGTCGGTCAATGAGATCCAGGCCGACAAGGACAAGCTCAGGGCCGAATTCGCCATGTCGACCCGCCGGCTGGAAATGAGCATCCAGAAATTCCGCGACCGCGCGTCGATGCAACTGGCCGAGATTTCCCGCAATCGCGAGGACATCAAGGCGCTGGCCCGCGAGCGCGACGAGAAGATCGAGACGATCGCCGAACTGGAAACGCGCGAGCGCGAAATGCGCGAAACGCTGAAGCAGCGCGAGGCCGAGCTTGACGCCTCGGCCGTGCGCCTTGCCGAACTGGGTCACGAAACACAGCAACGCGCGAGCGAGCTTGTCGCTCTTGAACGCCGCCTGATGGATGCGGAATCCGTCGCCGATATGCGCAAGATCGAATTGGTGGCGCGCGACACCGAGCTCGAACAGGCGCTGGAGGAGTTGGAAAGCCTGCGCCGTTCGCGCACAGAGGCCAATCACCAGTTTCGCGCACTCGACATCGAACTCGCCGCGACGCGCGATTCACTCACCACGGAGCGCAAGAGGTTCGGCGAGTTACAGGCCAGGCTGGAGCGCATGGCAACCGACGGCTCCGACAAGGAGAACAAGCTGGAGCGGCGCGAGGGCGAGGTGGCGCGGTTGCGCGAGCGCGTCAAGACCGATGCGGCGACGATCCGCGATCTTGAGGCGCGTACGCTGGCGGCCGATCAGGAACGCGCGGAGCTGGAAGCCGAGCTTGCCGAACTGACCGCCCGGCTGAACGGTCTGGTCGCGAACGCCCGCGGCGGCGAGTTCGAGAAATCCTTCGAGGTGCTGAAGCGCAACCAGAACCGGCTGGAGGCGAACCTGCTTGCGGTCGCGCGCGAACGCGACGAGTTGCGCGAGCGCATGCGTGACATCGACGCCAATGCCGCCCAGCGTTGGGATTCCGAGCGGCGCGAAAACGCGGTGTTGCGCGAACAGATCAACGATCTCGCCGCCGAGGTGGTGCGCCTGACGGCGATGCTGGAGGGGCCAGATTCACCAATCAACACCTTGCTGGCCGAAACCCCGAGCGTTTCTCCGCAAGAGCCGGAAGACTACGGTGAGGGCATGAGCAGCCTGGCGCAGCGGATTCGCAAGCTGCAGAAGCTGGCGGCATCGCAGGGGTGAGGGGCGATGCACGCTTGCTCTTAGAGCCTGACCGAAAAAGAGTTGGGTGATTCCAGTGGTTTGTGATTCCCTCGGAT
>CALMYO010000179.1 GCA_937873685.1 uncultured Paracoccaceae bacterium
TGCGTCCTGGCAAGGAGCGGAACGCGACGCGGTACAAGCACCGCCAGCGTTTCGCGACGATGTTCAGGGCGAACGATACCGGCGTCCAATCGATTGCAGTTTGCAAACGAAAATAATGCCTTGTCCGCCCCGGCTTGGCCGTCTTTTCCGCTTTGGCTGCGTCGAAATCCTCGCGCGGCATTCATATCGCGCTGCGGTGTTCCCTTTGCCGAAACGAAAAATCCCGGCCACCAAATTGCTCCATTTTGTTCGAACGATACTCTAGCCTCGCTCTGCGCACCGTTGCGTAGAACCACGCACGATCAAGCGCGCCGGCAGAACTGTGGCGCGTTTGCGCACTGCCCCCTGCTCGATCTGGTCGACGAGGATCGACACTGTCGCGGCAATCATGTCGTCGGCCGATTGCGAAACGGTGGTGAGGTCGTAGCCCTTCCACGAGGCTTCAGGCACATCGTCGTAGCCGGCGACCGCGATGTCGTCCGGAATGCGCAGACCGTATCCGGAGCGGATAACGTCCATCACCGAAAACGCCATGTGGTCGTTGGCGACGAAGATCGCATCCGGGCGCAGTTTCATCTCCAGCAGTTCGCGCGCAGCGTCGGCAGCACCCTCGAAACTGTAGTTGCCGACGGCGCGGGCATGCACGGCAATTCCCTCCTCGGCCAATCCCTTGTAGAATCCGGCCTCCCGGTCGCGGTTGGTCGAGGAATCCTCCGCCCCGGCGATAAAAGCGATGCGTTCGTGCCCGCATGACACCAGGTGCCGCGCCACAAGCCGACCGCCCTCTATGTTGTCCGAGGTTACACTGCTTGACGGAGACGAGGAAACGTAGCGGTTAAGCGTCACCACAGGAATACCGGTTTCGGCGCATTCGCGCGCCAGCGACGAGGAAAGTGTCGCCGAGGCCATGACGATTCCCTGAACCTGGTATTGCAGGATGCGATGCACGACCTCGTCTTGTTTACCGGGATCGGTCATGAACAGCAGCACCTGGTAGCCGCGTTGCTGCAGCAACCGCGACAGCTTCTCCAGCACGATCGGGTAGAACTGGTTGTCGAGATAAGCGACCAGCATGGCGATCAGTTGCGAGCGGCCGGAAATCACCGCGCGCGCCAGGGCGTTTGGCCGGTAGCCAAGTTCGCTTGCCGCCTTCAGCACCTTCTCGCGCGTCTTTTGCGAAACCGAAGCGCCGGGCGTGAATGCGCGACTCACCGCCGATTGCGATACATTCGCCAAGCGGGCCACGTCTTCAGATGTCGGGTTGGCTTTCATCGCGCCTATCGATTGTCGTCAAAGCGATGCGCGTCAAGCCCCGGCGTGGAAAGATTGGGGTAATCGCCTGATGCGTGCCCCCAACACTGCCGCTCGCCGCAATGGGAGACAAGCGGAATCGGCTTGCTGGAGCTTGCCTACAGGACGGGGAAACGATACCGGCGTTGTGCACGGCCTTCGGGATTGCGCACAAAACGGTTGCCAGCGGCTCGCAGGTTGCGGTTCGTTTGGTCCTCAGCGCCGGCCCGACCGGCCGCGATCACGCCTTGAACGATGCCTTGCGCTTCTCGCGAAAGGCGGCGAGCCCTTCTTTCAGATCTTCGTTTGCGGCGGCGGCGATGCCGCCGAGCGTTTCGAGCACGCGTTCACGCTCCTCGCCGTCGGCCGCGTTGATCAGCATCTTGGTGATTTCGGTTGCGACCGGCGCGCGGGCGATCACGCTTGCGGCCAGTTCCCGCGCCTTCGCCAAGCCCTGTCCGGTTTCGACGACTGCGTCGACGAGGCCGAGATCGAGCGCCTGTGCGGCGGCGAAGACCTCGCCGAACAGCGCCATGCGCCGCACGACTTGCGGGCCGAAGCGACGCACGGCGCGCTGCGTGCCCGACCAGCCAGGAATGATACCGAGCCCGGTTTCGGGCTGACCCAGCTTCACATGCGCCTCGGCGATGCGGTAATCGGCGCAGGCCGCGAGTTCCAGCCCGCCGCCGAGCGTGTGACCGTTCAGCACGGCGATCACCGGCTGGCGCAACCGCGCCAGGCAATCGAAAGCGGCGTGCCCGTCGCGCACCCAGCGCATGCCGAACTGTTGCGGTTCGTTGCCGCTCCAGGCTTCGATATCGCCACCAGCGCTGAACGCCTTGCCGCCCTCGCCGGTGAGGATGACGACGCGCACGGTAGCGTCACGTTCGATCGCGCCGCAGCGCGCCGCCAGCGCATCGACCATTACATCGTCGAGCGCATTGAGCTTTTGCGGGCGGCGGATGGTGATCGTCGCTATGCCATCGGCGACGTCCAGCGCGAGGCGGTCATCGGCCATGGTTCAGGCGCTCCGCAGGAGGAAATCTGCCCCGAGCTTTTCCGGCCAAAACAGCGCTTCGGCCATCGGCTTGAGGTCCGGCGAGACGGCGAGCGGGAAGGCCGCCTTGGCCAGCACGTCACGCTCAAGGTCGACGCCCGGCGCCATTTCGGTGACGGTGACGACGCCGTCGATGAGCCGCATCACGCAGCGCTCGGTCACGTAAGTCACGTCCTGGCACTGCCGTGCGCCGCGCTTGCCCGCAAAGGAGACGTGCTCGACCTGCTCCACCAGCTTGGCGACCTTGCCTTCCTTTTCGATCACCAGCTTGCCGTCCCCGATCGCCAGCTTCGCGCCGGCATTGAAATAGCCCGAGAACACGATCTTCCTTGCCCGGGAGGTGATGTCGACAAAGCCGCCGGCGCCCGCCGTCACGTGCGGGCGGGCGGAGAGTTTCGACACGTTGACCGAACCGTCGCGGCCGATCTGCAGGAACGACAGCAGCGTGGCGTTGAACCCGGCCGCCTGGAAATAGCTGAACTGGTGCGGCGAGGCGACGAAGGCTTCCGCATTCGACGAACAGCCGAACTTGAAGTCCAGCAATGGCACGCCGCCGACCGCGCCCTGCTCGATCACCCAGGTTACGTCGCCGTGCCGGCCTTCCTCAAGGAAGATGCGCGGCACGTTGGCGGAGATGCCGAAACCGATGTTCACCGCCCAGCCCGGCTGCAACTCCATCGCCACGCGGCGCGCGATCACCTTGGCCGCGTCGAATTCGGGAACCGAGAAGCTGGAGAGGGGGCGGAACAGTTCGCCGGAGATCGCCGGATCGTAAGGCGTCGCGGTAGTCTGCAATTGTTCCGGCGCTTCGACGATGAAGTCGACCAGTACGCCCGGCACCCGCACGTCGTGCGGTCTCAGCGACCCGGCCTGCGCCACGCGCTTCACCTGCGCGATTACCGTGCCGCCGCAATTGTGCGCGGCGAGCGCCAGTTCCATTGCGCCGAGATAGGCGCCCTCATGCTCGAAGGTCAGGTTGCCGCGCTCGTCGGCAGTCGAGGCGCGGATGATCGCGACATTCGGCTTGATCGTCGGGAAGAACAGCCATTCCTCGCCCTCGAACTGCATCTTGCGCACGATCGGCTTTTGGCGGGCGCGCTCGTTCATGGCGCAGCCGTCGAGATCGGGATCGACGAAGGTTTCCAGACCGACCTTGGTCAGCACGCCGGGGCGCAGGCCCGCCGCCTCGCGCAGGATGTCGAACAGGATGCCGCTCGGCACGTTGTAGGCGGCAAGCTTGTTGGCGCCGAGCAACTGCCAGATCAGCGGCGGTTCGGACGAGGACGGGCCGGAGGGATAAGATCCGCCAATGATCGTGTCGATCATCCCCTCTTGCGCCAGGTGATCGACCCCCTTGGTGCCGAACATGTCGCCGGCGGCGATCGGGTGCACCATGGTCAGCCTGCCGGGCTTGCCCTCGCTTCGGAACCGTGCACCGAGCGCCTCGAGCACGGCGTCGGGGCAGCACAGGCCGGAGGAGGAATTGACGGCGACGACGGCGGCGTCGGCAATATGCGCAACGGCTTCGGCGGCGCTGGCGATTTTCGGCATGTTAGCTCCGCAAGTAACTGTCTGGTTATTTGATCGCATGTCGCGCCGGACGGGTCAAGAGCGCCCCACCCTCCCCGTTGTGGGGGTCCGAAGGTCGGGCGAGACGCGTGGCTCGCCCCGAAAGGGGTGGGGGCGCAGACGGCGTAACACCCGCGCCGTCATCCCCAAAACCAATACGCGCCAGATATTGGATCGAGTGAGCGCATTGGTCGGCCGCGGGGCTCCCTCCTCCCCCTTGATGGGGGAGGTGGTCGCGAAGCGACCGGTGGGGGTGAACATATCCGATATCACGAGATTGGACACCCCACCCGTCGGCTTCGCCGACACCCTCCCCATTGAGGGGAGGGAAAGGCGCTGAGCGCCGGGGTGGGGGTGGGGGTGGGGGCGTCCCGCTTGCGCCACCACTACAACGGTTGTTCCCGCGCCGTGATCCCGGCCGGCACGCTTTCGCGACCAACATCTGATCCGTCATCCCGGGCCTTGTGCTCCGTCGTCATCCTCCCATCCGTCATCCCGGGCCTTGTGCCCGGGATCCAAAAACCTTGCTGCATCAAGCATTTGGATCCCGGGGACAAGCCCCGGGATGACGGCCGGAAAGGGCCTGTCTTCCTGGCCCAGACGTTCGTCGCGGCGTGAAGGATCACTCCACCGGATGCTTCTTGATCCAGTCAAGCTGGGCGGGTAGCCGTTTGTGTTCAGGACACTTGAAAAATCTTTGCAATCCACTCGATGATCGCGACAACATTCGGGTTTTGATAGGCAACGATCGCGTATTGCTTGAGCGCTTGCCAATTCTGGGCGATGAACTCCAGAACCTTGACGTGATAGGCTGTCACGCCGACAACCTCGGTCCCGGCGAGGATTATCCCGGCGTCAGCAAATCGCTTGTATGCGGTTGCACGTATCTCTTTCCACGCAAATTTCGATTCCGCGCCTGACGCGTTGGCAAAGCGCTTTGCCAAGGCAAACGCGCCGGAAATCATCGCCGCAAAGAAGTTGCGGCGCTGCCGTGCGGCCTGGTCGCGCGCCTGCGCGCCATGTTCGATTTCGGGCGCGGCTTGCGCGTTCCTGTCCTCGGCAAGAACTTCGTTCCGCGCGGCATCGGTGGCAAGGCTGTCATCTTCCAGCGCCTTGGCGACCAAGGGATCGGCTATCGCCTTCTCCTCTTCCAGCGTGGCGCGCTCCTGCGGCGGCACGCGCCGTTCGTCGCGGGCGCGGATTTTCGGATCGCTGAACGCGAAGTTGTTGAATGTATCGAGCAGCCCGCCAAGCGCCTCGGCGACACCGGGATCGAGCTTGTCTTGATGCGGCTCATCGAAACTGGCGACGCCCTGATGCGCCTGATAGGTGCGACGGAGACGATTGCCCGTTCGCCAGATTGGCCGCACGAGAGCGGCGGCGAAATCCGCCGGCATCGCCCGCAGCAATTCTTCAATTTGCGGATACAGCGCGCCAAGCGTGTTTTGCCCGCGCGCGCGAAGGTCCAGCGCATCTTTGCGAACGTCGTCGTAGTCTGCGCGCTGGTCCGGCGTGTCGAGCAGACGGTCTTGCAACGCCGCCGGCAGCAGGTCGACGCGCCCTTCGGCATTGGTCGCCATGGCGGAAGCGGCGTGGTCTTGTTCGAGCGGTTCGGCATTTCGCGAAAGAATTGCTGCCACGCTTTCCGACGTCGCATACAACCCATACCCTACCTGCGCAATTTCGTCTTTTTGCACCATCCGGCGCAATAGCAAGTCAAGACTTTCACCAATATCAGTATAGCTTGCGTTTTTTAGAGTCACTTGTATTTCGCGCGCCGAAAAAGCACTTCCGTGGTGCTCGCGCAGGAACGAGCGTATGAATTCGGCAATGGCGACTGGCGGCTTCGTCTCCTCAATCCACTTCACAATATCCGCGTTCACCGCCTCATGGCCGCGGTCCCACCATTCATTCTCCTGCGTAGCCACGCGCAGGTCGAACTCGTGCGCGGCCTTGCCGGTGAGGCGCGGGTGAAGGCCTTGCGGGCGGCCTTTCAGCCGGGCGTCGTACCATGCGAGCCAGTGCCGCCACGGGCCGGTCTCGCCGCCGAGCGCGTTGCCGAGTTTGGCGCGGTGTTCGAGCGCCCACCCTGGCGATCGGTCGGTCCAGAGCGGTGTGGCGGCAAGTTCGCGGGCGATTGCGGCGGCTCCGGCATCGCCAGCTTCCGCGTCCTCAACCGTGGCATTCGACGAGCGGACGGAGGATTCGCCCCTGCCATCCTCACTGGCCTGCGCCGCGCGGTTGGTCAGGAACAGTGCATCGCGGCGGATTTCGCGCCAAATGGCGGCGTCGGCGGCGCGGGCGGCGGCGCGGGCGGCGTCGGCAGCGCGGGCGGCGGCGTCGGCGGCGTCGGCAGCGCGGGCGGCGGCGCGGGCGGCGGCGGCGTCGGCGGCGTCGGCAGCGCGGGCGGCGGCGGCGGCGGCGTCGGCGGCGTCGGCAGCGCGGGCGGCGGCGCGGGCGGCGCGGGCGGCGAGCCTTTTCCTTTCGGCGGTCGATTCACCAAGTGAGACCGCCGAAAGGAAAGTCGCGCGCAGAACCGGCAGTGTCAATTCAACTTTCCGCTCATGCGGCAGGTTTTCCGAACGCGAATCGAACACCTGCGCCCACAGCGGCAGCACGCGCAAGGCCGTGCGCAGGGCGAGAACCCGCGCGAAATCCGCCGGCTTTCCGTCCAGCCATTTCTGTAAGCTGCCGGGATCGTCAAAGACGATCCCCGCCCGTCGCATCTCGTCGTCTTCGGCCATGCGCCCGCTCCGCCCGTTCAACCCAAAATGGCGACGATTCGCGGCTGGCGCAAGGGGAGCAGCGGTGGCGTCGGCGGGAGTCCCCTCCCCCTCCCTACAAGGGCTACGATATTCACACATCCCGTTTCAACACCCCCCTCTGTCCTGCCGGACATCTCCCCCGCAAGGGGGGAGATGTCCGGCAGGACAGAGGGGGGTAAATGGCAAAAACACGCCGTCTTCGAAATGTGTGAATCGCGTAGCCCTTGTGGGGAGGGGTAAGGGGTGGGGTGAGGGTGAGGGCTGTTCCAGTAATTCCGGAAAAGCGAAGAAGGCTCATCGACTTGTCGGTGAGCCGCCAACCCCCACCCGTCGGCTTCGCCGACACCCTCCCCACAAGGGGGAGGGAAACTCCCCGCACCGCCCCCCTGCCCTAGCGGTTGCCCCGGATCAGGTCCGACGCCTTTTCGGCGATCATGATCGTCGGCGCATTGGTGTTGGAGCCGATCAGGCTCGGCATGGTGGAGGAATCGCAGATGCGCAGGCGCTCCAGCCCGCGCACGCGCAACTGCGCGTCCACCACCGCCATGGCGTCGGTTCCCATCTTGCAGGTGCAGGTGGGGTGGTAGGAGGTGCGGCCGTACTGGCGTGCGTAATCCTCGAAATCGGTCTGCGTCTTCACGCTCGCGGCCGGGAAATGCACGGCGCGGATGAGCTTTTGCAGGCTCGGCTGGTTGAAGATCTCGCGGCTGATCTTCACCCCCTCCACGGAGGTCTTCAGGTCGTCGGGATGGCCGAGGAAATTCGGGTCGATCAGCGGCGCGTCGGCCGGGTTGGCCGAGCGCAGCCTTACCGTGCCGCGCGCCTTCGGCCGCACCGTGTAGGAATTGAGCGTGATGCCCGACGATCCCTGCGGCACGCTGGGTACGCCCGCTTCCGCGCCCGCGCCGGCGAGGAAATGGAACTGCAGGTCGGGGATCGGCGCATTCTTGTCGGCATACCAGAAGGCGCCGCCCTCCACGACGTTGGAGGTCACCGGACCGGAGCCGAACAGGTAGTACTGGATGCCGGCCCAGGCCATCCAGTGCAGCTTTTTGTACTTGTCGAGGCTGTCGTGGTTGTTCAACTCGGCAACGATATCGATGCCGAAATGGTCGTTCAGGTTCTCGCCGACGCCCGGCAGGTCGTGCACCACCGCGATGCCATGCTGCTTCAGCTGCGCGGCCGGCCCGACGCCGGACAGCATCAGCATCTTCGGCGAGCCGATGGCGCCGGCGGTGAGGATCACCTCGCTTGTGGCTTCGGCCAACTGCATCTGGCCGCCGCGCGCATATTCGACGCCCGTCGCCCGGTTGCCGGCAAAGACGATGCGGTTGACGAGGCAGCCCAGCTCGATGGTGAGGTTCGGCCGCGACAGCGCCGGCTTGAGATAGCCGACAGCGGCCGAGCAGCGGCGCTTGTTGCGGGTCGTCGTCTGGTAGATGCCGGCGCCTTCCTGCGAAGGGCCGTTGAAATCGGCATTGTGCGGCATGCCGTATTCCTGGCAGGCGCGCACGAAGGCAAGCGCGGTCTTCTGCGGATCGGGAGTGTTGGAGACGCCGAGCGGGCCGTCTGCGCCATGCCATTCGCCCGACAGCACGGCGTTGCCCTCGGCGCGCAGGAAGTACTTGCGGATCTCGGCAAAGCTCCAGCCTTCGGCGCCCTCCTCCCTCGCCCAGCGGTCGTAATCGGCGGGGTGGCCGCGGGTGAACACCTCGGCGTTGATCGAACTGCCGCCGCCGATCACGCGGGCTTGCGCGTAGGGGATTTCGCGGTTGTTGGCGTGCTTCTGCGGCGTGGTGGTGAAGCCCCAGGTGAACGGGCCGGTGGTCATCTTGGCGAAGCCGACCGGCATGTGGATGTAGGGATGGTCGTCCTTGCCGCCGGCCTCGATCAGCAACACCCGCACATCCGGGTTTTCGGTGAGCCGCGCCGCCAGCACGCAGCCGGCCGAGCCGCCGCCGACAATCACATAATCATAGCCCTTCGCCATTGCCGCACCCGTGCATGTTTCCACTCGTCGCGCCTTTACACTGCACCCGCGCGGCGGAAAACAGCGCGCACCGCCGACGCCTCACTTCACCACCAGCACCTTCGAGCGGTCCATGGTGATAGCCACGGCGGCGACGAGGAGCGCGCCGAAGACGATCTGCTGGGCGAACACCGAGATGCCGACGAACGTCATGCCGATGCGCACCACCTGGATGATCAGCGCGCCGATGAAGGTGCGCCACACCGAACCGACGCCGCCGGTGATCGCGGTGCCGCCCACCACCACGGCGGCGATCGCCGGCAGCAGGAACTCGTTGGCAAGCGTCGGCGAGCCGGAGCCGAGCCGCGCCCCCATCACCACGCCGGCCAGCGCCGCCATGAAGCCGGACAGCACGTAGGCGAAGAACTTGACGCGGTCGACATTGATGCCCGACGCCACGACAGCCTGCTCCTGCGCGCCGACGCCGCGCACCAGCCGGCCGAACGGCGAGAGTTGCAGCAAGGCCGAAAGGACGAGCAGCGCGACCAACCCGACCCAGATCTCGCCCGGAATCCCGGCAAAGGAGCCGGTGATCCAGAACAGCCACATGTCGCGGTCGGCGGCCGGGATGTTGACCGAACGGGTGTCGGAAAACCAGTAGCCGAAGGACAGCACCACGCCGCTGACGGCGAGCGTGGAAATGAAGGTCGGGATGCGCATGCGTGTCGAGACGATCGCCGAGAACGCCCCCGCCAGCGCCCCGCCAAGCAGCGCGAACGGCACCGCCACGATGCCGTAGCGCGAGATGTAGACGGCCATGATGCAGCTGGCCATCGAGGCGATCGCCTGCACGGAAAGGTCGATGGACCCCAGCATGATGACGAAGGTCAGGCCCGACGCCATCAGGAACAGGGTCATCGTGTCGCCGGTGATCGTGATCAGGTTGGACGGCGCAAGGAAGCCCCGGTCATAGACGCTGATCGCGGCGACAAGCACGCCGAGCACGATTGCGGGAAGCCATGTTTGCAGATCGAAGCGATTCATCGGCTCACACCATGTGCCCGACGATTTCGACCTGCGTCGGCTTGGCGGCGGCGGGCGCGTCGAACTGCGCCTGCACCTTGCCGTCGCGCATCACCAGGATGCGGCTCGATACGCCGATCACCTCGTCCAGCGTATCGCCGAGCAGCACGATCGCCAGCCCGTCGGCGGTCATGTCGCGGATCAACTCGTAGACGTCCTCCTTGGCCCCGACATCGATGCCGCGCGTCGGATGGTCGAGGATCAGCACGTCGACTCCGGCGACGCGCCACTTCGCCAGCACCACCTTTTGCTGGTTGCCGCCGGACAGGCTGCCCACCATGGTCTCGGTAGAGGGCGTCTTGATGTTCAGCCGCTTGATCCAGCCGCGTGCGGTCTCGTTTTCCTCGGCAAAGCGGATCACGCCGGACGGCGCAAAGCGCGACAACGCCGGCAGCGTCATGTTCTCGGAAACCGAGAATGGCCCGACAAGCCCCTCCACCTTGCGTTCGGCAGGCACCAGGCCGATGCCGTTCGAGACAGCGTCGCCCGGTCCGCGCAGGCGTACCGGCTTGCCCTTGAGGCTCAAGGTCCCCGCATCGGGCGACAGATGGCCGGCAAGGCAGCGGGCCAGATCCTCGCGCCCCGAGCCGATAACGCCGGCGACGCCCAGCACCTCGCCCTTGCGCAGCGCGAACGACACGTCGGAAAATGCGCCGTGTCGCGCCAGGCCCTTGGCTTCCAGCACCACCGTGTCGCCGGGCTTCGCCTGGCGCGATTCGCGGTAGTACTCATGGTGCAGCTGGCGTCCCACCATGTGGGTATGAAGTTCCTTTACCGTGGTTCCTTTCGCCGGGGTTTCGGCGACGATTTTGCCGTCACGCATCACGTAGATGCGGTCGCAAAGCTCCAGCACCTCTTCCAGCCGGTGCGAGATGAACACCACCGAGGCGCGGTCGCGCAGATCGCGCACGATCGAGAAAAGCAGGTCGACCTCCCGGCTTTCCAGCACCGAGGTCGGCTCATCGAGCAGGATGGTGATGTGCTTGTCGATGCGCGTGTCGAGCGACAATGCCTTGGCAATCTCGACCATCTGTCGCTGGGCGAAGGTGAGCCGCGCGCAGGGCGTCGCCGGGTCGGTGTCGAGATGCACCTTCGCCAGTTCCTTGCGCGCCGCCGCGTTCATGGCGCGCCGCGAGATCAGCCCGAAGCGCACGAATTCCTGCTCGCGCCCGAGGAAGATGTTTTCCGCCACCGTCAGCGTGTTCAGCACCGACTGTTCCTGGAACACCATGGCGATGCCGGAATCGAAGGCGTGGCGCGGCGAGTCCACGGTGACCTGCTGGCCGTCAATAAGGATCGCGCCCTCATCGGCCTGGTAGACGCCGTTGAGGATCTTCAGCAGCGTCGACTTGCCGGCGCCGTTCTCGCCGATCAGCCCGACCACCTCGCCCTTGCGGATCTCGAATGACACGTTGTCCAGCGCCTTGACGCCCGGAAAGGACTTCGAAATCGCACGAACCTCCAGGACAGGGGCGGTCATTTCACCACCGCCAGTCGTGATCGGTCGAGCGCCAGCGCCACCGCGGCGATGATCAGCAGCCCCTGGACACCTTGCTGCACGTAGGGCTGGATGCCCATCAACACCATGCCGTTCGCCAGCACGACAACAATCAGCACGCCGATCACCGAATTGACGACAGAGCCGACGCCGCCGGAAAGCGCCGTGCCGCCGACGACGATGGCGGCGACCGTCGTGAACAGGCGGCCGTTGGCGATCAGTGCGCAGCCCTGGCCGAATTGCGCCGCCGCCAGTACCCCCGCCATGCCGGCGAACACGCCGGCCAGCGTGAAGGCGAGAATGCGCGTGCGTTCGATCGGTATGCCGGCCTGGCGGGCGGTCACCTCGTCGGTGCCGATGGCATAGATCCAGCGGCCGAAACGGGTGCGCTCCTGGATAACGTAAGCGACGATAAAGCTTGCCAGCGCGATCCACACCGCCATCGGAATGCCGAAGACGCGGCCAAGCGACAGGTAGCGGAAGGTCTGGTCGGAAATGCGAACCGTCAGCCCGGCGAGAATGGCGGTGGCGATGCCGAGCCCGACGAATCCCATGCCGAGCGTCGTCATGAAGGAGGGCGTCTTAAGTTTGATGTGCAGCCAGCCGTTGGCGAAGCCCATGGCGCCGCCAAGCGCCAGTGCCACCGGCACGGCGGCCAGACCAATGGCGACCTGATTGACATCATTGGCGACAAGCAGGCTCGCGATCACCGCGCAGAGGGCCACGACACCCTCCACCGACAGGTCGATCGACCCCATCAGGATGATGAAGGTCGCGCCCATGCACAGCACGATCGGAATGGCGGCGGAATTCAGCAGCCGAACCAGATTTCCAAAGGAATAAAAGTTGGTGTTGAAAAAGCCGATCAGCACGCAGAGCCCGGCAAGCACGAGCAGCGGCGCCCATTGGCGCAGACGTTCCGCAGACGCACTTGTCCTTGCGCTTCCCGCCGTCACGACGCCCCTCCTCCCGGGACAGAAATGCCGGCCGTCACGGGGACGACCGGCACTGCTCTAGCACATTTTCAGCCGCGATACTGGATCTGGCCGGTCGCCTTGCCCCACAGGTCGTTGTAGTCGACCTTCGGCGGGTTGGCCTTGTACTCGGCGATGTTGTCCTTGGTGACGATGATGCCGGTGCCGTAGAACTCGCGATGTTCCTTCGGCTCCTTGGCGATGTCGATCTTGCCGGCGACATGGGCGAGCGGGATGGCGAGGCCCATCGAGCCGGTCCAGGTCGGATCCCAGGCGACCGTGCCCGCGAATTCGCCGGCTTCCACCGCCGCCAGCGCCGCATCGATGCCGTCGATGCCGACGACTGGCACCTGACCGGCAAGCCCGTTCTGGCGCAGCGCTTCCAGCGCACCCATGCCCATGCCGTCATTGGCGGCGAACACGCCCTTCACCTGGTCGCCGAAGCGGGTGAGCCACGCCTGCATGATATCGAAGGCCTTCTGCTCGTTCCAGTCTGCCGGCTGGAAGTCGAGCAGCGTCACCTTGCCGCCGGTCTTGGCAATCGCGTTGTCGAGGCCGAGCTTGCGCTCGATCGCCGGCACGTTGGACAGGATGCCGCCGAGCGCCACGATGCCGCCCTCGCCGCCAAACGCCGAGAACAGCGCATTGGCGATGGCCTCGGCTGTCGGCACGCCGTCGAACGACATGTGGGCGACGTAGTTCGGATCGAAATCCCAGGGGTGCAGGTCGTCGGGCTTGTTCCACTGGGTGACGACATAGCCACCGGCCTTCTTCACCTCTTCCACGATCACGCGCGCATCGGGCGAATCGTTGGGGTCGACATTGAGGATCAGCTTGCCGCCGGTGCGCTGCAGCAGCGCCTTGATGTCGGCGATGCCCTTCTCCGAATTGCCTTCGGTGACGAGCACCTCGTAGGGCAGCCCGACCGACTTCGCGAAATCCTCGCCGCCCTTGGCGAAGGTCGCATGATAGGGGTTGGCGACCGAACGCAGCGAGTTCGCCAGCGTCCAGCCTTCGGTCTGCGCCCGCGCGAGGCCCGGGAACGTCATGCCTGCTGCGCCGGCCGCTGCAAGGCCGGCCGCGCCCTTGAGGAACGTGCGGCGGCGCATGGCGCCACCCTTGAAGAAATCGCTCATGTCTCACTCCCTGATCGCCGCGAAGCGGCCGGTTCATCCAACGCCGGGCTTTGTTCCGGCGCGCCGCTTCTGCACTAACTGGTTACTTGTTTGCATGCGTGCTGTCAATTCCGAAAGCCCGCCGGAGCACGCCGCGTTGCGCAGCGTCGCGACAACGGTTGAAAACCCGCGTAGCGCTTCAATTCGCGATGAAACTCGCCTATGGAATGGTTGAACCGGAAGGGAACGGGACACCTACATGGCGCCGCCGGACAAGGGCAAACCGCGCATCCGCGATGCAGAGGCCACGCAAAAACGCATACTTGCCGCTGCAAAGAAGGAGTTTGCCCGCAGCGGGTTGGGCGGTGCGCGCGTCGACGTGATCGCGGAGCGCGCCAAGGCCAACAAGCGGATGATCTACCACTACTTCAACAGCAAGGAGGAATTGTTCCGCCGCGTGCTGGAAGAAGCCTATCTCGACATCCGCACCGCCGAGCAGAAGCTCGACCTCGACCACCTGCCCCCGCGCGAGGCGCTGGAGGTGCTGGTCGTGTTCACCTGGAACTACTACCTGAAGAATCCCGAATTCCTGACGCTGGTCAACAGCGAGAACCTGCACAAGGCGCGCCACCTCAGGAAATCGGAAATCATCCACATCGTCAGCCGCAAGTTCATCGGCATGGTCGACGGCATCCTCAAGCGTGGCGCGGCCTGCGGCGAATTCCGACCGGGCATCGATCCGGTGCAGCTCAACATCACGATCGCGGCGATTGGCTATTACTACCTGACCAACCGCTACACGGGCGCAATCGTTTATGAGCGCGACCTGATGTCGCCCGAGGCGCTGGACGAGCGGCTGGCCTTCAACCTCGATACGATCATGCGTCTTGTTGCCGCGGGCTGATCAGGGCGTTTCAAATCCGTGTTGCGCCAGCGCAGCCCTGGCGCATTGCACGTCGTCCTCGTCGGTTGCGCCAGACACGCCGATGCCGCCGATACAGGCGCCGTCCAGCATCACCGGCAGGCCGCCGGGAAACACCAGCAGGCGGTCGCGGTTGGCAAGACCGAGCGCCAGCGGCGGGCGCGACAGGGCGCGTTCGGCAAACGCCGCGGTTGGCCGCCGCAGTTGCGCCGCGGTATAGGCCTTGTCGATGGCAAAGCCGATTGCCGGGTCGATCACGCGGTCGGTGCGCAGCAGCACCAGCGGCACGCCGCGCGAATCGCAGACGCTGACCGCGATCTCCCAACCTTGTTGGCGGGCCATCGCCAAGGCCGCCTGTGCCAGCACAAGCGCCTGTTCGGCGCAAAGGTCCACTTTCTCGACAGTCCGCATTACGCACCAA
>CALMYO010000180.1 GCA_937873685.1 uncultured Paracoccaceae bacterium
TCGCCCTGCACCCTCGTGGCCTCGGCCCTGAACAACAGCAGCATCGCGCCGTCCAGCCGGAAGAACACGAACACGTCGGGCTTGCGGGCGTCGACGACGAGGCCGAGCGTGCCGGCATAGAACGCCTCGGCGGCGGCGAGGTCGTCGACGTAGAGAACGGTCTCGAGCACGCGCTCCAGGGGCTGCATCGCCGCCTCGGTTGTGGCTGGTCGCGGCGCAGCGTAGCATGCGCCGATCTCGATGGCCGAGCACCTATTGCGAGGGGGCCGATGCGCTGCGGCGGGTTTGGGGGCGGGGAGGGTCCCGGCCCCCCGGGCCGGCCCCGCTGGCGGGCTGTGCGACCGCGGCGGTTGCCGGGCCCGCGCCGAACCGCCGGTGACAAAACCGCTCGGACTGGACGAGATGGTGACGGGTTTGAGCGCCTGGGATTTCGGGTGAGGGACTGGCCCGGTGTCATCCGGCCATGACGGCGTTGGCGCTTTCGCCGTCGCGCATTTGACAGCGGGAAAGCGCCGAACGTGTGACCTGCGCTCCTCAATGTATGCCGCCCTTTCTTGTCAGCCCCTTGCGCAAAAGGAGTCGCCTGAACATGCCGCCATTCCAGTCCCGGCGCCGCCCATGATGCCTGACAACTGTCCGGCCGATGCCGGCGACGCCGTGCGCACCCTGATCGACGAGGCGGACCGCTATCTTGCGACGCTTCCGGGCCCCGGCGTTGCCGAGGTGCGGGCGGGCATCGCCGCGTGGCGCGCGGGGCCCGCGACAACTGCGGACGCGACGACGACTCACCCGGTGGTGTCAGCATTTCTCCCCGAAGCGCTGGCGCGCCTCGGCCGGGACCGGCCGGCGCTCGCATTCGCCATTGCCGCGGCGGCGGCCGCGCTTGAGTGGCGGGCCTACGATCTCTATCCGCCTGCCGCCATCGGTGCGGATTTCGCCGCGGGCCATGCCTATGCGCGGATCATCGGCGACGGCGCGGCCGTGCCGGCGCGCGACTTCGATCTCGGCCTGTTCCTGATCGCCCCGCACGTGCTGTACCGCGATCACTGGCACCCCGCGCCGGAACTCTACGCCCCGCTGACCGGTCCGCATGGCTGGCGCTTCGCTTCCGGTGCGCCGCTGGTCGTGAAGGGCGCGCACGAACCTGTTTGGAACCCGTCCAGCCAGCCGCACGCAACGAAGGTCGGTTCGGCGCCGTTCCTGTGCCTGTATGGCTGGACGCGCGACGTGGACCTGCCCGCTCACGTCATCCCGGCCGACGACTGGCCAACGCTCGAGGAACTTTGCCTCGCCCCCTGACGCACGACCGGCAAGGCGCGTTTCACGAATGCCCGCACCGCACCGCGCTGAAGGTCGTCTGTGATATCGGCTTTCGCCACGAGGTGGTCTATGGCGATGCGCTCACCGGCGTCAGCACTGCCGCGCAACCGGTCGCAGCGTCCGGCAAGGCCGGCAAGGTTCCGGCCACCCCGGTCGGTCCGGCCTGCCGGTTGTGCGAACGCGCCGGTTGCCTCGCCCGCGCCGAACCGCCGGTGACGAAGCCTCTCCGGATCGACGAGATGTTGACGAGGTTGAGCGCCTAGGAGTTCGGGTAACTCGAGTTGGCGGCGCGAGTGCCGACCTGTTATAGCCTTGTTGCTCTCGTTCGGGAGCACCCATGCCGCTCGCCTGACAGCAAAGCGTCGCATCCCTTGCGGCAAGAATCTTCGGTTGCGGCATTGTAGGTCCATGTCCTCGTCCGCCGCGTCTTTCGATCGCCCAGCCGCCACGCCCTTGCCGCCGCCATCCGGAGCGGCATCGCCGGGACATGAGCGGCTCGGCGCGCTGCTGGTGGCAGCGTCGGCGCTCGCATGGAGCTTCGGCGGCGCGATCGCCCGCTTCATCGAGACGCCGGACAGCTGGACAATCGTGTTCTGGCGGGCGTCGTTTGCCGCGGTTTTCCTGCTCGGCTTCATGCTGCTGCGCGATGGCGGGCGCGGCACTGTGCGGCTGTTTTCCGCCATGGGCTTGCCGGGCCTCGGCGTTGCGCTGTGCTTTGCGACCGCGTCGACATCCTTCATCGTCGCGCTTTCCCACACCACTGTCGCCAACATTCTTTTGATGCAGGCGGGCGTGCCGCTGATTGCGGCGCTGTTTGCCTGGGCCCTGTTCGGCGAGCGGGTGAGCGCGGCGACCTGGGGCGCGATCGCGGCGGTGATCGCCGGCGTTGCGATCATGGTCTCCGATTCGCTGACCGGCGCCGTTTCCCCCGTCGGCGACGGGCTGGCGCTGCTGATTGCGTTCGCCTTTGCCGGCGCCACCCTGATCACGCGCCGCTATGCCCATGTGCGCATGACGCCGGCGGTGTGTACGGGGACCGTGATCTCGGCCGCCTTTGCCGCCACGCAGGCGGCCGGATTGTCCGCTTCGGCAACCGATTTCGGCTTGTTCTTCGTTTTCGGCGCGCTCAATCTCGGTCTCGGGATGGCGCTGTTCGTGACCGGTGCGCGCATGATCCCCTCGGCGCTCGCCGCGCTGATCGGCACACTGGAGACCGTGCTTGGCCCGGTCTGGGTCTGGCTTGTGCACGGCGAGACCCCGTCGCAACGTACGGTGATCGGCGGTACGGTCATCCTGGTCGCGCTGCTTTTCCACATCGCGCGCCAGTGGCGGCTTCAGGCAAAACAGACTTGAACTGGCTGTGGCGCGCACGTCAACTCGACGCTTGCCGCGACGATGTTTCGCACATAGGCTGTCATCGGTGGCCGGTGGCGCAGACGCATTGCCGGAACAAGCCAAAACGAATGACCCGAAAACGAAACCAGGGGCCATATCATGAAAAAGACTACACTCCTTTTGAGCGCGGTTGCCGCGCTCGCCATGTCCGAGGCCGCTCTCGCCCAGGACCGCGTCGTAAACGTCTACAACTGGTCGGACTATATCGACGACACGATCCTTGCCGATTTCACCAAGGAGACTGGCATCAAGATCGTCTACGACGTGTTTGATTCCAACGAGATTCTCGAAACCAAGCTGCTGGCCGGTTCCACCGGCTACGACATCGTTGTGCCGACCGGCACTTTCCTCGCCCGCCAGATCACCGCCGGCGTGTTCCAGAAAATCGACAAGTCGAAGCTGCCCAACATCGCCAACATGGATCCGGCGATCATGGAGCGGCTGCAGAAGTACGATCCGGGCAACGAGCACGGCGTCAACTACATGTGGGGCACCACAGGCATTGGCTACAATGTCGACAAGGTGGCCGAGCGCCTCGGCGCGGACTACAAGGTCAACACCTGGGACATGCTGTTCAAGCCGGAGATCGCCGCCAAGCTCGCCGATTGCGGCATCTACATGCTGGATACGGCTGACGAGGTGGTGCCGGCGGCGTTGAACTATCTCGGCCTCGATCCCGATTCCAACAGCCCCGACGACCTGGCGAAGGCGGAGGAACTGCTGCTCTCGGTGCGCCCGTCCATCCGCAAGTTCCACTCGTCGGAATACATCAACGCGCTCGCCAACGGCGACATCTGCGTGGCGCTCGGCTGGTCGGGCGACGTGCTGCAGGCGCGTGACCGCGCCGCCGAGGCCAACCAGGGCGTGAAGGTGGAATACGCGATCCCGAAGGAAGGCGCGCTCATGTGGTTCGACTCCTTCGCGATACCCGCCGATGCGAAGAACGTCGCCGAGGCGCACGAGTTCCTCAACTACATGATGCGCCCGGACGTGATCGCCAAGGCGTCGAACTATGTCTACTACGCCAACGGCAACAGCGCCTCCAAGCCGCAGCTGAACGAGGATGTGATCGGCGATACCGCGATTTATCCTGACGAAGAGACGGTCAATCGCCTCTACACCACCTCGCCGAAGGACCAGCGCACGCAGCGTCTGCTGACCCGGCTTTGGACAAAGGTCGTCACCGGCCAGTGAAGACAGGGGAAACCCGGCGCATCCGCGCCGGGTTTCTCGTTTGTGGGACCAGTACACCGACACAGGAATGGGGGACGTGCATGAAATCGTTGGGCAGCATAAGGCGTTCGTTTGCGCCATGGAACGATCCGGCGGCCATTCCCTACATCTGTTTCAAGAACGTCACGAAAAAATTCGGCGCTTTCGTCGCCGTCGATGACCTGACGCTGAACGTTTTCCCGCGTGAGTTCTTCGCGCTTCTCGGACCTTCGGGTTGCGGCAAGTCAACATTGTTGCGCATGCTGGCGGGCTTCGAGCAGCCGACGTCCGGCGAGATCAGCATCGACGGACAATCGATGGCCGGAATTCCGCCCTACCGGCGTCCGGTCAACATGATGTTCCAGTCCTACGCGCTGTTTCCGCACATGAATGTGTGGGACAACATCGCATTCGGCCTCAAGCAGGAAGGCATGGCGAAAAGCGCCATCGACGATCGCGTCAACCAGATGGTCAAGCTGGTGAAGCTCGAACCCTTCGTGAAGCGCAAACCGCACCAGATGTCGGGCGGCCAACGGCAGCGCGTGGCGCTCGCCCGCTCGCTCGCCAAGCAACCCAAGGTGCTGCTGCTCGACGAGCCGCTCGGCGCGCTCGACAAGAAGCTGCGCGAGGAAACGCAGTTCGAATTGACAGACCTGCAGCAGGAACTCGGACTGACTTTCGTCATCGTCACGCACGACCAGGAAGAGGCTATGACGATGGCTGACCGCATTGCCGTGATGAACCACGGCAAGGTGATTCAGGTCGCCACGCCGCCTGAAATCTACGAGGCGCCGAATTCGCGTTACATCGCCGATTTCGTCGGCGCCATCAATTTGCTGGAGGGCGAGGTCGCGCAGCTGAATGGGGAGGGCGCCGAAATCGCCTCGAAGGACGGGCTAACGGTGATGGCGGATGTGACCAACGGCGCCGCGAAAGGCGCTACCGTCTGGTATGCGGTGCGACCAGAAAAGATGCGCGTTTCGGCAACCAAGCCTTCGGTCGCCAACGTCAACAGCATCGACGGCGAAGTCTGGGATATCGCCTATCTCGGCGACATGACCGTATACAACGTCAAGCTTGACAGCGGGAAAATCCTGCGTGCCGCCCAACTCAACGCGTCACGCGTCTCGGAGGAACCGCTGACCTGGGGCGACCGGGTATGGGTGTCGTTTGCGCCGGATGCCGGCGTCATACTGACTCAGTGAGGGAGAGACGCACCATGCAAGCGATTGCCCGCCGTCTCGTCATCATCATCCCCTTTCTGTGGCTGATGCTGTTCTTCCTCGTTCCGTTCTTCATCGTCTTCAAGATCTCGCTTTCCGCGCCGGCGACCGCGATGCCGCCCTATGTGCCAACCTTCGATCTCTCGGCTGGCATCTCCGGGCTGTTTGAGAAGGCGAAGGAATTCAGTTTCGAAAACTATATCTGGCTGACCGAGGACGCGCTTTACCGCAACGCCTATCTCTCCAGCGTGACGATTGCCGCAGCCTCGACCGCGTTGGCGCTGCTGATCGGTTTCCCGATGGCCTATGGCATGGCGCGGGCGCCGGAGAACTGGCGTCCGATCCTGCTGATGTTGGTGATCCTGCCGTTCTGGACGTCGTTCTTGATCCGCGTCTACGCCTGGATCGGCATTCTCAAGCCGGAGGGACTGCTGAACCAGTTCCTGCTGTGGATCGGCGTCATTTCCGAGCCGCTGACCATTCTCAACACCAACACGGCAGTGCTGATCGGTATTGTCTACTCGTACCTGCCATTCATGGTGCTGCCGCTGTACTCGACGCTGGAGAAGATGGACTACACGCTGATCGAGGCGGCCGAGGATCTCGGCTGCACCGCAACCGGCGCGTTCTGGAAGATCACGGTGCCG
Source organism: uncultured Paracoccaceae bacterium (assembly GCA_937873685.1). Taxonomy (GTDB): domain Bacteria; phylum Pseudomonadota; class Alphaproteobacteria; order Rhizobiales; family Rhizobiaceae; genus CALMYO01. Next base: position 5,798 of record CALMYO010000180.1, read on the forward strand.
CTGGCGGTACCGGGCATTCTCGCCGGCTGCATGCTGGTGTTCATCCCGGCGGTCGGCGAATTCGTCATTCCCGATCTGCTGGGCGGCGCGCGCACGCTGATGATCGGCAAGACGCTCGCCAACGAGTTCTTCAACAACCGCGACTGGCCGGTGGCTTCCGCCGTGGCGACGATCCTGTTGCTGATCCTCGTCGTGCCGATCGTCTTCTTCCAGCAGATGCAGGCCCGTGCGCAGGAGTCGGGACGATGAACAAGCCCTGGTCCTGGTTCAATGTCACCTCGGTCGTTTTCGGCTTCGCTTTTCTTTATCTGCCGATCCTGCTGCTGATCGTCTATTCCTTCAACGAGTCGAAACTGGTCACTGTGTGGGGCGGTTTTTCGACCAAATGGTACGGCGAATTGTTCCGAAACGAGGCGCTGCTCAACGCCGCCTATGTGACGCTGCGGGTGGCGCTGGTGTCGGCCACCGTCGCCACTGTGCTCGGAACGCTTGCCGCCATCGTGCTGGTGCGCCACACCCGCTTTCGCGGACGGCTGTTGTTCACAGGCATGGTCTATGCGCCGCTGGTCATGCCGGAGGTCATTACCGGCCTCTCGTTGCTGCTGCTGTTCGTGGCGCTCAACCTCGACCGCGGCTTTCTCACGGTCACACTGGCGCACATCACCTTCACCATGTGCTTCGTCGCGGTGGTGGTGCAGTCGCGCCTGCTGTCCTTCGACATGTCGCTTGAAGAGGCGGCGCAGGATCTCGGCTGCCCTCCGGTCAAGACATTTTTCGCCGTCACATTGCCGGTGATCCTGCCGGCGGTGATCTCCGGCTGGATGCTGGCCTTCACCCTGTCGCTGGACGATCTGGTGATTGCGTCCTTCACGTCCGGTCCCGGCGCAACGACTTTGCCGATGAAGATCTACAGCCAGGTCCGTCTTGGCGTGACGCCGGAAATCAACGCGGTGTGCACCTTGCTGATTGCCTTCGTCACCACCGGGGTCATCATCGCCACGCTGGTCAACAAGCGCCGGCTGGTTGCCGAGGCGCGTCTCGAAAAACAGGGCTGAGCCTTCGCGCTGGCAGCTTTGGCCGGGTCAGCCGCGTGGCGGACGCAGGATGTAGGCGAGGCACCACAACGGCACGATCACGAACGAGCCGAGGATGATGTTCGGCGTCGCCCAGGCGACACCGCGACGAATGGCTGCAACGATCTCGTCCGGCGTCAGGCCGATGCGCTGCAGGATCTGCGCCGCGTCCATGTCGAGCGCCGACAGCGCCGCGCCGACCAGCAGCGAAGCGAGCAGTATCTTGATAAGCATGGACACGAACTGCAGCACGGTTCACCCTTCCCCACCGCCATTTTCGGCGCGAATGGTAAAGGATTGGCAATGATCGCCGGACCATTAGAACGTTGTTCGATCAAATTGAATCGTTTGGACGCCGGTATCGTGCGGTCTGGCAAGGAGCGGAAGGCGACGCGGTGCGAGCACCGCCAGCGTTTCGCGACGATGTCCAGGGCGCACGAGACCAAGTCCAGGCGATTGCAGCTTGCAAACGAAAATAAAGCCTTGGCTGCCCCGGCTTGGTGGTCTTTTCCGCTTCGGCCGCGTCGAAATCCTCGCACGATATTCATATCGCGCTGCGGTGTTCTCCTTGCCGAAACGAAAAATCCCTGCCACCAAACTGCTCCAACTTGTTCGAACAAAGCTCTAGCGTGATCGCGGGCGTCAAGACGATTCGAATCGATCGAACAACGCTGCGAAGCGGCCATTCGTTCATGGTCCCGCGCCTACCAGCTAAAATGGTCTCACTGCGGTCCTGGTGACTGGATCGGATACAAGATGGGCGCCGACCATGATCCGCCGACGAAGAAACCGCCCGGCGCGCCGGCATTCTTCCCGGAGGGTGTGAAATGCGCGGAAAGCGCCAAGCTGCGCGAGACATAGGGAACGTAGCCGGACAGTGTCAGCGCCCCGAGCGGGGTGTCGATTTCACCAGACATGATCCGCACCATGCCATTGCCGAGCGTCATTTCAATGGCAAGCCGGTCGATCGCGGTCTGCATGCCTTGCGAGGGCCGGATCGTCAGGAACTCGCCGACGATTCCGCGCGAAACATATGAGCCGAGATCGATCCCCTTGATTGCCCCGCCGGACGAATTCAGTCGCATCGTGCCGGTCGCTTCCTCGAAAGCGGACAGCCAACTGCCGAGCCGCGCTGCCGCCTTTAACGAGAAGTCGGTCTTCCCGACAGGCGTGACGCCGGATAGCCCGGATATTGCCGTCACCGCTGCGATATCGATGCTGGTTCCCGCAGCCGTGACCGAGATTTCGCCGATGCCATTGTCGCGCCGCTCAAGTTTCAAGCGCGCCTGTAGGCCGCCTCCTCCGAAACCTGAGTCGGCGAGATCGAAAACCGCGCGGCCGCTCCTGATCTGCGCTGTCGCCGCAACGTCGCTAAGCGCATAGGGTCCGGCGCTAGCCGTTTGTGCAGACATGCGCAGATCGAGTTCGATATCTGCGATATGGTTGAGGTCGACCGGGCGTCGCAATTCGTCCCCGGATGCGGGCAGCGGCAACAATGAGGAACCGAACGAAACAAGGTCGAGCGCGTCGAAGTCCAGCGTGCCCGAAATCGCAACTCCGCCGCCCGGCCGCACAGAAAGCTCGAATGCACCGGACCCGGAATGGTCGTCGAGCGTCAGGATGGCGTTGTCGAACCGGTACCGGTCGCCGTCGGCGTTGATCTCGCTGTTGACCGCCAACTTGCCAATCGAACGCCCTGGCGCGATGTCGGCTCTCGTCCAGGCAAGCATGTGGCGAACCGACGCCGTCTGCAGGGTCAGCTTTCCGCGGGCGAAAGGTTGATCGGAAATTGCCCCCTGTCCCTGAAAGGTGAGGGCAAGCGGTTTCGAGGCGAGTTTGAAATTCAACGCGGTTGCCCCGCCGGCCATCGCCAGTAGCGGAGCATCAACAGAAAGATCGAGACTGGATGCTTCACCGCGCCAGATGCCTTCGCCAGAAAACGAAAGCGGCCGGTTGAGATGCGACCATACAAGCCGGCCGTCGATGCTGATGATGCTTTCCGGCATCGCCCAGGCGCGGCGTTGCAGGGTGATTGCACCATCCACAATGCGGAATGCCGCAAACTCTGTGTTTGTCAGCCGGGAGAGATCGGGTTTGGCCGGATCTTCGGCGATGGCCCTTCGGCCCGATTCAGCCCCCTCCTGGAACCGTCCGCCACCTGTCAACCACGACACCCGGCCGTCGGCATCCTGTGTGACCAGCAGGCGCGGCCGGACCAAGAGGAAATTGTCAAACCGCAGATTGCCGCCGAACAGCGCCCAAAACGAGATGTCGGCTTCCATCGTATCGACGGAAAGGAGCGTACGGTTCTCCCTGCCATTCTCCAATACGGTGACATCGTCCAGCCGGGCGCGCAATGATGGGGTAAGGCGCAGTTGTAGTGAAGAGCCGACCTGGACGCGGTGCCCTGTCCACACCGCGATTTCGCGCGCCAGCGCATCGCGCACCAGATCGCTCGAGATCACGAAGGGCAAGGCGATCCAAAGACCGCCGAAGATGAGGGCGGGAACAAGAACAAGAAGCGCCAGTCGTTTGTTGAACGGTTTCGCCATCAAGCCATTGCCAGGAAGGTGATATCGGTATGCCGGGCATTTCGCCGCTGATCGTCCTATATCACAATGGCGGCGGATGCGAACGGTTCCCTGCGGCATCAGGCGCGCCGGGCGTCGCGGCAAACGGGCAAGCGGCACCGGAATTCGGCTTCGACAAGGTTAATGTATAGTTTCGCGGGAATTAACTCTATCGAAGGATGTCCGTGAACTGGATAGAATGCCCTGTACCCCGGAAAGGAATCGTTAATTCATCTTGCGATAAGTGAAACCAACGCGAGACAACAGCCGCCCTTCTGTGACCTCCGCCCACTGGTTGGCCCCTCAGCAGTTTCTTTCAAACGCAGGCAGTGCCTGCGTTTTTTTTTTGGGATTTCAGTCCGGGCGATCGTCGGTCAATTCGCGCGACAACAGCAGCGCCGGCACGATGCTGACCATGAGGATCACCAGCGCGGCGGGAACGGCATCCTCCACCTGTGCGCGCGAGGCGTTTTCGTACACATAGGTTGCAAGCGTGTTGAACCCGAAGGGTCGCAGCAGGATTGTCGCCGAGAGTTCCTTTGTGGTGTCGACGAAAACCAGCGCGGCAGCCGTCAGGATCGCCGGGCGCATCAGTGGCAGTATGATCCGTCCAAGCGTTGCGCCCGGGGTGTGCCCGAGCGTTCGGGCGGCCTGGTCGAGGTTCGGCGACAGTTTGGCGAAACCCGCGGCGACATTGCCGTCGGCGACGGCAAGGAACCGGATCACGCATGCGATGATGATCGCAGCCGGAGTGCCGCTCAGCAGCAGGCCGGAGGAAACGCCGGCATGGGATCGCAGGAAGGTATCGACGGCGTTGTCGAACCCTGACAGGACATATAGCAGCCCAAGCGCCAGAATGGTGCCCGGCACAGCGTAGCCTGAAATCGCGATGCGGCTGGCGATGAAAACCGGGCGTTGGAACACCTGCCGGATCGACCAGGCGAGCGCAAATGCGATGATCACCGACACCACAGCGGCGGCAAGGCCGATCCCTACGGTATTGAGCAACGCATCAGCCAGTCGCGGATCGAGAAATCCTTCCGGGCGACGCCAAGCATATCCGCCAAGCGCGATCACCGGAAGCACGAAACCGAACATCACCGGCAGGCCGCAGGCTAGCGTCGTCGCAATCGCCCGCCAACCGAGCAGGCCCACACGCACGGGCCGCGCCGCCGCGGCAGTGGTGCGATTGGCATGGAATCTCTGGCGCCTCCTCGCCCAGCGTTCGGTCATTAGCAATGCCATGACGATGAACAGCATCACGCAGGCCAGTTGCGCCGCGCCTTCCAGGCTGCCGCGGTTGAGCCAGGTCGAGAATACCGAAAGCGTCAGCGTCTGAACGCCGAGATACTCAACCGCGCCGACGTCGTTCAGCGTCTCCATCAGCGCAAGTGACATGCCGGCCACCACGGCAGGCCGCGCCATGGGCAGCGTTACGCGCGCCAGTACCCGCAACGGAGCCGCTCCAAGGGTCCGCGCCACATCGGCGGCGCTTCGTCCCTGCATCAGAAAGACAAGTCGGGTGGAGAGATAGACGTAAGGGTAGAGGACGCACGACAGCACGACTGCTGCTCCAACGACGCTGCGCACATCGGGAAACCAGTAGTCGCGCATGCTGGAAAAGCCGAAGGCCCAGCGGATCGCACTTTGCACCGGGCCGGTATAGTCGAGCAGTTCGACATATCCGTAGGCGGCAAGATAGGAGGGCACGGCAAGCGGAAGAACCAGGGCCCAGCTGAGGAACCGCCGGCCGGGAAAATCGAAACTCATCACAAGCCAGGCGCTGATCACCCCCATGCTGGCCGTCAGCGCGGCCACCAGCGCCATAAGCGTCATTGTGGTGAGAAACGCGCGCGGCAAGACGTTCGACGCCAGATGCGGCCAATCGGCGCCGTCGCCACCGAGCGCCAGCACGAAGAGGGCAATCACCGGCGTTGAGATCAGAAGCGCCACCGCAAGCGCCATCGCCACACCAAGGCGCGAGCGCGCAACGCGGGGGGGAACCCTGGGCGCCAACGTTGATTTGGCTGTGCCGGAGCCGGGATGAATGGGAGCCGCCATGATTGGCTCCTTTCTCCGAGCGGGCGGCGGTGTCAAGCTGTCGCGGCGAGATGCCGAGGTCAATCGGCCAGCACGCGCGTGGAAGGAAAATGGATCTCGACTGTTGTGCCCTTGCCGGGCGTGGAATCGATGACGAAATCGGCGCGGTTCGCCTCGACCAGCGCCTTGGTCAGCGGCAATCCGAGACCGGTGCCATCGTCGCGCCGGTGACTTGCCGAGACTACCTGGCGAAACGGCTTCATCGCAAGTTCGATTTCCTTTTGTGACATGCCGATTCCGGTGTCGCGGATTCTGATGACGACATCGCCGGTCGCCTCATAGGCAGTGGCGACGATCACCTGTCCTCCGGCCGGCGTGAACCGGACCGCGTTCGACAGAAGGTTGATGGCGATCTGCTTCACCGAACGGCGATCGGCGACCACGGGGGGCAGGCGTGAGGCAAGGCTGGAGCGGATGATCACACGCTCCCGGTTTGCCTGCGGCTGCATCATCGAGATGGCTTCAGAAAGCGCGTCGTTCAACGCCACCGACTCAAACTCCAGATCCTGGCGTCCCGCCTCGATCTTAGACAGATCGAGCAGGTCGTTCACCAGATCGAGCACATGACGACCGGAGCGGTTGATATCGGAAAGGTATTCGCGATAGCGCGCATTGCCGATCGTGCCGAAGCGCTCTTCCATCATCAGTTCGGAGAAGCCGATGATCGAGTTCAGCGGCGTTCGGATCTCATGGCTGATGCGCGCCAGAAACTCGCTTTTCTGGGTCGAGGCAGCCTCAGCGTCGCGCCGCGCTTCGTTCAGCGCGTCTTCGGTTTGCTTCCAGTGCGTGATGTCGCGCAGAACGGCGCAGAAGCCGCCGGTCGTTCCGAGCGCGCCGATGGTCATGAACAGCGGAATGAAGCCGCCACCAGCTTCCCGTCCCAGCACCTCGCGCCCTTCGTTCAATACCGACGCCACGCCATGGTCGGACAGGCCGTTCAGGTAGTCCATCGCTGCCCGCTGGCTTTCCTGCGCAAACAGGATCGAGAACGATTTTCCGGAAACGTCGCGATTGTCATAACCGAACAGCGCCGATGCCGACTGGTTGAGCGAGCGGATCGTGCAATCGGAATCGATCAGCACAACGCCATCGGTGGCCGTGTCCAGGATATGCGTCAGTTCATCAACACGGGCTTTCAACGCCCGTTCGTCGAGGCTTGGCGCGCCCCGCCCCCCGGAAACCGGCGAGAGCCCGGGCTGTATGTCCGGCTTGAGCGTGAGCAGCAACGCATGGCCGCCGCGCCAGGGGGCCGAGCGCAGATGAGCGGCGACAGGCAGCGTTGCACCGCTGCGGCGCCGCATTGTCAGCCGGCGCGGCTGGCCATCTCCGGCGCGCTGATCGCCATCGACAATCAGAACATCGATGCCGCCGGCGCGGTTCAACGCTTCCAGCGAAGAATAGCCAGAAAGCGCCAGGAATTCCGGGTTTGCGTAGTGCAACGTGTCGCCGGAATGGATCAGAACGGCGATCGGCAGGATATCAAGGATCGACGTGTCCGCCGGGCGCGGCGCAGGGTCCGGATGGCTCGGTGTCTCTTCAGGTGTTCGACTGTCTGCGTCGTCGCCGACGCCATTATCGAGGCCCGACGTTGTTGCGCCCATGTCGCGGCCGGCTGAACCGGCCTCGCCTGCGTCGCCGCCGTTGTCATCCCGGTATTTGCTATCCCCATCGTCATGGAACGTGGAAGCGACGTGTTTCGCGCCGCCGGAAGCCCCGTCGTCTCCGTTGCGAATCGGGAACGCCATGGCCGAAGGCAAGCGGGCCCCGGTTTGGTCTTCGAGCCATGCGCTTTCCGCTCGAATCGCCCGCGTCTCGCCCTCGGCGCCGGTTGGGTCGTCGCCGAAGGGAATGTGTGGGGCTGGCGCGAAATCATCCGCTTCGCGTTCGCTATCGTCTCGATCCGGCGAATCAGCGGAGCGGGCCTCGCCAACAAGGTTGTGGGTTTCAGCGTCATGCATGGTCGAACCGGCTTCGCCCTTGGCGGCTTCGGGCGCGTCGCGGTTCAGCTTTTCGCCGATCGACCGGAAGGCGTCCCGTTCGGAATCGGACAGCGAACCGACATTCGCCTTGCGCGGGCGCCGCTCGTCCAGCTTGATCACCGTGTCGGCCAGGCGGCGCATCGGGCGCGGCGACACGGTGAGTGCCGGGGTTTCTCCGCGGAAGGGATCGTCCGCGGACATCGGATCGGGCGTGGCAGACGCCGAGTGCTCCACGTCAGTCAAGGCAGTCGGCGCCGGTTCGAAATCACCGATCCCGGCGCTTGGCGGCGTTTCCTGACCTTGGCTCCGATCGTCGTCGCCGTCCGCGGCGTTGGCCGCGATCGCGCTGTCCGCTTCCGGTCCTGCTGCCGGGTGTGGTGTCAATGACAGGCCGAGTTCTTCCGGGTCTACGACGGCATCGTGCATGCGCGCAATGCCGAAACCGCGATAACCTTCAAACAGCCTGCCGCGCCCGTAGGCCGGCAAAGCGGCCAATTCGACGGGAACGCGCAAATCCGTGCCCTGAACCGGCCACAGTACGATGCGACCCGACCAGGTGTCGCGCCGATCGAGCATGGCCTGGATTTCATTTTGCGGATCGAGCCCGAAGACGGTCGCCACGTCGCGGAATGTACGCCCGATGATGTCGGCGGCATTCGGGCCGACCGCCCGGGCGAATTCCGGCGAAGCCTCGGTGAATCGCAATTCGCCGTCCATCTTCCAAACGAAGCGCACCGGCCCGCTCAGCCGGCCGGTATCCGCCGCCGGCTTTGCGGCCAAAGGTTCCGCGGCGGTCGGCGTGTCGACTTCGCGCGCAGGATCGACCGCGTCGTTCTCAGCCGCACTGGTCGCCCGCTCAGGCACGCGTTTGTCGGCGGCAATGGCTGGATCGCCGATGGTTTCGAACCCCGCCCGGGCCGGATCGCTCACAAAACTGCGTTCCCGCTCCGGCGCGTCCGCACCGTCGAGCCGGCGCAGCGATTCCAGATCTTCTGCGTCTTCCCTGGCATCCACTAAGTAGGCATCGGGAGCCGCGCCGGGGTCGTCGTACTCGTCCCGCTCCGGCACGGTCGCGATGAGGCCCGGCCAGGACTCATCGCCGCCCGCGTCATCATTGTCGTAGCCGGAAAGGATCTCGGCTTCGCTCTCGTCGTCGGCAACGAGCGGCAGCGGTGGGCGAGACTTGTCGTCGCCGAACGAGAATGAACCGCTGGCTTCGCCAGCGGGCGCTTGGGCAAATTCGGTCTCCAGGGCCGCTTCGCGCGCTGTTTCAACGGGTTCGCTCGGACGAAGCCCCCAGGCGTTGAGCATGGGCAGCGGCGGTGGCGATTTCGCGCTCCATCGCGGCGCGAGATCCGTCGCGCTTCCCGAGGCCGCGTCCTTGTGACCGGCCTCGCTGTCGCGATGTTCGTCTGTCTCATGCATTGTTTGTGCTTCGGGCAGAGAATGCTCATCCCCTGACGCCGACGAAGGCACCGTGGACATTCCGCCCCCGAACAGCGTTTCTTCGTCCGGGCTTTGCACCGGGATTTGTGACTCTCTCTCGCGCGCCACCTCGGCATCAGCCGGGACGGCAGCAGATCCCGCGATCGGGCCCCGGAAATACCAGCGCGGCGCTACGGGCGCGCCAGCGCGGGTTTCTCCGGGCAGTGACGGCCGCCTTGATGTGAAACGCCCGGCGAAGGGCGATGCTGCGCGATCGCCAGACACCGCCGCGCGCGCCGTGTCGTCAGCAACGTCCCGCATGGCGGCGGAGCTTTTCGCATCGACTTCTCCTTCAGCCTTTTCACCGGCGAACAGACGGTTCTCGTCGATTGTCACCAAGGCCAGAAAGGGATCGTCATGCAACCGCAGGGCCAAGGCGGCGAAACGGCCGGCGGCGGTGTCCACCGCACGGTTCTCTCGCGCCTCCATTCCAGGCTCCACCGACCGCAGCAGTGATGCGATCTCGGAGGCGTCGACGCCGAGTGCTGCAAAACGTCTCGATGCGGCAATGGTCGCGCCACTGGCGTCGAAAGCCGCGGTCGCGGCGCTGTCCCGTTCGCCCACAAGTTCTGCTGCGATCGTAGCCGGCGCAACGCCGAATCGTCCGCCGGCGCAGGCAATCGCGACGGCCTCTTCGCCGGAGGGCAGTCGCACCTTTTCCACATGCGCCGGCGTCAACCGGCTGCGCATGCCTGAAGCGATGCGCACCATCACATTCTGCGCTTCGCCGTGATGCTCAAGGGCCGAAACCGCCTGCATGAATTGCCGGCGCGCCGTCGGCGAAGCGATAAGCCCGGCTTCCAGGAAAGCCTCGACGGACTTGAAGCCGAAAAGCGCCGCCATGCTGCGGTTCGACTGGATGACCCGCTCAAGCCCTTCGTTGAACACCGCCACCGCGTCGCCCGACGCAATCGCCTGACGCACCGGCTCCAGCGCCGCGAATTCGAGAAAGTCCAGTGTGCTGTCTGTGTTCTGCAAGCCTTGGATCCCCGGCCTTCGCCCGCCCCGCAGTTGTCCGGCGAGGCTGGGTTAACAGCGCGTTAATAGCGCTTTTGCCCCCGTTTGGTAAAGTTTACCAGCGCCCGATCTCCTCCCAAACCCGTCTCCGTGGTTAATGCATGGCAGGACTGTTTTTGTGCGGCGCAAAAAAATGTTGCACTGCACAATAAAATGTCCTATGTACAGGGAAGCCGGCCCGGACGGGTCGCCGCCACGAGTTCAAAGGGATGACTTCCATGACCAAGACCGCCAAGAAGACCACCGACGCCTTTGCAATGCCGTCCATGGACGCTACGCCGTTCATCGACCAGTTCCGCTCCGCCGCCGAGCAGGCCGTAACCAAATCGCAGGACGCCTACGCGCAGATGAAGGACGCCGCCGAGCAGGCGCAGAAGACCATCGAAACGACCTTCGAGACCGCCCAGTCGAACGCCAAGTCGATGACGCTAAAGGCGATCGACGCCTACCGCACCAATGTCAACGCTTCGCTGGCGCATTTCGAATCGCTGGTTGGCGCCAAGACTTTCGCCGAGGCGATCGAGTTGCAGACGGCTTTCATCCGCAAGCAGGCCGAACTGACCGTCGACCAGGCCAAGGAAATGCAGGCGATGTCGCAGAAGGCCGCCGAGGAGGTCTCCGCTCCGGCCAAGCAGGCCGTCGAGAAGGTTGTCGAGACTGTCAAGGCTGCCGCCTGACCGCTTTTGCGGGGGATGATTGCCGCGCGCTTCCTCCTCCCTTGCGCGCGGCGTGCCGCGAAAGCCGGGCAATGCGCCCGGCTTTTTTCATGCTTCGCCACGGCACTCGCCGATTGCCCCGCGTTCCGCGCTTTGTCCTTGCAAAGGCGGGCGGGTGGATTTATGTGAGCCTTGCGTGCGGCCGGTCCGCAACTTGGCCATGCGGTTGTAGCTCAGCTGGTTAGAGCGCAGGATTGTGGCTCCTGAGGTCGGTGGTTCGAACCCACCCAACCGTACCAATTCTCAAAACAGGCTGCCTTGCGATTGCGCCTTCGGGGCACCGCCTTTCGAGGCCCTAGGCTTGCCGCCTCCGCCAGCGACGGCCTGAACATCGCCATCGGAAAACTGCAGCGACAAGGCCATTCCGCTCGACACCTCCGCCGCGCGTTTCAGCGGCTTGCCGTCAGGATCGCGCACCAGGGCAAAGCCGCGCTCCAGCACCGCCTCGTGGCTGAGCGATTTCAGCAACCGCGCCCGCGTTTCGATATCGGCGCGGTTCGTCGCCAATATCTGGTCGCTGGCCCGGTCGGCGCGTCGGTTCGCGTCGGCGACACGGGTTCGACCCTGCGCCAACCGTTCGCCGATGCGCGTAAACGCGACCGGCAGCGCGCGAGCAAGCGGCCGCGCCGAATCGCGGCGTTGCCGCACGATCCGCTCCAGCAATGCCGGCCGCAGCCGCAACACCGTCGCGCCCAACCTGTCGCGCCGGCGCACCAGCCGCTGACCTGCCGCGACATCGATGCGCGAAGCGATGGCTGTCATTCGATCACGCCGCCGCGCCAGCGATTGCCTGAGCATGTGCGGCGTCAGCCGCGCTGCGCGCGCATCGAAACGCGCCCGCTTGGCGGCGACGGTCGCCGCAAGGCCGCGGCCGAGCCGCACCGCCGCCTCGTCGAAGCGCCGCCTCGGCAGCGCCAGCAACTGGTCGGGCGAGGGAAGGCCGCGCGCTGCGCCGCGCAGGCCCTGGCGCTTGCGCTCGACGGCGCGCGAGATCGCACCCGCCAGCCGCGCGCCGAGACTGGCGATCTGCGCCTGCAATTCCGCCTTCACCGGCACTGCAAGTTCGGCAGCCGCCGTCGGCGTCGGCGCCCGCACATCTGCGGCGTGGTCGATCAGCGTCCAGTCTGTCTCATGGCCGACCGCCGAGATCAGCGGGATGTCGGACGCCGCCGCCGCCCGCGCCACCGTCTCGTCGTTGAAGCCCCAAAGATCCTCAAGGCTGCCGCCGCCGCGCGCAACGATGATCACGTCCGGACGCGGGATCGGCCCGCCTTCCTCCAGCGCATTGAAGCCGGCAATCGCGGCGGAAACCTCGGCTCCCGTCGTTTCGCCTTGCACCCGCACCGGCCAGACCAGCACATGCAGCGCAAAGCGGTCGGAGATGCGGTGGATGATGTCGCGGATCACCGCCCCCGTCGGCGAGGTGACGACGCCGACGACGCGCGGCAGGAACGGCAGCAACTGCTTGCGCGCCGCGTCGAACAGACCTTCGGCGGCAAGGCGCTTGCGCCGCTCTTCCAGCATCGCCATCAGTGCGCCGGCGCCGGCGGGTTCCAACTCGTCGATGACGATCTGGTATTTCGACGAACCGGGATAGGTGGTGAGCTTGCCGGTGGCGATTACCTCCATGCCTTCCTCGGGGCGGAAACGCAGTTTCCCGAAAGCGCCGCGCCAGATCACCGCCTCCAGGCGCGCCTTGTCATCCTTCAGCGCAAAATAGGCGTGGCCGGAGGAATGCGGCCCGCGATAGCCGGAAATCTCGCCGCGCACCCGCACGCGGCTGTAGGCGTCCTCCACCGTGCGGCGGAGCGCATTGGAGATTTCGGAAACCGAGAATTCGACAATGTTGGAGGGCGATTCGGTGGCCATGCGACAAGCCTGCCCGCCGGTGCGGCGATGTCAAGCAAGACGCTTTCTCGGGTCGTCAATGGAAATTCATATTAGGCAAGTTGAATATATATACCCGCGGCCTTATATCGCGGCATACCAACCGGAGAACCAAAACATGAAAAGCGAAGACGTGAGCGGCGGCGTGCTCGAGCACTGGACGGCGCAGGAAGTGGCGGCAGCCCATGCGAAAAACGAGATCGTGGTGATCGACGTGCGCACGCCGCAAGAGTTCATGTTCGAACATGTCGACGGCGCGCTGCTCGCGCCGATGTCGTTCTTCAAGCCGCAGAACCTGCCGACGCAGGACGGCAAGCGCATCGTGTTTCACTGCGGCTCGGGCGTTCGTTCGCGCCGCGTCGCCGAGGCCTGCCTTGCCGCTGGGGGCGGGAAGGTCGCGCATATGGAAGGCGGCTTTGCCGCATGGAAAACTGCCGGCCTTCCCTACATGGGAACCGAGATGGCGACTGGCGCGCCGAAAAAGATGGGCGGCTGAGTTTCGCAGAATGCCGGCCACGGCTGTGGTCGGCACCGTTCACTCTTCCGGCGCGAGGATTTCGTCGCCGATCTGCAATCGGTCGACCGCAACGCCGGGATTGGCCTGTTCAAGAATGGTCCATTTGCGCCCGGCCCCATAGATGCGCCGGGCGATGGTCCAGGGATTGTCGCCCGCTTGGATGACGTAGTAGCGCCTGCCGTCGCGGTCGACGAAAGCGGGAGCAGATTCGCCCTCTTGTCCATCGCGCGGTGGCGCCGACTCGCCGCTTGTCTGCCGATCTGCTGGCGCCGCAACAACGGGTTCCGCTTCGCGCACAAGCTGAGGCGGCGCCAGCGTCATGCCGGCTGACGCCGCCGGCAGCGGCGGGAACTGCAAACGACCGAGCGCAACAATCCGGCCGGTCGACGGCGGGCCCACATTTGCCTGACGCGTCAGCCAGCCAGCCAAAACATCCTCCAGCAAAGGCCCGTGTTCGACAATCGGGGCCGCACGGTCTCGAAACACTGTGTAAC
>CALMYO010000181.1 GCA_937873685.1 uncultured Paracoccaceae bacterium
CTTTTGCCAGAGATGAATGCCCGAAGGAAATGCCGCCGGCAATCGGTTCAGGGAAAAAACATGGTGTTACTCTGCCATTGATCCGCCTGTCGCGCCCGAACATCGGGCGCAGAGCGCATGCCAGTCATGCGCGGCGCGAATTGCGGCGGGCGCATTGCTCGGCTATGCCGTGAGAAGCGAATGGGGATGACGGCGGGAGGAATGCGCATGAGCACCGGTGGCGGCGACAGCCTGAAGGAAGCGGCGCTTGCCTACCACGAAGCCGCGCCGGCGGGAAAACTCGAAATCCGCCCGACCAAGCCGCTCGCAAGCCCGCGCGATCTTGCCCGCGCCTATTCCCCCGGCGTCGCCCATGCCTGCCTTGCGATCCGCGACGACGCGCTGAACGCCTCGCGCTACACCGCACGCGGCAATCTGGTCGCGGTGGTGTCGAACGGCACTGCGGTGCTCGGCCTCGGCGACATCGGTCCGCTGGCGTCCAAGCCGGTTATGGAGGGCAAGGCCGTCTTGTTCAAGAAATTCGCCAACATCGACTGCTTCGACATCGAGATCGCCGAGAAGGACCCTGTCAAGCTTGCCGAACACGTGATCGCTCTCGAACCGACCTTCGGGGCGATCAACCTGGAGGACATCAAGGCGCCGGATTGCTTCATCGTTGAGCAGATTTGCCGCGAGCGCATGGGCATCCCGGTGTTCCACGACGACCAGCATGGCACGGCGATCGTGGTGGGCGCGGCAGCAAAGAACGCGTTGCATCTCACTGGACGGCACTTCGAGGACATCAAGGTGGTTTCCACCGGTGGCGGCGCGGCGGGCATAGCCTGTCTCAACATGCTGCTGAAGCTCGGCGTGAAGCGTCAGAACGTCTGGCTGTGCGATCTTGCCGGGCTGGTGCATGAAGGGCGCACCGAGCAGATGACGCCGCAGAAGGCGGAGTACGCCCAGCCCGGCGGGCCGAGGACGCTCGATGACGTGATCGAGGGGGCGGACCTGTTCCTCGGCCTTTCCGGGCCCGGCGTGCTGAAGCCGCAGATGGTGGCGAAGATGGCGGCAAGGCCGATCGTGCTGGCGCTCGCCAACCCGACGCCGGAAATCATGCCGGAAGAGGTCAAGGCGGTCGCGCCCGACGCCATCGTTGCCACCGGGCGTTCGGACTATCCGAACCAGGTCAACAACGTGCTGTGCTTTCCTTTCATCTTTCGCGGCGCGCTCGATGTCGGCGCCACCGTCATCAACGACGAGATGGAAATCGCCTGCGTGGAAGGCATTGCCGCGCTTGCCCGCAAGACCTCGTCGGCGGAAGCGGCGGCGGTGTACGGCAAGGAAGACCTGAAGTTCGGACCGGACTACCTGATCCCGAAACCGTTCGACAACCGGCTGATCGCCGTGGTGGCTGGCGCGGTGGCGCAAGCCGCGATGGCGAGCGGCGTGGCGACGCGGCCTGTGCCGGACATCGCAAGCTATCGGGAGCGTTTGGGCGCTTCGGTGTTCCGCACTTCGATGATCATGCGCCCTGTTTTCGAGGCCTCGCGTCGGGCGGCGCGGCGCATCGTGTTTGCCGAAGGCGAGGATGAACGCGTGCTGCGCGCCGCAGTGGCGCTGGTGGAGGATTCCGACGACAAGCCGATCCTGATCGGCCGCCCCGAGGTGATCGAGCAGCGTTGCAACCGCTACGGGCTGCCGGCCGACATCACGACCGCTTTCGAGATCGTCAACCCCGAGAGCGATGCGCGTTATCGCGAATACTGGGAAACCTACCACCGCATCATGGAACGGCGCGGCGTGACGCCCGACATCGCCCGCGCGGTCCTGCGCACCAACACGACCGTCATCGCCGCGGTGATGGTGTGCCGCAGCGAAGCGGATTCGATGGTCTGCGGCACGTTCGGGCAATACTCATGGCACCTGAACTATGTGAACCAGATCCTCGGCCGGGGCGGGCTGCATCCGGTCGGCGCGCTGTCGCTGATCATCATGGATTCCGGCCCGCTCTTCGTCGCTGACACGCAGGTGCACGCCGAACCGACACCCGAGCAGATCGCGGAGACGGTGATCGGTGTCGCGCGTCACATCAGGCGATTCGGGCTGACGCCGAAGATTGCGCTTTGCTCATCCTCGCAGTTCGGCAACATGGATACGCCGCCCGCCCGCCGCGTGCGCGCCGCGCTTGCCATACTCGATTCCGAGCCGCGCGACTTCGTTTATGAAGGCGAAATGCAGGTGGATTCGGCGCTGGACGCATCGCTTCGCCAACGCATCTTTCCGAATTCGCTTCTTGAAGGCGCTGCGAACGCGCTGGTTTTCCCCTCCGCCGAAACGGCAAGTGCGGTCCGCAACAGCTTCAAGACGATGGCGAACGGTATCGAGGTCGGGCCGATCCTGATGGGCATGGGCAATTGCGCCCATATCGTCACGCCGTCCATCACCACGCGCGGTCTGATCAACGTCTCGGCGCTCGCGGGAACGCCGGTGCAGCATTACGCGTGAGCACGTATTTCAAACGTCGCCAAGCGGGCGAAGGCTGTGCCGCCCGCCGTTTTCGACCGGGCTCGCGCCTGACGTGGCGCGGCTTTGCGGATCGTGGCCGCCGGTCTGCAATGACGGCGCAGACCGCATGCGCTTGTTGAGGTTCCGCGCCGCCGTCAGGCCGTGAAACCGGGGGGGCCTGGCGGGGAAGGCAGAGGAACGGATAACAGGGCATGTTTTTCGATGCTTCGAAAATTCTCTGGCTCATGGCACAGCCGCTTGGCGTCATCACGCTTTCGATTGCTGTGACGTTCATCCTCAGCTTCACGCGTCGGATGCAGCTTATGCGTGCGATCCTTTCCGGCGCGCTGATCCTTCTCTTCATATCTTCTTTCACGTCGCTCGGACAGGTGATGCTCTCGCCGCTGGAAAACCGGTTCGTCAGGCCAACGCCCGAGCCGGAAACTATTACGGGCGTCATCGTGCTTGGCGGCGGCATGAACGGCCATGTAACGCTCGCGCGCGGCGGTTACGAACTCGCGGAATCGGGCGATCGTTTCGTGGAGGCGGCTCGGCTGGCGTTGCGTTATCCGCATGCGGCAATCGTCTTATCCGGCGGCGACGCCTCGCTGGTCGGCGTCACCGAAGGCGATGCGCTGGTCGCGCCACGGCTTCTTTCGGGCCTCGGCGTCGATCCGGATCGCATCCTCGTTGAGGGCCGATCGAGGAACACATCCGAGAATGCCCAGTTCACGGCGCAAATCCCGGCGGTTCGCGCCGGCGGGCGCTGGCTGTTGGTCACTTCCGCTTTCCACATGCCGCGCGCTGTCGGCGCTTTTCGCAAGGCGGGGCTTTCGGTCGAACCCTGGCCTGTCGATTACCGCACCCAGGGCGTCGAGCGTTTTTCAATCGGGCGCGACGATCCGCTTCGCGCCTTCGGTGAGTTCAACCTGGCGCTGCGCGAATGGATAGGCCTTGCGGCCTACCGCCTGACCGGACGCATCGATGCGCTGCTCCCCGGGGCGCGAAGCGGCGATTGATTCAATGCGCCAAGCCGCAGCAGGCGGTGGAAAACCGGCTTCACGGTTCGGTCATCTTCAAGGCGAAGTCGTGGCGACCTTTGGCGCCATTTTCCCTAAGCTTCTATTCAAGCCACTGAAAACGCTGCGTCATGCGACTTTGGTTTGAAGCCGCTACGTCGTAAATGCAACACAGCTCTGCCTTTTTTGTTATTGCGGCGTTAACGGGAACAGGCTAACCCTCACGCCGTTTGGAGGGCTGGGTTCGGATTATGTTTTCGGTACCGGTTCATGCCAGAACAAGAAAATACGGGTGATATATGGACGACAGCGTTCAGAAGTCCTGTTGGGGCATCACGGGCTGGACGGTCGCCGGAGTGGCTTGCATCATGGTGCTGGCCTGGCTGCTCGGCGGACCTCAGGGCGTGGAGACTCTGGCTTCGGCAACCGGCTGACCGAAAGGCAACGGACAAGACTCGGAAGGGGCCCCGCGGGGCCCTTTTTCGTTGGCCGCGCTTGGCGAACGGCTCGCCAGTCTGGTAGAGCTTTTGTTGGTGGAACCGGAGCAGTTTGGCGGCAGGGGTCCTTCGCTCCGGCATTATCGAAATCCTCGCGTGATGCTCACCATGAACAGTCTTGCCGTCATCGATCCCAAAGCCGGCATCGCCGGATGCCATCCGTTGTTTGTGAATGCGCCTGGAAGCGTAGAGTTCAACAAGCTGCGCAAGCGGTTGCTACGCCAGGTGCGCGAGACGATCGAAACCCATGCCATGGCGAAACCCGGCGAACGCTGGCTTGTCGGCCTGTCCGGCGGCAAGGATTCCTTTGGTTTGCTCGCTCTTCTGCTCGACTTGAAATGGCGTGGGCTTTTGGAGGTCGATCTGCTCGCCTGCAATCTCGATCAGGGCCAGCCGGGCTTTCCCGCCCATATACTGCCGGACTGGCTGTCGCGAAACGATATCGCGCACCGTATCGAGCGACAGGACACCTATTCGGTGGTCACCGAAAAACTGCCGCAAACCGCAACCTACTGCTCACTGTGCTCCCGTTTGCGGCGTGGCCATCTCTATCGCGTGGCGCGCGAGGAGGGGTGTTCGGCGCTGGTGCTTGGCCACCATCGCGAGGACATTCTCGAAACCTTCTTCTTGAACCTGTTCCATGGCGGACGCCTGGCGTCGATGCCGCCGAAGCTGGTCAACGATGAGGGCGACCTGTTCGTATTGCGCCCGCTTGCCAGCTCAGCCGAGGCCGATCTGGTGCGATTTGCGGAAGGCATGCGGTTTCCGATCATTCCCTGCGACCTGTGCGGCAGTCAGGACGGGTTGCAGCGCAACGCCATGAAGGCGATGCTGGCCGATATCGAGGCGCGGATGCCCGGACGCAAGGACACCATGATCCGCGCGCTCGCCAATGTTCGGCCGAGCCATCTGCTCGACCCGAGGCTTTTCGATTTTGCGGCGCTATCGCTTGAACCGCGCAGCCGGGTGGACGGAGGGGAATGATGCCGCCCTCAATTGCCGATCGGCGCGCCTGAAAACAGCTTTCCCTTTTCCGCGACCAGGATCAGGATCAGCGCACCGCCTGAAGCCAGCAGGAAACCTGCCGCCAGCGGCAGCACCGTGCCGTTGAAGCTCTGACCAACCGCCGCGCCGATCAGCGCGCCGCCCGCCGTCTGCATAAAGCCGAACACCGCCGACGCGGTGCCGGCCACAGCGCCGAGCGGCTCCATCGCAATTGCGTTGAGGTTGGAGCCGACGAACCCGAATAGCGGCATCATGCAGCAAAGCAGCGCCATGAACGCGAAGAAGGGCAGGGCGTCGAGCGCGGCAAGCGCGGTCATGGTCGCCGACAGGGCAGCGAAACCGGCAAGCGCGGAGTGGGCGAGGCGTCGCATGCCGAAATTCAGCACTAGCCTGGAGTTGATGAAGGAGGTGACCGCCATCAGCACCGCGACGGCGGCGAAGGCGATCGGGAAATACGGGCCGAGCCCGTAGACGTCGACATACACCGGTTGCGCAAGGTTGATGAAGCCGAACAGCCCGCCGAAGAACGAGGTCATCGCAAGGCCGTAGAGAAAGGCATGGCGATTGGCAAGCACCAGCCCAAAGCCTGCGATCACCGAGGCAGCGGTGAGCGGACGGCGGCGCTCCGGGGGCAGGGTTTCGGGCAGGCGAGCCAGACACCAGATCATCAGCGCGAATGCTACAAGGCCCATGGCGATGAAGATCTCGCGCCATTCGCCGAACAGGATGATCAACTGCCCGAGCGCCGGCGCCAACACCGGGATCGCCATGAACACCACGAACACCATCGACATGGTCGAGGCCATCGCCCGGCCCGAATGGGTGTCGCGCACCGCTGCAAGCGAGATCACGCGGGTGGAGGCGGCGCCGACGCCCTGCAGGAAGCGCACGAGCAACAGTGTGTTGAAGTCCGGCGCGAAGGCGCCGACAACCGCGCCTGCGATGTAAAGGGCAAGTCCCGCATAGAGTGGCGCAAGCCTGCCGTACCGGTCCGACAAGGGACCGTATATCGGCTGCGCCACGCCGAAGCCGAGCAGATAGGACAACAAGACGAACTGAACGGTGTTGGAGTCCGCAAGGGCAAAATGCCCGGTCATCTGCGGAAAGGCCGGCAGCATGATGTCGATCGCCAGCGCGTTCAACGCCATAAGCCCCGCCATGATGGCGATGAATTCCGGACGCGGAATGTTGAGCGGCGTGACTCCGGTGGGCGCGCCGCCAGCCTGGGTGCTGTTGCTCATTGCAAGTCTTTGTTTCGTGCGGGAACCGGCCGTGGTCTAAAGCGGCAGGACGGGAAAGGTCGGCGATCACATAGCGCGAATGCCGGCGCTCGGCCAGCGCATTCAGCGGCTATTGCGCCGTTTGCCCGCCCCGAGCGTGGCGGCGTATACAGCATGAAAGCGCGCATAGCCGTTCTCCGTGACCTGCAGCCGTTCGCGCGCAAAGGCGTGCAGGGCGGGAAGTCGGTGAAACGGCACGGCCGGCCAGCTGTGATGCTCGGCATGGTAGGGCATGTTCCAGGCGATGAAGCGCACAAACGCTGTGGTGAAAGTGGTGCGCGTGTTGGACAGCATGTTCTCGACATGCGGGCAGCGCGCGTGTTCGGCCAGAAGGTAGGCGCGCAGAAAAGGCTGGCCGAGCAAGACCGGCGCGATCCACACCTTGAGCAGCAGGTCGGATGACGCCGCGATCGAAACAGCGGCCAGCGCAGCATAGACGCCAAGCAGAATGCGCGCTTCGCGAGCTATGTCGCCATGCCGTCGCTCCGGCACGAAAACGTCGCGGTTTTGCTGAAGCGCGTTGACCGCGACCACCTTCGCCATGCCGGACCAGTAGCGCCAGCCGCTCAGGTAGATCAGGTATTCGCGCCAGTTTTCCGGTTTGGGGCTCGCCAGTTCGGGGTCGTGACGCGGATCGTGGGTGTGGCGGTGATGCGCGAGATGGAAATAGCGAAACCAAAGTGGTGGCAAGGCGATTGCCGCCGCGCAGACCCAGCCCGTCGCGCGATTGAGCCAGGGCGAGGCGAATGCGGTGTCATGAATGGTTTCGTGCAGGGCGGTGAACAGAAAGACGATCAGGACGCCCTGCGGCACGACGAGCCAAGGCCAGCTTGTGGGCCAGATCGCCATGGCAGTTGCAAGCGCCAGTACCACGCCGAAATGCACGGCAAAGCGCAACAGACCGGGCACGTCGCGCCGCTCGGTCAGCTGCGCACGCATGTCGTCCGGGATCGATGCAATCAGGTCACGATGATCGAATGCGTCGATGTCGCCTGCGAGCACGGTCGCCATGTCGAACCCGGATGCGCCGCGAAAGCGCCGCTACCGTCGCGCCTCAGGCAGCGCCCTTGGCTGCGACGCCTTGTTCTTCGAGATGGCTCTGCAACTCGCCGGCCTGGAAAGCGGCCTGGGTGCGGTCGCGCGCGTCGGCTTTGAGCCCGGCGTGGTAGGCCTCACAGGGCAGGTGCGCCGCCAGCGATTTGGCCAGCGCTTCGCACTCCTTGCGCGAGGGCACGTACACAATCGCGGGCAGCCGCGCGGGGTCCGACAGTAGCTCAAGCACCTTGGCCGCCCGCAGCGACGGCTTCAGTTCACACACCTCCACGGCAATATTCTCGCGCCGGAAGCCGTGAATCAGTTTGCGGCCGCCCTGCATCGCCAGCTGGCTTGCGATATCGGCCTGCACCTGCGGCGTGGCCGTGGCCGTAAGCGCGATCACCGGGGCCGGCCTGAGTGCCGGCAAGCGCTGGCCCAGCAGGCGGTAATCGGGCCGGAAGTCGTGGCCCCACTGGCTGATGCAGTGGGCCTCATCAATCGCGATCAGGTTGGGGCGGCGCTTGGCCAGCCATTCGATGAAGCCGGGCACACGCAAACGCTCTGGGGCAATGAACAGGAAATCGAGCTTGCCATCGACCCAGTCGATGCACGCCTGGCGCGAGTCTGCCCGCGCACGCCCGCTGTGAATGCGCGCGACGCGAAAGCCGAGCTCGGCCAGCTTGGCGACCTGATCCTCCATCAGCGAAATCAGCGGGCTGATCACCAGCGCGTTGCCGCCGCGCGCCGCCGCCGGAAGCTGGTAGCACAGCGATTTGCCGGCCCCCGTGGGCATCACCAGCAGCACGTCTTCGCCCGAGGCTGCGGCCGCGCAGGCATCAAGCTGGTGAGGCCGAAAGCCGTGGTGCCCAAAGCGCTGCCGCAGGATTTCCAGAAGGCCGTCCATGGCGCGAGTCTAGCAAGCGATGCGCGGCCGTTAACGGGAACCGCGGCCGATTGCGCGGCCGCGGTCGGGTGTGGCGATTGAATTCACTAGCGGGCGCCCTCCCTGTCGTTTGAACTCTTTGCGCTCGGGCTGGCGCCCGTTCCTGGCCGGGCGCTCCATGCGGCGGCCTTCGGGCCCGTCG
>CALMYO010000182.1 GCA_937873685.1 uncultured Paracoccaceae bacterium
GCTGGAGCCAAGTTTCATGCTTGGCACCGGCACATGGTCCGGTTCGATTACCTCGGACAACGTGACCGCGCTGCACCTGATCAACATCAAGCGCGTGGCGTATGAAAACCGCCCGTGGCGCGACATCTATGACGAATACGGAGAATGACGGTGGCTTCCGACATCACCATCCGCGCGCTGATGCAGATAGACAATCTGCAACCGAAATTCGCCGCTTATAACGGCGCGACCGTGCAGGGATCGATCCCGCTCTCGGGCGACACCGTGCTGATCGGCGAACTGGCGCCCGGCAACGGCGTGTTCAAGCTGATCGACAAGGCGCTGAAGGCGAGTGCGGTCGAAGCGACATCGCAGATCGTCGAGCGCGAATTCGGCTTCTTCATCCTGCGTTCGCCATCGAACGCGGAAGTCTCGGCGGCGCGTGACGCGATCCTTGCCGAACTCGGCGCCTCGATGAGCGACCGGGTGAAGCCGGCCGTCGCCTCTACCCAGATCATCACCTCTGTCGAGCCCTACCAGGCGCAGCTTCTGAACAAGTGGCGCAAGGGCTCCCTGTTGGTGCCGGGCCAGACTCTCGGCATTCTCGAGGTCGCGCCGGCAGCCTATATCTCGATTGCCGCAAACGAGGCGGAGAAATCGGCCGAGATCGACATCGTCGAGGTGCGCGCGGTCGGCCGGTTCGGCCGCCTGTTCATCTCCGGCACCGAGAATTCGGTTGCAACGGCTATCGAGGCGGCGACAAAGGCGATCGAGGCCGTCGACGGCAGGGCCGAGAAATGAATAAGCCGGGTCGGGTGATCGGCGCGGAGCATATCGAGGCGGTTCGCCGTTCCGGGCGGATTCGCCTCGAGGTGATGTCGGGCGACATCGTCACCGACCTTGCGCGCGAAACCGCCGAACGCCTTGGCATAAGGCTGGTGGACGGGCCGCTGGAGCGGCCGCAACCGGTGCAGATGGACGGCGGCGCCGCCATGTCGCGGGCGCTCTACCGCCGCGCGCCGCACTGGATCGCGCCGAACCGGGCGGAGGCGCGCGCGCCGCGCCGGCTGAAGCGCCTCGGGCTGATCGGGGCAGGGGGCGTCGGCGCAAACGTCGCGCATCTGGCGGCAAATGCCGGGATGGCCGACGAGATCGTGCTGACCGACATCATGCCCGGCCTCGCCGAGGCGGTGGCGCTCGACCTCAACCATGCGAGCGGCATCACGGGAACGGCGGCGAGGGTCAGCGGCGGCGTGAACATGGCGCTCGTTGCCGGCTGCGACGTGGTGGTGGTGACCGCGGGCCGGCCGCGCACCCCCGGCATGACACGGGCCGACCTGATCGGCGTCAACGCCCGCGTCGCGCAGCCAGCGGCCGAGGCGCTCAAGGCGCATGCACCGAACGCCATCGTCATCGTCGTCACCAACCCGCTCGACGAGATGACGGTGGAGATGCTGCGCGCGACAGGATTTCCGCGCGAGCGCGTGCTCGGCATGGCCGGCACGCTCGATTCCAGCCGCTTTCGCAACGCGCTGGCGCGCGCCGCCAGCGTGACGCCGGCTGACGTCGACGCGATCACGCTCGGATCGCATGGCGACGAGATGGCGCCGATCGTCAGTCGCGCGCGCATCAAGGGCCGGCCGCTCGATGTTTACCTGACCAGGACGCAGATCGACGCCTGCGTGAAGGATGCCGTGACCGGTGGCGGGCAAGTGGTGGCGCTGCGCCGCAGCGGCTCGGCGACTTTGGCGCCCGCGCATGCGACGATCGAACTGATCGACCACATCCGCGGTGCGCGCGCCGGTTCGGTGCCGGTCTCGGTGATGTTGCAGGGCGAATACGGCATCCGCGACGTCGTGCTCGGCGTGCCATGCCATCTCGGCGCGTCGGGTGTGCTGGAGGTGGAGGAGCTGACGCTTTCGCCGGAAGAAATGCAGGCGCTGCGCCGCGCGGCCGCGGCGATAGCGGCTCGGATCGGTTCGTCCTGATGGACGTGGTGACGATCAAGACCGGCGGGCGCTTCGAGGAAATCGGCGCCTATGCGCGGGTCAAGCGCGTCGGGCCGTTTGTCTATGTCGCCGGCACGACTGCGATCGAGCCGTCCGGAAAGCTGCATGCGCCGGGAGACACCTACGCCCAGGCGATCTTCATCTTCCGCCGCATCGAGGACGCATTGGCGCAAGTCGGCGCGTCGATGCGCCACGTGGTGCGCACCCGCGCCTTTCTCACCGACATGGCGGCAGGCGGCGGGGCCTTCGTGCGCGCCCATGGCGAGGTGTTCCGCGGCATCGCCCCGGTCACCAGCGGCGTCGAGGGGGGACTGACGACTCCGGGCATGATGATCGAAATCGAGGTTGACGCGGTGATCCACGATGGCGAAGAATTCGCCAGGATCGTGGCAGCCATGCCCGCCATTTGAGCAGGCGCCGCAATTGACGCACCCGGGAGCGGGTGTTAGCCTGAATACAGGATACAGTACACAACGACGGTCCGCAGGCGTCACAAGGGAGGAGAACACATGCGAAAGATCACGAAACGGCACCTGATGACGGTGCTGCCGCTCGGTGTCGCGCTGGCCTGGTCCGGTGCGGCGCTTGCACAGGAGACGGTGAAGATCGGCTTCATCGGCTCGTTTGCTTCCGACGCAGGGGGTTTGACCATGCGCGGCGCGCAGATCGCCATCGACGAGTTGAACGAGGCCGGCGGCGTGCTCGGCGGTAAAAAGATCGAGATGGTCGCCGCCGATGACGGCGAGGATGTCACCGAAGGCATCAAGGCCTACGAGTACCTTGCCGAAACCGAGAAGGTGCAGTTCATCATCTCCGGCTCGATCGACGACGTTTCGCTCGGCTGGCTGCCGCGCATGACGGAGTACAAGATCCCGACGCTCGACACCTGGACCTCGTCGATCCTGATCATCGACAAGCTGGTGGAGGATTTCGAGACCCACAAGATGTACTTCATGAACGTCGCCACCGACGAGGCGCTGGCGACGCTCTATGTTGACTTCGGCAAGGATGTGCTGGCCGGCCAGATGGGCTGGAAGAAGACCGTCATCCTGCAGGAAGACACCGCGTTCGGCGCAGCGATCAACGGGCTGGTGACGCAGTTGCTGGCCCCGGAAGCGGGCATCGAGGTGGTGGACACCATCGTCTACGACACGGCAACGGTCGATTTCTCGCCGATCTTCAGCCGCGCGGTCGATAGCGGCGCCGATTTCATCTACATCATCGCCTCGGTCAACAGCCAGGTCGTGTCCTCGCAATACGTGAAACTGCAGGTGCCGCTGGCGATGACGGGCGTCAACGTCGCGGCGCTCGGGCAGGAATACTGGGAAGACACCGGCGGCGCCGGTGGTGGCATCTCCACGCTCTCGCCTGTGCCTTCGGTCGGCTTTGCGCTCGATCCCCAGTCGCAGGCTTTTGCCGACAAGTATGTCGCCAAGTACGGCAACGAGCGGCCGAAATTCCCGCATTTCAACGGGTTCAACGCCTATTTCGGCATCAAGCAAGCTTTCGCGGCAGCCGAGGAAGCCGGCGGTTTCGAGGTCGACAAGTGGGTGCCTGCGATGGAAAAGCAGGACATCAAGCTGGAAAAGGACGGCCAGATGTGGATGCGTTACGGCTTCTGGCAGCCGGGCGAAAAGGAGGAGCGGACGGGTCGCACCTATCCGCACAACATCCGCTTCGACATCACGCCGCCCTATGACGATGGCGCGCCGTCGATGGTCGTGGTCCAGTGGTACGAAAACGGCGAGGCGAAGGTGGTCTATCCGCCGAAATACGCCACCGGCGAGTTCCAGGTTCCGTCCTGGGTCAAGAAGTGATCTGACTTGAACCGGGCAGGACGGCCGCGTCAACGGCCGTCCTGTGTCTTTCTGGCCAAGCCTCGGAGCCCGGAACGCTTCCCATGATCCAGATCCTGATCCAGGGATTCCTGCTCAGCGGGCTCTACGCGTTGATCGCGGTCGGCTTCACGCTGATCTTCAGCGTTGGCCGCGTGCTGAACCTCGCCTATGGCGCCTATCTGATGCTCGGCGGATACGCCTATTTCTACACGGTGCAGCAGCTTGGCGTGCCGAAGCTTCCGGGCTTCGTCATTGCGGTCGCGACCGGGGCGCTGGCCGGGCTTGCGATGTATCAGTTCCTGGTCAAGCGCCTGAAGGGCGACCATGTGGCGGTGGAGATCTCCACCCTCATCCTCGCCGTCGTCATCCAGGCCGCCATCGTGCTGCTGTTCAACGAGAGTTCGAAGATCCTGCTGCCGATCGTCGACGGGGTGTGGCGCGTCGGTTCGGCCTCTGTCACCAACAACATCCTCACCGCGATGGTGGCAAGCTGGTTCATTCTCGGCGGGCTGATGCTGTTCGTGAAACGCACCCATCTCGGCCGGGCGATCCAGGCCGTGTCGATGGACGCCAAGGGCGCCATGATCTCCGGCATCAATACCGACCGCATCAACCTGACGACATGGGCGATTTCCGGCGCGCTCGGCGCCACCGCCGGCGTGTTCTTCGCCTCCTACACCCAGCTCAACCCGTCGATGTGGGTGTCGCCGCTGATCATCGCGGTCGCGGTGGTGATCGTCGGCGGCATAGGCTCGATCGTCGGCAGCCTGATCGTCGCCCACATCATCGGCTTCATGGAGATCATCACGTCGAGCCTGATCGCGGCCGAATTGCGCGGCGTGTTCACCATGCTGTTGATCATCGGCGTGCTGGTGCTGCGCCCGCAAGGCCTGTTCGGGCGAGGAGACCTCTAGATGGGCGCCCTCGTCACGAAACGCCAACTGGCGCTGTGGCTGCTGTTTGCGGTCGTGATGCTGGCGCTGCCGCAGTTCGTCTCCAACGGCACGCTGCGTATCATCATCTTCGCCAATTTCCTCGCCATCTTCGCGATGAGCTGGGATTTCCTGTCGGGCAAGACCGGCTACATTTCGTTCGGCCACCCGTTTCTGATCGGCATCGGCGCCTATGCGACCGCTATCCTGAGCTACCGCTTCGGGGTGCCAATCGCCGCCTCGATCCCGCTTGCGGTGCTGGCGACGATGATCGGCGGCACGCTGTTCTTCCTGCCGGCGCTGCGCATCAAGGGCACCTATTTCGCGCTGGTGACGCTCGCCTTCATGGAGCTGATGTACCAGTTGGTTCAGGTGATCCGCCCCGACCTCACCGGCGGCACCCGCGGCATGTCGGGCATCAAGACGTTGCTGTCCGGCGCGCAACCTAATTTCTACTTTTCCTTCCTGCTGATGTTTTCTATCGCGTTTTCGCTGTGGCTGCTGTCGCGTACCCGGCTTGGCACCGCGCTCGATGCGATCTCGATGAACGAGGAGGCGGTGTCCGGCTCCGGCCTCAACACCACCAAATTGAAGCTGTTCGCCTTCATGGTCAGCGCGGCGACGGCCGGGATTGGCGGAGCGTTCTATGTCCACTATCTCGGATCGATTGCGCCACGCGCGCTGTTCGACATCAATTTCGTGTTCACGATTATCGTCTCGGCGCTGATCGGCGGGGCCTCCACCATCATCGGGCCGATGTTCGGCGCCTTCTTCATGACCTTCCTGCTGGAGTATCTGCGACCCGTGCTTCCCGGCTCCGAGCGCTACCTGGTCTACGGGCTGATCGCGCTGGTGTTGTATGTCTACCAGCCGAAGGGCATACACCGGATCATTGAGGACCTGCGCAAGGGCATGGGCGGCAGGGGCAAGGGGGCAGCCGATGGCAAGGCTGCTTGAACTCGACGAGGTCTTCAAACGCTTCGGCGGGATTGTCGCCACCAACGGGCTGACGTTCCATGTCGAACAAGGCGAGTCGCTGGCGCTGATCGGCCCGAACGGCGCCGGCAAGACGACGATCTTTTCACTAGTTATGGGCGAGATCCGCCAGAATTCCGGGACGATCCGCCTCGCCGGCGAGGAAATCTCGCAGCTGGCGACGCATAAGCGCATCCAGCGCGGCATCGCCCGCACCTACCAGGTGCCACGGCCCTTCGCCGACATGGATGTCGCCGGCAACATCCGCGTCGGCATGATGCCGGACAGCCTGCGCGCCATGCTGTTCCAGGGTCCCGATCCGGCCGCCGAACTGGAGATCGCGCGCAGCGTCGGCTTCCGCGAGGCCGACCTTTCGCGCACGCCAAGCACGCTTTCCATGGGCGATCTGCGCAAGCTGGAACTGGCGCGCACGCTGGCGACGCGGCCGAAGATCATGCTGCTCGACGAGGTGTTCGCCGGGCTGACGGTTGGCGAGATCGCGCAGATTTCCGAACTGCTGGCGCAGAAGCGCAAGGAGGGCATGACCTTCGTGATCGTCAGCCACGACCTGCGTGCGCTCGAACCGCTGGTCGATCGCGCCGTCGCGATGACCTTCGGCAAGCAGATCGCGGAAGGCACGTTCCAGCAGGTGATGGGCGATGCGCAGGTGCGCGCCGCCTATCTGGGGCAATAGGGCGGGACCATGGCACTGCTCACGATCGAAAATCTCTTCGCCTGGTACGGGATGGCGGAATCGTTGCACGGCGTATCGTTGTCGCTCGAGGAGGGCGGCATTGCCGGCGTGATCGGACCGAATGGCGCCGGCAAGTCGACGCTGATGGACTCGATCATGGGACTGGTCACCGTGAAGGGATCGATCCGGCTTGGCGGGCGCGAGATCATCGGCTTGAAACCGGCGGAACTGGTGCGCGCCGGCATCGGCTATGCGCCGGAGCGCGCGCATCTCTTCCCCTACATGAGCGTGCGCGACAATCTGCTGGTCGGGGCCTACACGGCGCGCGGGGACATCGAGAAGAACCTCGAACTGGTGCACGGCCTGTTTCCGGTGCTTGCCGAACGCTGGGCGCAGGAGACCGCGACCCAAAGCGGCGGCGAGCGGCAGATGGTGTCGCTTGGACGCGCCCTGATGACCAGCCCGCGCATCCTGCTGGTGGACGAACCGACCATCGGCCTTGCGCCAAAGATCTGCGCCGGCATTGCCGAGGCGCTGCTGCGGTTGAACCGCGAGACCGGGCTGGCGATCCTGATCGCCGAACAGAACGTCAATTTCGCCATGCAGCTTGCGCGCCATATCCACGTGCTGGAAACGGGTTCGGTCGCGGTCGCGGGGCCGACCGAGCAGCTGCGCTCCGATCCCGAACTCGCCAAAGCCTATTTCGGCCACTGATGGCCCACCCCGTGAAGTTCAGATGCTGGTGTGCATGCGGTATCCGGGCGCGAAGGTCAGCCGCACCGACGTGATAGTGTG
Source organism: uncultured Paracoccaceae bacterium (assembly GCA_937873685.1). Classification (GTDB taxonomy): domain Bacteria; phylum Pseudomonadota; class Alphaproteobacteria; order Rhizobiales; family Rhizobiaceae; genus CALMYO01. Next base: position 7,223 of record CALMYO010000182.1, read on the forward strand.
CGTCTTTGACCAGGTGGTGCGATCGAGGACGAACAAGCCCTCGCCTTGCCGGCAGCCGAGGATGCCGGCGTCCTTTTCCCCGGCGCTGATCGCCGAAAACGCGAAATCGCCGCCCTCAAACGGGATGTTCACGACCAGCCACTCGTTCGGGCTCTGCTTGGCGAAGTCGACCGCTTCGGCTTGCGGTACAGCGGCGAGGCTGATCCAGCGGTTCTCATAAACATAGGCGCGGCCATCGGCGAGGTGCAGCGCCACCAGATATAGCAGGCGCTCATTCTCACCCGTTTGCATGCGGCCGCGTATGTCGGCGGGCGGGATTTCCAGCGCCCGCGACAACAGCGCGTAACGATAACCAAAACCCTTGCCCTCGATCTCGTCGCGCAGGATCGGGATCGACAGCGTTGCCTTGCGCACCGGATGCAGCGCAACCCGCGTCCCGGCCTTGCGGCGACGGTCGAGCAGGCCGGCCTCAGCCAGTGCGCGCAGCGCCCGGTTGACGGTGGCCCGGGCGCAGCCGAATTCGGAGGCAAGCTCGGTTTCGCCGGGAATGATCTCGCCCGGCTTCCATTCGCGCGCATTGATGCGGCGGCGCACCTCGTCGCGCACCGCCTGCCAGGTGTTGAAGTTTGCCGCGTTCAAAGCGCGTCGCCCAGTTCTGCGAGCGTGCGCCGCCAGCCGGCGACGATCGCCTCATGGTCGCGGTGGCGGCCATTCGTCCCGAGATGCCGGCCGGCCGACCAGACATCGGTGACGATCCGGTCGTCGCCGGCAAAGATCCAACTGTCGAGCAGCGTGTCGCCGGTCCTGCCGATCAGGTCGAGCGCGTCAGCGTCAAGCGCCAGCATGTCGGCAAGGCGGCCGACGGCGATCGCGCCTGAATTGCGGCCGGAAACGCGCGCGCCGCCCCGCGCCGCTTCGTCCAGCAGGCGGCGGCCGGTGGATTTCTCCGGCGTCGCCAGCGCAGCGCGGGAACGGTCGCGCAGGCGCTGCGAATAATCCAGCGTGCGCAACTCCTCCGATAGGGAAATGCGGATGTTGGAATCCGAACCGATGGCGATCGCGCCGCCGGCGTCGAACCAGCGAACGCCGTCGAAGATGCCGTCACCAAGGCTCGATTCGGTGATCGGGCAAAGCCCGGCGACCGCACGCGAGCGTGCAAGGCCAGTGGTTTCGTGCGGCTGCATCTGCGTGCAGTGGATGAAGCAGCAGGTCTCGTCGAGCGCCATGTTGGCAAGCGCCCATTCGACCGGCCGGGCGCCGGTCGCGGCCTTCACCTCGTCGACCTCCGCCACCTGTTCGGCAAGGTGCATGTGGAACGGCGCGCCATTCGCCAGCGCCTTCAGACGTGGCAGGTCTTCCTCCGCCACGGCGCGCAGGCTGTGCGGCGCGACGCCGATGCAGCAATCGGGCGGCAGCAGCGCTATCGCGCGGACCGATTGTTCGTGCAGTCGCGTGAAACGGTCGAAATCGTTGCCGAAACGGATCTGGCCGGGGCCAAGCGGGCGGCGGTCCAACCCGCCATATTGGTAGTGGACCGGCAGCAGCGTCAGCCCGATGCCGGTCAGCGCGGCGGCGGCGGCGATGCGCTCGGCCATTTCGGCCAGATTGTCGTAGGGCGCGCCGCCCGGCCGGTGGTGCAGGTAGTGGAACTCGACATTGGCGGCATAACCCGCTTCCAGCATCTGCATCTGCACGAAGGCGGCGATCGCCTCGACGTGATCTGGCGTCAGCCGGTCGAGGTAGCCGAACATCAACTGCCGCCAGGTCCAGAAACTGTCGGTTGGATCCGGGCCGCGCCGTTCGGTCAACCCGGCCATCGCCCGCTGAAAGGCGTGGCTGTGGGCATTGGCCGGGGCAGGAGTGAGAATGCCGACGCGGGTCTCGCCGCCGGGCGCCACGCCGGTCTGGATCGCCGAGATGGTCCCATCGACGGAGATGTCGAGACGCACGTCGTGTGCCCAGCCATCTTCCAACAACGCTGTTTGTGCCCAGACCGAGCCCATGGCAAAAACCTCTTGACAGGTTAATATGTATGCACATAATGCACATAAATACGCACATGACAAGGCCGAACATGCTTCTCGTCAACGCCAGATTGGCCACCTTGCAGCCGGGCGCACCCTGGGGCGCGATCGACGACGGCGCGCTGGCGATCGAGGGCGATCGCATCGCCTGGGTGGGTGCGGCGTCCGAGATTCCCTCGCAGTTCCGGTCTCGCGAAGCGGTGGATCTGGAAGGCCGGCTGGTGACGCCGGCGCTGATCGATTGCCACACGCACATCGTCTTCGGTGGAAATCGCGCAAAGGAATTCGAGCTTCGTCTTCAGGGCGCGAGCTACGAGGAAATCGCGCGCGCGGGCGGCGGCATCGTGTCCACGGTCTCGGCAACGCGGAGGCAAGGCGAAGCGGCTTTGCTCGCCGATGCATTGACGCGTGTGGACGCGCTGATTGCCGAGGGTGTGACAACCATCGAGATCAAGTCCGGCTACGGGCTCGACATCGAAACGGAATGCAAGATGCTGCGCGTGGCGCGGCAGATCGAAAAGGCGCGGCCGGTGCGCGTGCGCACCTCGTTTCTCGGCGCGCACGCCGTGCCGGCGGAATACAGGCGCAGGGCGGATGCGTATATCGACGAGGTCTGCATCCCGGCGCTGCGCGCGGCGCATGGGGAAGGGCTGGTCGATGCGGTCGACGGGTTTTGTGAGGGCATCGCGTTTTCACCGCAGCAGATCGGACGCGTGTTCGACGAGGCGGGCCGGCTCGGTTTGCCGGTTAAGCTGCATGCCGAACAGCTGTCCAATCTTGGCGGGGCGCGCTTGGTCGCCAGCCGGGGCGGGCTTTCCGCAGACCATCTGGAGTATTGCGACGAGGGCGACGCGCAGGCGCTGGCCGATGCCGGAACGGTGGCGGTGATCCTGCCGGGCGCATTCTACACGCTGCGCGAGACGCAGGCGCCGCCGATTGCGGTGTTCCGCAAGCATGGCGTGGCGATGGCGGTGGCAACCGACTGCAATCCGGGCTCGTCGCCGCTTGCATCGCTGCTGCTCGCCATGAACATGGCCTGCACGCTGTTCCGGATGACGCCGGAGGAAGCGCTGGCCGGCGTCACCTGCAATGCGGCCCGGGCGCTCGGCCTTGCCGATTGCGGAACGATCGAGGCTGGCAAACGCGCCGATCTGGCGATTTGGAACGCCTCCCACCCGGCCGAACTCGCCTACCGCATTGGCTTCAACCCGCTTCACCGCCGTATCTTCGGAGGACACTGGTGACCATCGTCCTGACACCGGGAACCGTGACGCTTTCTACCCTCGAGCTCATCTGGCGCGGTGGCGAAGCTGTGGTGCTGGATGACGACGCCCGCAAGGCCCTTGCTGCGGCGGCCGCGATGGTGGCGTCGGCGGCGAATGGAGAAGAAGCGGTCTACGGCGTCAACACCGGCTTCGGCAAACTCGCCAGCCGGCGCATCAAGCCGGGCGACACGGCGCAACTGCAGCGCAACCTGATCCTCTCCCATTGCTGTGGCGTCGGCGAGGCGCTCGACGAGGCGACGACGCGGCTGATGATGGCGTTGAAACTGGTGTCTGTCGGGCGCGGCGCGTCGGGCCTTCGGCCGCAGACCGTGGCGCTGATCGAGGCGATGCTGGCCAAGGGCGTTACGCCCGTTGTGCCGAGCCAGGGCTCTGTTGGCGCTTCCGGCGATCTCGCCCCGCTTGCTCACATGACCGCGGCGATGATCGGCGAAGGCGAAGCGTGGTTTTCGGGCGAGCGCCTGCCTGCCGCTGACGCTTTGAAGCGCGTCGGGCTGACACCCGTCATTCTTGGCCCGAAGGAGGGGCTCGGCCTGATCAACGGCACGCAGTTTTCCACCGCTTGCGCGCTCGCTGGCTGGTTTGGCGCGATGCGCAATCTCGACGCCTGCATCGTTTCGTCCTGCCTGTCCACCGACGCCATCATGGGCTCGACCGCGCCGTTGCAGCCCTCGATCCATGCGCTGCGCGGCCATCGCGGCCAGATCGACGTGGCGCGGGCGATGCGGGTGATCATGGCCGGTTCGGAAATCCGGGAAAGCCATCGCGAGGGCGATACGCGGGTGCAAGATCCCTACTGCATCCGCTGCCAGCCGCAGGTCACCGGCGCGGCGCTCGACCTGCTGCGGTTTGCCGGCGCGACGCTGGAGATCGAAGCCAATGCCGTCTCCGACAACCCGCTCGTGCTGGTCGACGAAGGGATGATCGTTTCCGGCGGCAACTTCCATGCCGAGCCGGTAGCGTTTGCCGCCGACCAGATCGCTTTGGCGCTTGCCGAAATCGGCGCGATTGCGCAGCGTCGGGTGGCGCTGATGGTCGATCCGACGCTTTCTTTCGACCTTCCGCCGTTCCTCACGCCTGATCCGGGGCTGAACTCCGGCTTCATGATCGCCGAGGTGACGACGGCGGCGCTGATGAGTGAGAACAAGCATCTCGCCCATCCCTGCTCGATCGATTCCACCCCGACATCGGCCAACCAGGAAGACCATGTCTCGATGGCGGCGCACGGGGCGCGGCGGCTTCACCGCATGAATGCCAATCTCAATGTCATCCTCGGCATCGAGATGCTTTGCGCGGCGCAGGGGGTGGAATTCCGCGCGCCGCTGCAGACCAGCCCGGCGTTGCAGGCGGCGATTTCAGCGATCCGCGCCGAAATCGCGCCGCTCGGCGAGGACCGGTTCATGGCCGGCGACATTGCGTCCGCCGCCCGGCTGGTGGCCGATGGCGACGTCGCGCGCAAGTGCGGCGTAGCGGACCTGCTCGCCGGGTGACACGCCCGGCACGAGGGACTTGAAGCATAATCTGGCGAATTCGGGAGATCGAACATGACCAACCCGCGGCACAACCAGCGCGATGTCTATCCGCCGACCGGCGCCGAGATCACGGCGAAAAGCGGGCTGACCGAAGCGCCGATGCGCATGCTGATGAACAACCTGCATCCCGATGTCGCCGAGAACCCGCACGAATTGGTGGTTTATGGCGGCATCGGCCGGGCGGCGCGCACCTGGAAGGATTTCGACGCCATCGTCGACAGCCTGAAGACATTGGAGGCCGACGAGACGTTGGTGGTGCAATCGGGCAAGCCGGTCGCCATCGTGCGCACGCATGAGGATGCGCCGCGCGTGCTGATCGCCAATTCCAACCTTGTGCCGCACTGGGCAACCTGGGATCACTTCAACGAACTCGACAAGAAGGGCCTCGCGATGTACGGCCAGATGACGGCCGGGTCGTGGATCTATATCGGCACGCAAGGCATCGTGCAGGGCACCTACGAGACCTTCGCTGAGGCCGGCCGCCAGCACTATGGCGGCGACCTGAAAGGCCGCTGGATCCTGACCGGCGGGCTTGGCGGCATGGGCGGCGCTCAGCCGCTCGCCGCCGTCTTTGCCGGCGCTTGCTGCCTTGCGGTGGAATGCGACGAGACCCGCATCGATTTCCGCATTCGCACCCGCTACCTCGACGCCAAGGCGCATACGCTCGACGAGGCGCTCGCCATGATCGACCGCTGGACGAAGGCGGGCGAGGCGAAATCGGTCGGCCTGCTCGGCAACGCCGCCGACGTCTTCCCGGAACTGGTGGCGCGCATGCAGGGCGGCGGGCCGCGTCCCGATATCGTGACAGACCAGACCTCGGCGCACGATCCGCTGCATGGTTACCTGCCGCAGGGTTGGACGGTAGCCGAATGGCGCGCGAAGCAGGAGAGCGACCCCAAGGCGGTTGAGAAGGCGGCGCGCGCCTCGATGAAGAAGCATGTCGCCGCGATGGTCGATTTCTGGAACGCCGGCGTTCCGACGCTCGATTACGGCAACAACATTCGCCAGGTGGCGAAGGAAGAGGGGCTCAAGAACGCCTTCGCCTTCCCGGGCTTCGTGCCGGCCTATATCCGGCCGCTGTTCTGCAAGGGCATCGGGCCGTTCCGCTGGTGTGCGCTGTCCGGCGATCCGGAGGATATCCGCAAGACAGATGCGGCGATGAAGCGGCTGTTTCCCGACAACGCGCATCTGCATCGCTGGCTCGACATGGCGTCGGAGCGCATCGCGTTCCAAGGGCTGCCGGCGCGCATCTGCTGGATCGGCCTTGGCGACCGGCATCGCGCCGGGCTGATGTTCAACGACATGGTGGCGTCGGGCGAACTGAAAGCGCCGATCGTGATCGGCCGCGACCATCTTGATTCCGGTTCCGTCGCCTCGCCGAACCGCGAGACCGAGGCGATGATGGACGGGTCGGATGCGGTTTCCGACTGGCCGCTGTTGAACGCCCTCGTCAACACGGCGAGCGGGGCGACCTGGGTCTCGATCCATCACGGTGGCGGCGTCGGCATGGGGTTTTCACAGCATGCGGGCGTGGTTATCGTTGCGGACGGTACGGAGGGAGCGGCGCGGCGGCTGGAGCGGGTGCTGTGGAACGATCCGGCATCCGGCGTGTGGCGTCACGCCGATGCCGGCTACGAAATCGCCCGCGATTGCGCGCGCGAGCACGGGCTCAAATTGCCCGGCATACTGGGTTGATGGTTCAACAAAGGAGAACGGACGATGCAAAGACGTACTTTCCTCAAGGCCGGCGTCGCCGGCGCGGCGGCGACCGCCCTGGCGGCCCCGGCGATCGCGCAGGACAAGCGCCAGTGGAAGATGGTGACGGCATGGCCAAAGAACCTGCCGGGGCCGGGCGTCGCGGCGCAGATGCTGGCTGACCGCATCACCACGCTTTCTGGTGGGCGCATTGAGGTAAAGCTGTTCGCCGCCGGCGAGATCGTCCCGGGGCCGGGCGTGTTCGACGCTGTCTCGGAAGGCACCGCAGAACTCTACCACGCCGTCCCCGCCTATTGGGGCTCGAAGTCGAAAGGCATCCTGCTGTTCGGCTCGCAACCCTTCGGCCTGCGCGCCGACGAGCAGTTCGGCTGGATGATGCATGGCGGCGGGCAGGCATTGTATGACGAGATGTACGCCCGCTTCGGCATCAAGCCGTTCCTGTGCGGCAATTCCGGGCCGCAATGGGCCGGCTGGTTCCGCAACGAGATCAATTCGCTCGACGACCTGAAGGGGCTGAAGTTCCGCACCACCGGCCTTGCTTCGGAAATGGCCTCGAAACTCGGCATGGCCGCGCAGGCCATGGGCGGCCCGCCGATGTTCCAGGCGCTGCAGACCGGCGCGCTTGACGCCGGCGAGTTCATCGGACCGTGGACGGATTCTGCGCTCGGCTTCCAGCAGGTTGCGAAGTTCTACTACTGGCCGGGGGTTGGCGAACCGTCATCCGCCGAAGAGTGCGGCGTCAACGCCAAGGTGTTCGCCGAACTCCCCGATGATCTGAAGAACGCCGTGCTGATGGCTTGCGAGAGCCTCTACAATCCGGTGTGGACCGAATACACCACCAAGCACGCCCAGTCGCTGAAGGCGCTGGTTGCCGAACACGGCGTGCAGGTGAAGAAGCTGCCCGACGATGTGATCGCCGCCATGGGCAAGGTCGCCGCCGAAACGATCGACGAATTGCGCCAGAATGACGACGAGCTTGTGAAGCGGATCACCGAGAGCTTCATCGCCTATCGCGATCTCGTCGGCGGTTACATGACCTTTGCCGACAACGGGCAGATGAACGCCCGCGCGGCGGTGATGGGCTACTGAGGCAAATGCCGGCGCGCCATAGCGGCGCGCCGGTCCGAGACTTTGGGGGAATGATGCGGCAATTGGCGGACGGGCTGGACGGCATCGCAAGAATGACGGGCGCGGTGGTGCAATGGCTGGCGTTGGCCATGGTGCTGGTGCAGTTTGCCATCGTGATCGGGCGATACGTGTTCGGCGTCAACTCCATCGCCGTGCAGGAAAGCGTGCTCTACATGCATGCGACGCTGTTCATGCTTGGCGCGGCCTGGGCGCTGCAGGTCGACAAGCATGTGCGCGTCGACGTGTTCTACGCCAAGGCGAGTGCGCAAACCCGGCGCCGCATCGACATCGCCGGCCATCTGTTCCTGCTCATTCCCTCCATGTTGGCGCTGCTGTGGTGGAGCTGGCCGTCTGTGGTCAATTCCTGGAAGATTCTCGAAGGGCCGATCTCGGTTGGCGGCATCGGGGCGGTATTCCTGATGAAAACGCTGATTCCGGCTTTCTGCGTGCTGCTGATCGCGCAGTCTGTGGCAATCCTGATCCGCCTGCTTGGCAGGGCCGACCAGCCGTGAGCCATTCCCTAGACCTGCTGATGTTCGCCGCGCTGATCGCGGCCATCCTCACCGGCTTTCCCGTGTCCTTCGCCATCGCAGGGGTGGCGATCCTGTTTGCCTATCTCGGCTGGATGCTCGGCGTGATGGACATCACGCTGCTTGGCGCGACGGGTCAGCGCGTGTTCGGCCTGCTGTCGAACCAGGTGCTGATCGCCATTCCGCTTTTCATCCTGATGGGCGCGATCCTGGAAAAGAGCCGCATCGCCGAGGAACTGCTCGACACGATGGGCCGCCTGTTCGGGAGTCTGCGCGGCGGGCTCGGCATTTCCGTCGTCCTGGTCGGGGCGCTGCTTGCCGCTTCGACGGGAATCGTCGGGGCAACCGTCATCGCCATGGGCCTGATTGCGCTGCCGACGATGCTGCGCACCGGCTACGATCCGCGCGTTGCCTCGGGAATTGTGTGCACCGCCGGCACGCTTGGCCAGATCATCCCGCCTTCGACATTGCTGATCATTCTCGCCGACGTGATGTCGAACGCCTACCAGCAGGCGCAGTACGCGCAAGGAAAGTTCTCGATCGAGGCGCTGCCGGTCGGCCCGTTCGTTGCCGCGGCTTTGCTACCAGGGCTGGCGCTCGCCGCGCTCTCCCTCGTCTACATCCTCGTTCGCGGGGCGCTGCGGCCGCAAGACATGCCGCCGGCGGCGCTTGCGGGCGGACGGCCGGAGCGGGCCGAAATCCTTGGCGCGATCGTGCCGCCGGTGATGCTGATCGTCGCCGTGCTCGGCGCAGTGCTTGGCGGCATTGCCGATCCGACAGAGGCGGCTTCGGTTGGGGCCATAGGCGCGTTGCTGATGGCCGGCATGCGCATGGGCGGTCCTCGCCGCTTGATCTTGGCCGGCGCGATTGCGCTCATCGCGCTTGCCGTGCTTGCGGGCGCGTTTCCGGTGCGCCTGCAGCGCAGCGACCTCTCAGCCGGGGCCTATCTGGTTGGTGGGGTCTACATCCTGCTCACACTGATCGGCGTTGCCGGCGTGCTTTCCGCGTTGAAAGCGGTCATCTTGCGCGGCGTGGCGCGCGAGACGGTGCGCTCGACGATGGAGATGACGGCGATGATCTTCGCCACGATCCTTGCCGCAGGCATGTTCTCGCTTGTCTTCATCGGGCTTGGCGGCGAGGAGCGGGTGGCGGAAATCCTGAAAGGCATGCCGGGCGGGCCGACCGGGGCGCTGCTGTTCTGCATGGCCTTCGTGTTCGTGCTCGGCTTCTTCCTCGATTTCGTCGAGATATCCGTCATCGTGCTGCCGCTGATCGCGCCGACGCTGATCGTGATGGGCCACGAGCCGATCTGGCTCGGCGTGCTGCTGGCGATCAACCTGCAAACCAGTTTCCTGACGCCGCCCTTCGGCTTCTCGCTTTTCTACCTGCGCGGCGCAGCGCCACCCGAGGTGACGACCGGCCATATCTATCGTGGCGTGATGCCGTTCATCTGCCTGCAGATCGTCGGCATGGCGATCGTGTGGCTAGCGCCTTCGATCGCCACCTGGCTGCCGAAGGCGCTGTACTAAGAAGGCGGAATTCTGGTGGGCCCGGAGGGACTCGAACCCCCAACCAAGCGGTTATGAGCCGCCGGCTCTAACCATTGAGCTACAGGCCCGGACAGTCAAGACCTAGACGATTACGCTTCGCCCGGCAAGCTGGCGATCAAGCGGGGCAGGGCAGTCGACCGAACCGGTTCTGTCGGACGCCGTGACATTGCGCCCTTGCAAGGAGCAAAGCACCGCGTCGCAAGCCTTGCCGCGCCGCATTGCAGGAAGTATCCATCACTCACGAACATCGGGAGACGGGGCGCATGCGGTTTTCACGGTTTCTGGCTGAGTTTCTGGAGGCGATCAATCCGTTCCTGGCGCTGCTGATCGCGGGCGTCGGGGCGTGGGGCGGTTATCGCTGGGCTTATCAGGCAAACGAGAATCTCACCTTCGGGGCGGGGCTCGGTCTGGTTTTCGGGCTGGTTGTTGCAGCACTGGTGTGCGGCCTGATCGCCAACCTGTCGCTGATCGAGCAGCATCTGGCGCTGATCGCCGACGACATCGAGGAAATGCGGGCGCGCGATGCAGGCGAACTGGACAGCGACAAATCACGGGAATGAACAACGCCGCACACACAAGGCGCGGATGAAAAAAGGCGCCACAAGGGCGCCTCTTCTTGTCTGCCGGCCCGATTCGCTCAGGTCAGCGGCACGATCAGGATTTCCACGCGCCGGTTCTGCGCGCGGCCGAAATCCGTGGCGTTGTCGGCGATCGGCCGTGTCTCGCCGAAGCCCTCGAACTTCATGCGCCTGCCGTCGACGCCCTGCGATTGGAGGTATTGCGCGACGGACGAGGCGCGGCGCTGTGAAAGATTGTAGTTGTAGTTGTCGTCGCCTGTGGAATCGGTGTGGCCGTACACATCGATCAGCGTGCGATTGTATTTGTTGAGCACGATCGCCACCGAGTTCAGCGTCGAATAGAACTGCGTAGAGATAGAATCCTGATCTGTCGCAAACGTCACATTCGACGGCATGTTCAGGATGATGTTATTGCCCTGGCGGGTCACCGAAACGCCGGTTGCCTGCAACTGGCGGCGCAGTTCCGCCTCCTGCTGGTCCAGGGGGGCGCCGACCGGGCCGCCGCCGGGCGCGCCACCGCCGGCGCCGACCCAGGAATGGGGGGGGTCACCCCCGCCAGCAAGCCGGCCTGCCAGCGCTCCGACGCCGGCGCCGATTGCCGCGCCTCCCGCCGTGTTGGAAATCTTCTGTTCACCGGTATATGGGTCGGTGGTGCAGGCGGCGATGGTGGCGAGCGCCAGTCCGAGCGCTATCAGCTTCTTCATTGTCTTGTCCTTTGTGCGCCCGACGCGCGCGTCTTGTCCCTTGGTGCGGCCTTGACCGCGTTCCAAGGCCAAAATATGACGCTGATCCTTGGCGGAAGGTTAACGAATCGTGTCCGAAAGATGGCGATGAGCGGCATAAAGCGAAATCGCCGCTGCATTCGACACGTTGAGCGATTTGATTGCGCCCGGCATGTCGAGGCGCGCCAGCGCGGCAACCGTCTCGCGCGTCTTCTGCCGCAATCCCTTGCCCTCCGCGCCAAGCACCAGGGCAATGCGTTCGCCGGCAAGCGTTTCCTCCAGCACCGCCGGGCCTTCAGAATCGAGGCCGATGGTGCGGAAGCCGAGCGCCGCGATCTCCTCAAGCGCCGAGGCGAGATTGCGCACCTCGATATGCGCAATCATCTCCAGCGCGCCCGATGCCGCCTTCGCCAACACTCCGGTTTCCGCCGGGCTGTGTCGGCTGGTCGTGATCACGGCTCCCACATTGAAGGCGACCGCCGAGCGCAGGATCGCGCCAACATTGTGCGGGTCCGTCACCTGGTCGAGCACCAGCAGCAACCGGCATTCGCCGAGACCGGCGAGCGGCATCGTCCGCAACGGCTCGGCAAGCGCGACCGCGCCCTGATGCACGGCATCGGACCCGGCAAGCGCATCGAGATCGCGCGGCGAGACGAGATCGATCGGGAAGGGCAGGGCGGCCGCGTTGCCGATGTCGAGCCTTGCCAGCGCGTTCTGCGTCACGCTGAGGGAAAGGATCGTCCGGTTCGGGTTCAGGATCGCCGCGCGCACCGTGTGCAGCCCGTAGAGCAGCACCAGCCCGTCGGCAACGGGCGCGCCCGGCGCGGCAGGCCGCAAGGCGCGCGCCGGCTTTCCGCCGGCAGGCTGCTTTGCGGCCCCCGCCTTCGCATCGCGGTGGGTGCGGCGCAGTCGCGCATAATGGGCGTCTTTCGGCGTGCCTTTCGGCGCTGCGTCATTCTTGCTCATGGCGCTCCTTAGACTGGTGAGGGTGGTTGCGCCAGTGCGATCGGCAAGCGCGCGCGACTATCCCTGAAGCATCGCGTCCAAACGCCGGAAAGATGTGACAAACATGTGTTGACAGCCTGCACGGCCATGGCCATAAGGCCCCCGGTTTGCAGGCCGCGCGTTTCAAGCGCCCGCGGCGCAGACGGGAGAGTGTCCCGAGCGGCAAAGGGGGCGGACTGTAAATCCGCTGCGTAAGCTTCGAAGGTTCGAGTCCTTCCTCTCCCACCAATTCTCATTCGCCATAGCCGGCTCAGTGCGCAAAGGAGCATTTGACGCTTGCGAATCCGCACCTGTTTCGCCTATCTGGAGTGTGTGCGGGTATAGCTCAATGGTAGAGCAGCAGCCTTCCAAGCTGAATACGCGGGTTCGATTCCCGCTACCCGCTCCAAATTTCCATATAAAATTCAATGTTTTATGATTTGTCTGCCGCACGCCCCACGCGCAAGGGTTGCGCTTGATAGCAACTGGATAGCAAATCGCGGGAAAAGTTGTGGATACACGGCATTCCGAAAAGGAAGCCCGCCACTCTCTCTAGAGACGGACTGGCAGGCACCCACAACAGCAGGTTCCTGTTCGCCGAAGCGGGCCAAAACCTTGCCTCCAAGTTTTTATGGAGCCTGTCACAAGACTGAAATGATTCACTGCTAGCCATTGTGGAAACGTTTCCATAGACTGGTTTGCGCCATGAACCCGAACGCCAAGATCACCATCAAGGATGTTGCCCGCGAAGCCGGGTGTGGCGTTGCGACGGCAAGCCGGGTGTTGAACAATTCCGGGCCTGCCAGTGCCGAGGTCAGGGAGAAAGTCGAGAAGGCGGCCCGTGAGCTTGGCTTTTCCTTCAGCGCGATCGGCCGCGCCTTGCAGAGCAGCAAGACGATGACCATCGGCTGCCTGGTGCCGTCGCTTGCCAATCCGGTCTTTGCCGAGGCGGTGCATGGCATCCAGATGGAACTGACAGGCTCCGGCTACCAGTTGCTGATCGCCAGCTCGAACTATGACGGCGAAGCCGACAATGACGCGGTCTCGACGCTCCTGGCCAAGGACGTCGACGGCCTGATCGTCACGATGGTCGCTCCCGACCGAAGCAAGGCGCTGAAAGCCGCGAAATCGCGCGGCATCCCGGTGTCCCTGATGTTCCATGACCCGCTGGACGGTTTTGTCACCGCCCATGTCGACAATTTCGAGGCGGCCCGCGAAGTCGCGCGCCAGTTTGCCGATCATGGCCATCGCCGCACCGGTTTTCTGGCCTTGCGGTTCGCATCGTCCGACCGGTCCCGAAACCGCTATGCGGGCTTTCATGCCGAATGCAGGGCGCGCGGGCTGGCCGATCCCGAACTGATCGAGATCAGCGAAGCAGAGGCCGGCACGCCCCAGAAACTTTCGGAAATCCTTCGGGAATACGCCGGTATCACGGCCATTTTCGCGTCCAACGACTTCCTCGCCATCGCCGTCCAGAAAGCGGCCAGACTTCTGGGTTGGCGTGTGCCGAAAGACCTGTCGGTTATCGGCTTCGACGGGATCGAGATCGGCCAGATGCTCGAAGTGCCGCTGGCAACCATAGAAACCGAACCGGACGTGATGGGCCGCCAGGCGGCCCGGTCGCTTCTTTTCGCCTTGCAGGGCAGGCCGCTGGAACAGTTGCCCGCCTTGCCCTTCACTTTCCGTCCCGGGGCCACGCTTTCGGCGCCGCGAACGGGAAGCCATGACGACGACCGGGGTGCCACCCGATCGCCGTCTGTTCCCTCGCCAAAGACTCAACTCAAACAAGGATGAACCGATGAAACATATCGTTTTTGCAACACTCCTCGCAACCTCGGTTGCGATGCCGGTGATGACGACCTCCGCTGCGGCTGAAGATGCCATCTGCTACAACTGCCCGCCGGAATGGGCCGACTGGGCCTCGATGCTCAAGGCGATTGAAGAGAAAATCGGCGTGAAGATGCCGCATGACAACAAGAACTCGGGCCAGACCTACGCCCAGCTTGTTGCCGAGAAGGCAAGTCCTGTCGCCGACGTCGCCTATTATGGCGTGACCACGGGTATCAAGGCCGGCAATGAAGGTCTGGTCGAAGCCTACAAGCCGGCGGGTTTCGATGAAATCCCGGAAGGCCTGAAGGATCCGGAAGGCAAATGGTTCGCGGTTCACTACGGCACGCTTGGCCTGTTCGTGAACGTCGATGCGCTTGGCGGTGCCCCCGTTCCGCAGTGCTGGGCTGACCTGAAGAAGGCCGAATACAAGGGCATGGTCGGCTATCTCGATCCGTCTTCCGCCTTTGTCGGCTATGCCGGCGCGGTTGCCGTCAACCTTGCCTTCGGCGGTGACCTGTCGAACTTCGACCCGGCGATCAACTACTTCAAGGAACTTGCCCAGAACAGCCCGATTGTCCCCAAGCAGACCTCGTTTGCCCGTGTCGTCTCCGGTGAAATTCCGATCCTTTTCGACTACGACTTCAACGCCTATCGCGGCAAATACGAGGAAAGCGGGAAATTCGAGTTCGTGCTTCCCTGCGAGGGCTCGGTCCGCGTGCCTTACGTGATGAGCCTCGTCAAGGGCGCGCCGCATGCCGAGACCGGCAAGAAGGTGCTCGACTTCATCCTTTCCGATGAAGGCCAGGCCATCTGGACCAATGCCTATCTGCAGCCGTCGCGTCCGATCAAGCTGCCGGCCGACGTCGCCGCCAAGTTCCTTCCGGCGAGTGATTACGAGCGCGCCAAGGCGGTCGACTATGCCGAGATGGAAAAGGCGCAGGCCGGTTTTGGCGAACGCTATCTCGCCGAGGTCAAGTAACGACCGGAACCACGGCGGGCGGTGCAGCGATGCGCCGCCCGTTTCCTCACAAACCGGGACTTGAGCCATGACCTCACGCCAGTTCGTGATGCTGTGCCTGTTGCCGCTTTCGATTTTCACCCTGGCCTTTCTGGCCCTGCCGCTGGTGCGGCTGATCATGGGGTCGGTCGAAGGCGAGGCGGGCTGGGGCATCTACCTGCAGATCCTGCAAAAGCCGCGCTACCTGTCGGCCCTGATCCAGACCGTCGGTGTCTCGCTTGCCGTGACATTCGCTGCGCTGGCCATTTCCACCACCGCCGGGCTGTTCCTGGTGCGGAACCGTTTTGTCGGCCGCGGTGTGCTGTTGTCGATCCTGACGCTGCCGCTCGCCTTTCCCGGCGTTGTCGTCGGCTTCATGATCATCCTGCTCGGCGGTCGTCAGGGCCTGGTAAACTATCTGGTTCCCGGCCATTGGGTCTTTGCCTATTCGATGTTCGGCCTGTTCCTCGGCTATCTTTACTTCTCGATCCCGCGCGTCCTGCTGACCGTCATGGCAGCCGCGGAAAAGATCGATCCGGCGCTTGAAGAGGCGGCAATGACGCTTGGCGCGCCGCCCAACCGCATCATCCTCGATGTTCTGCTGCCGGCCCTTTCACCCTCGCTCATTGCCGCTGGCGCCATCGCCTTTGCCACGGCCATGGGGGCATTCGGCACCGCTTTCACGCTGGCGACCGACATCGATGTCCTTCCGATGGTCATCTACACCGAGTTCACCTTGTCGGCGAACTTTGCCATGGCATCGGCGCTCTCGGTCGTGCTGGGCCTTGTCACTTGGGGATTGCTGCTGATTGCGCGCTCCTTTGCCGGAACAACCGTGGCGGCAGGAGGCTGACATGTTGAAATCACCCGCAAAACTGCTTCAGCTTTTCGTCACGCTTTCGGCCTGCGCCTTCCTGCTGGTGCCGACCTTGATGTCGGTCCTGGCCGGCCTGACCGTCAACTACTTTCAGGGTATTTCCTCCGGCCTGACCCTGAACTGGGTGGCCGAGGTCTGGGAGCTCTATGCCGACAGCATTTTCCTGTCGATCTGGCTGGCAATTGCCTGCCTCGCCGTGACCCTGGTGCTCGGCGTTCCGTCCGCCTATGCGCTGGCCCGGAACCCGGGCCGTATGTCCCGCATTCTCGAGGAGTTCATTTCGCTGCCACTCGCCATTCCGGGACTGGCGCTCGCCCTGGCCTTGCTACAGCTCTACGGCTCCATGAAGGGCTTTCGTGCCAGTTGGACCTTCATCCTCGTCGGCCATGTGCTTTACACCCTGCCGTTCATGGTGCGCTCCGTCCTGTCGGTACTGGCGGCCATCGACCTCAAGACGCTCGAGGAAGGCGCGGCTTCGCTTGGCGCCGGTCCGGTCCGGCGCTTCTTCGACATTGTCGTGCCCAATGCGCTTCCGGGCATCCTGGCCGGCGCGCTGACCGTGGTGACCCTGTCGATCGGTGAATTCAACCTGACCTGGATGCTCCATACACCCTTCACGAAGACGCTGCCGGTCGGTCTGGCCGATTCCTACGCCTCCATGCGGCTGGAAATCGCGTCAGCCTACACGCTGGTCTTCTTCGTGATGATCGTTCCCCTGCTCATGGCCATGCAATGGGCCAGTGCCCGTGCCCAAAGGATCGCGCAATGACACTGCAACTGACCAATATCGCCAAGACCTTCCCCGGTGGCACCCGGGCGCTACTCCCGACGGATCTTGAAATCGCCAAGGGCGAGATCGTTTCGCTTCTCGGCCCGTCGGGCTGCGGCAAGTCCACGTTGCTGCGCATCATTGCCGGTCTCGAGACACCCGATCCGGGCGCGAAGATCGTCTTCGACGGCGACGATGTCACGCGCCAGTCGGTGGAAACGCGCAAGATCGGCATGGTGTTCCAGTCCTATGCGCTGTTTCCCAACATGTCGGTGCGCGGCAATATCGGCTACGGCCTGAAGATGCAGAAGCTGTCCAGAGCCGAGATCGACGCCCGCGTCGAGGAGGTGATCGCGCTTTGCCGGCTGGAACAGTATGCCAACCGGGCGATCACCGCGCTTTCCGGTGGCCAGCGCCAGCGCGTGGCGCTGGCCCGCGCCATGGCGCCCCGCCCAAGGGTGCTGCTGCTCGACGAACCGCTTTCAGCGCTCGATGCCGCCTTGCGCGGCCAGCTGCGCGATGAACTGGCGATGTTGCTGCGCCAGTTCGGCATCACCGCCATTTTCGTTACCCACGATCAGGACGAGGCGATGGCGATCGCCGACCGCGTCGCGGTGATGAGCCAGGGCGAGGTTGCCCAGATCGGTACGCCCGAAGCGCTCTATCGCAATCCGGCGACACCATTCGTTGCACAGTTTGTCGGCGATGCCATGCGTCTCGAGGGCCGGACCGAGGGCAAGACGCTGCATCTTGCCGGCGGTGTCTTGCCGCTTGCTTCCGATGCCACGGGCCTTGAGGCCTTTGTTCGGGCCGAGGACGTGCGGCTGGACGACAAAGGACCGCTGAATGCGCGGGTGGAGACCGTCACTTTCCTCGGCACCCATTACCGGATTTCCCTGTCTGGGGTCACGCCGGGCACGCTCTATGCCCTGCATACCGGGCTCAGCGCGCCCAAACCCGGGGACGCCGTGAGGGTCGCGATCGCGCCGGAAGCGGTCATCTCCCTTCCAGCAGAACAGAAGGCCGCCTGAATGCCCGCATTCCTCCAGATTTCGGACACCCACATCGTTCCGCAAGGCGCGCTGGCCTATGGCCGCTCGGATACCGCCGCCGCCCTGGAAACCGCGATCACGACCATCAACGAACGCCTGCCCCTGCTTGGGAATGTCGATTGCGCCATCGTGACCGGCGACCTGACCGACCACGGCACGGATGAGGAGTATGCGCGCTTCAAGGCGATCATGGCGCGGCTCGATCTTCCCTTCCTCGCCGTTCCCGGCAACCACGACAACCGGGATGCCATGCGCCAGGCCTTTGCGGGCGAGGACTGGATGCCGGAAACGGGCCCGATCCAATGGAGCCGCGATTTCGGGTCTTTCACTGTTATCGGGCTTGATACGCTTCTGGAAGGTGCCCATCACGGCGAATTGTCTTTTGAAGGCTTCAGCTTCCTCGATGCGTCCCTGGCCCAAGCCGACACCCGCCCGGTCATCGTCGCGACACACCATCCCTGGATGCATTCGGGGATCGTCGCCATGGATCTCGACAATCTGCGCAACGGTGCGGCGCTCATGGAAAGGCTGGAGGCGCATCCGGGTCCTGTGCGCATGTTCTCCGGCCATGTTCATCGCGCGCTGACAACCCAGATCGGGAAGATCACCTGCCAGATCGCGCCGGCGCCTTGCCATGCGGTCCATCTTGATCACCGGCATGACGCTTCGAATGACCTGATTTTGGAACCGGGCGCCGTGACAATTCACACCTGGCTTGAAACCCCGACCCCGACGCTGGTTTCCGACGTGCTTCCGGTCGGGCGGTTTCCCGGGCCCTGGCCGTTCTGGTCATGATTGCAGCGGAGTATTTTCAGGATAGTGATGGACAGGGATGGATGAGCGGGGGAATGGAGTGAGGACAAGATAAAAGAACTGGTGCCAAGGTCGGGTCAGTTCATTGTTTTCAATAGACTTTCTTGATCCCATCCATTTCTCGTTGGTGTTTCAGGCGAACCAAGCATTTGAAAAGTCTGGGCAAATTTGGTGCCTGTTGTCCGGCTTTGGATTGCAATTCCTTGCACCAGTTTGCATCGCCCAGCCTTCCGTCAAGGCGCTGCGCCCGCTTTCGCGGCGCGCCGGTTGAGGCTGGCGCGGCCTTGACTGTGCGGCTTCCGGCGATGCTCTGGCCCCGGAAGCGCTGCAACAGGGAACGCCATCGATCCCCATTCAGGTGGCGGCTGTAGTGCCCTTGTAGGCATTCGCAACCACTTCCGAAATCGGCCTGCGGGCATCGAGCAAAAGGTGCGCATAGCGCTCCGTTGTGCTTGCCCGGGTATGGCCCAGATTCTCGCCGATAGCCTTCAGCGAGAAACCAGCATTGATCGCAAAAGAGGCATAGGCGTGGCGAAGATCGTGAATCCTGAAATCCGTGATCCCCGCCTTGGCCATCACCTTGTCCCAGGTGTAGGCCAGCGTCTTGATGTGCATGTCGCCATCAGGCTCGATGGGGAAGACGAAGATGCTCGTCCCGGCATGGCGGTGGCACCGCTCGAGGATCGTCATGCAGTCATTTGACAGTGGAATCGCCTTGGGCCGGTTGGCGCCGCCGGTCTTGTGCCTTGCAGGCGGCAACAGGAGCCTCTGGTTGTCCGCATCGACCTCTGACCATCTGAGCCCCATGATCTCGCCCTTGCGCGCCGCGGTATAGGCAATCAGGCGCAGGCAATCGACATGGAGCGGATTGATAACCCCGGATTGTTCCAATTCGTCCATCGTCGAGAACAGGCTTTTGGCTTCGTCCAGGCTCAGATAGCGGTCGCGCCTTCCATCGGCGAGGCGCTGGACCGACTGGCAGGGAGTCTTTTCTGTCAAGTCGCGCGAAATCGCCCAGCCATACATCGCGGACAGACAGCGCAAGGCGTGAACGGCGGCACCACGACCGCCGCGCACGGTAGGGCCGCGCTTGGGCTTGCGCCGCGCAGCGATGCCGTTGGCCACCGCATGCTGGAATTGGACCAGCTGGTCACAATGCAGTTCACGGAATGGGATATGGCCAAGATGCGGGACGACGTGGTTGTAGAGATAACCCTTGTCGTTGGAGCCAACTGCTTTCGCGTTTGTTGGGCCGGTCAAGCGGGCCTTCCGCCAGATACCGCTCGACGAGTTCGGTAACGGTCGTTGCGTCCAGCCGTTCACGCATCTTCCTTTCATGGGGAAGTCGCCGGTCGCGACATTTCCCAGAAGTTCCCGCGCCTTGATGCGCGCTGCCTCTGCTGTCCATGGATCGCCATGCTTGCCGATGGTGAACCAGCGGAAACGGGTGGAGCGGTCGCGGTATCCGATCACATAGACCTTGCGCCCCGTTGGATAGGCGCAGACGCAGAAGCCCTTCAGTTCGCTGTCCCAGAGCCGCGCCTTTCCCTTGACGGGCAGGGGCATGGCGTCCACTGTCCGTTTGGTGATCCGGGCGATGTTCTTGCGTACAGCCATCCTGATCCATGAACCGGTGCTTCGTGTCGTTCCGAACCTACCTGCATCGTGGAATCCTGGATAGCAAATGGATAGCAGACGGAACGAATTCGCGGCCATTTTGGGCCATTGCGAGCATCTTAGAATGTCTCAGCATATCTTTGCAAAATGTTGATATAATGGCGAATTTCGTGGATATGAATGGATGCCTATGGAAGCCGCCGGGCGACTTCCAAGCTGAATATGCGGGTTCGATTCCCGCTACCCGCCCCAAAAATCCCAACAGCGTCTTCGAGATGCCCTTTCAGCCGGTGTCGGTAGGGGTACTTCTCTTTTCAACGACCGGGCCAATGCTCTTTTCAGACGTTTGCCGCTGACATAACCTTCGGCAACAAGCAGGAGGAATCGCCAATGCCCGCACTGTCGCCCGACCAACATGCCGCCTATGCGCGCGACGGTTTTCTCGCCGGCGTGCGCGTGTTCGACGCCGAAACGACCCTGCGGCTGCGCGCCGAGGTCGAGGCGTTGGAGAAGCATCCCGGCGATGAGGCCGGCGGGCGGCCGATCCGCCAGTTCATGCGCGTCAACGGCCATGTCGTCGTGCCGCTGATGGCCGAACTCGCCCGAACCCCGGCGATCCTCGATGCGGTGGAAAGCATTCTTGGGCCGAACCTGCTGGTGTGGTCTGTGGAGTTCTTCATCAAGGAGCCGGGGGTGAAGAAGATCGTCTCCTGGCACCAGGACCTGACCTATTGGGGCATGGGCGAGACCGACGACGAGGTCACCGCCTGGGTGGCGCTGAGCGACGTTTCGGTCGAAGCCGGTTGTATGCGTTTCCTGCCCGGCAGCCACAAGGGCGGCATCGTCAAGCACAACGACACCTTCGCCGAGGACAACCTCTTGTCGCGCGGGCAGGTGATCGAGGGGGTTGACGAGGAAAAGGCGGCCTACGGCGCGCTGAAGCCCGGCGAGATGTCGCTGCATCACGGCCGCTGTTTCCATGCTTCCGGCCCCAACATGTCGGACGACCGGCGCATCGGTCTCGTCATTCGCTATGTGACGCCTGAAGTGCGCGCCGAGGTGGGCGGTCGCGACTACGCCATGCTGGTGCGCGGCGTCGACGAGGTCGGCGGCTGGACCCACATCGCCGGCGCGCGCGACATGCTGAACGCCGCCGATCTCGCGCTCTACGACCGCATTCTCGCCGAACAGGCGAAGACGCTTGCCGCCGGCGCCGAGGACAAGGTTGCTCTGTATCGCGCCGCGCCCGGCATGCGCGCCGGGCAGGGCGCCGGTGCGGCAGCGGGCATGTGAGCATGCGGTCCGCCTAGCGATACGAGGTCACGGAAACCTGACAGTTTCGTGATTTCTCGGCCACCAGTGTTCATTGGCCAAGGCGCACAACGCCGCGGTATCGAACCGGAATAACGCCGGAGTCGCACCGCATTGGACCTGATCTTCGCCTACACTGCCGGATTGCTGACGCTGATCAACCCTTGCGTCCTGCCAGTGCTGCCGCTGGCCCTGTCGTCCGCGGTGTCGTCGAGCAGCCTCGGTCCGCTGGCGCTCGCCGCCGGCATGAGCGCGACATTCACGGCTTTCGGCGTCACGGTTGCGGCCCTCGGTCCGGCCTTCGGCGTCACGCCGGATACGGTCGCACGGGCTGGCGCGCTTGCCATGGTCGCCTTCGGAGCCGTGCTTCTGACGCCGCGCCTTGGAGCAGCATTCTCCGCCGCGACCGCCGGTCTCGCCGGTTCTGCCGACCAGCGCATAAGTTCCGCCGCAGACCGGGGTCTAGGCGGGCATTTCCTCGGCGGGGCGCTGCTCGGCGCGGTCTGGTCGCCCTGCATAGGCCCGACGCTCGGCGGCGCGATCGCGCTTGCCTCGACCGGTCAGAGCCTCGTTTGGGCTACGGCGATCATGTTCGCCTTTTCGCTCGGCGCCGCAAGCGTCGTTCTGCTTCTTGCTTATGGCGCGCGCGAGGCGATCCGGGCGCGACAGCGGGCTCTGCGTTCACTTGCCGAACGCTCCAAACCGATCATGGGCGTCATGTTCGTCGCCGTCGGCCTTGCCCTGTTCTTCGGACTGAACCACAGCGCGGAAGCCTTCCTGCTCGACCGCATGCCGCCCTGGTTGCAGGATCTGTCTGTCATCCTATGAAACGGCCAAAGAAAGGAACATTCACATGCTGACCCGTCGCACTCTCCTCGGCTGCGCCTTTGGTGCGCTGGCCGCCACTCCGGCTTTCGCCGCTGCCGGTTTTGTCGAATACGAAGCCGGTCTGATCGAAAGACATCTCGCCGCCGGCAAGACGGTGTTCGTCGACTATTCGGCGTCGTGGTGCGGCACCTGCCGCACGCAGGAACGGGTGATCTCGCAACTCCTGAAGGAGAACCCGCAATATGCTCGCAAGATGGTGTTTGTGCGCGTTGACTGGGACTTGTGGGGCGACAAGCCGGTATCGCGCGAGCGCAACATTCCGCGCCGCTCCACCTTGCTTGTGTTGCGCGGCGACAAGGAACTCGGACGCATCGTTGCCGGCACCGCCAAGGCCGAGATCAAGGCGCTGCTTGATCGCGGCGTATAGCCGCCTGCCGCTGTCGCCATTGCGTTGACATTGCGCCGGACTGCATCCCGGCGCATGGATCGGTATCTCGCCGAAGCGAAATCGCGCTGGATTTTTCCCGCGTTCCGCGTTAGGAGATCGTGCAATGCGGGTGTAGCTCAATGGTAGAGCAGAAGCTTCCCAAGCTTACGACGAGGGTTCGATTCCCTTCACCCGCTCCAAGCCTTCGCCCACCCTCCGCCGCACTGCATCGGGCGCGATTTGCGCTTGCGCATCCGGCCTTCTCACACTATGTCGCCCCCATTCCGGCCGCTCGGGCCGGCTGACAACGACCACGGGATTGGCATTCGATGGCAAAGGGTAAATTCGAGCGGACGAAGCCGCACGTGAACATCGGCACGATCGGTCACGTTGACCATGGCAAGACGTCGCTGACGGCTGCGATCACGAAGTTCTTCGGCGAGTTCAAGGCCTATGACCAGATCGACGCTGCGCCGGAAGAGAAGGCGCGCGGCATCACGATCAACACGGCGCATGTGGAATACGAGACGGCGAACCGTCACTACGCCCATGTGGATTGCCCGGGCCACGCCGACTACGTCAAGAACATGATCACGGGTGCGGCGCAGATGGACGGCGCGATCTTGGTGTGTTCGGCCGCCGACGGTCCGATGCCGCAGACGCGCGAGCACATCCTGCTCGCCCGCCAGGTCGGCGTTCCGGCGCTGGTGGTGTTCCTGAACAAGGTCGACCTGGTCGACGACGAGGAACTGCTCGAACTGGTCGAACTGGAAGTGCGCGAACTGCTGTCGAAGTACGACTTCCCGGGCGACGACATCCCGATCGTCAAGGGTTCGGCGGTTGCGGCGCTCGATGGCTCCAACAAGGCGATCGGCGAGGACGCGGTGCGTGCGCTGATGGCGGCGGTGGATGAGTACATCCCGACGCCGGAGCGCCCGATCGACCAGCCGTTCCTGATGCCGATCGAGGACGTGTTCTCGATTTCGGGCCGCGGCACGGTTGTGACGGGTCGTGTCGAGCGCGGCATCGTCAAGGTTGGCGAGACGGTCGAGATCGTCGGCATTCGTGCGACGACATCGACGACGGTGACGGGCGTGGAGATGTTCCGCAAGCTGCTCGACCAGGGCCAGGCGGGCGACAACATCGGCGCGCTGCTGCGCGGCATCGACCGGCTTGGCGTCGAGCGCGGGCAGGTGCTGTGCAAGCCGGGTTCGGTGAAGCCGCACTCGAAGTTCGTTGCCGAGGCCTACATCCTGACGAAGGAAGAGGGCGGTCGCCACACGCCGTTCTTCAACAAGTACCGTCCGCAGTTCTACTTCCGCACGACCGACGTGACGGGCGAGGTGACGCTGCCGGACGGCACGGAAATGGTGATGCCGGGCGACAACGCGTCGATGAACGTGACGCTGATCACGCCGATCGCGATGGAAGAGAAGCTGCGCTTCGCCATCCGCGAGGGCGGCCGCACCGTCGGCGCGGGCATCGTCGCCAAGATCATCGAGTAGT
>CALMYO010000183.1 GCA_937873685.1 uncultured Paracoccaceae bacterium
GGGCCGGCCCCGGGGCCCCCGGGGGCGCGGGCCCTGCGCAAAAGGCGCGCGGCCCCCGCCATACGGGCAACCTTGCCGAAACGTAAGGTGACCGGGCAAGCGGGAGGTCTATTCCTTGCGGCGTCAACACACTGCAGGATCCTCCCGATGCCTCCCATCCTTCACCGCTATGCGACGCCGCTGACCACCGGGCTTTTCCTGGTCTCGCTGGTCTCCGGCGTCGCGCTGTTCTTCCATTTCGGCAGCGCCTTCTTCCATGGCATGCATGAATGGCTATCGATGGTGCTGATCGTCCCGTTTGCGCTGCACATCTGGCGCAACTGGCGCGCTTTCGCCAGCTATTTCAAACGTCCGCCGATGGCGGTCGGGCTGGCCGTTTCCACCGTCGCGGCGCTGGTCTTCGTCTGGCCGCAGATCGCCGGCGGCGGTGGCGGCGGCGGCATGCCGCCGCAACGCGCGGCGATCCAGGCGATCCAGAACGGCACAGTGGCGCAGGTCGCGCCGCTGTTCGGCCACACGCCGGAAAGCCTGTCGGAAAAGCTCAAGGCCGGCGGATTTACTGTCGCAAGCCCAGACGACACGCTTGGCGCGATCGCCTCGACTTCGAAGCGCAACGCGATGGAAGCGATCGCACTTGCCGCCGCGAAGTGATCGCCGGCATGACCGCCGCCTCAGGTCGCCGCGGCCTTCTCCAGCCGAGCGGCGAGATCGGCGATCAGGGCCGAGTCTCCTGACGACCGCTCGGCGCGTGCGGCAAACAGGCAGGCCTGGCTGCGCAGCACCACCCCGTCCTCGCCTGCCAGCACTTTCAGCCGGTTCGCCCTCAAGGTGGAGCCGGTCGAGGTGATGTCGACGACGAGATCGGCCTGCCCCGCCGCGGGCGCACCCTCGGTCGCGCGGTGCCCCCCGACGACCCGGTAGAGCGGGACGCCGTGGGTTTGAGAAAAATGCGGGTTGGCCAGTCGCCACTCTTGGGGGGCGATGCGCACCCCCCGGCCGTGATGGGCGCGAAAGCCCGCCGCAACCTCGCCGAGATCGGCCATGGTGTCGACATCGAACCAGGCCTGCGGTACGGCGACCACCACATCGGCGTGGCCAAAGCCAAGCCGCACCAGCAGAGCGACGCGGCTTTCGCTGTCCGGCACGTCCTCGCGCACCAGATCCTCGCCGGTGACGCCAAGATCGATCCGCCCGGCGCCGAGTTCGCGCGCGATTTCCGAAGCCGACAGAAAGGCGATTTCCAGCCGCGGTTCGCCTTCGACTGCGGCGCGATAGGTGCGCGCGTCATCCGGCAGGCGAACGGTGTAGCCGGCGCGCGTCAGCAGAGCGAGCGCCTCGTCCTTCAGCCGCCCCTTCGACGGCAGCGCAAGCGTCAGCGTCATGGCTGCGCCTCCATGCCCGCCAGCCGGTCGAGCCAGACGGAAAAGCCGACGCCCGGAACTGGATTAGCGGCGCCGAGCATCGACAACAGCCGGTCGTAGCGGCCGCCACCGATGACCGGCAGTTCGCCGCCGCCGGCAAACACCTCGAAGACAAGGCCCGAATAGTAATCGAGCGGACGGCCGAAGGCGGCGCGATAGCGGATCGTCGCCGCATCGACGCCAAGAGCGGCCAGCGCCTCGATGCGGGCGGAAAAATCCGCAAGCGCGCGTGCGATGTCGATGCCGTGTCGCGCCGCGAAGGTCGAAAGGCGCGCTGGCGCTTCGGACAGTGGACATTCCAGATCGAGGAAGCCGGCCAGCGCGTCGCGCGCGCCGGCGTCGAGCCGCACATCGGCAAGGCGCTTGCGCGCGACCAGACGCGCGGCGATCTCGGCTGCCGAGCGCCCACCGGCAGCAGCAAGGCCGGCCACCGCCAATTCCGTTTCCACGAGTTCCGCCAGCGCGGCCTCGTCGCCTACGGCCAGCAGCGCCTCGACTTGCGGCGGCAGGTTGGCGGCCACCCTTGGCGCGGCGAGTTCCGAGAGCGCGGCATCGAGCCGCGTGCGATCGCCGAACATGTGCAGCAGCCGCGCGCGCCAGGCCTGCGGCAGGCCAAGCGCTTCCATCACTGCCTCGAACACCGCCTGGTCGCCCAGCATGACGGCGAGTTCGGCGTCCGGTGCGGCCTGCGCCATGAACGCAAGTGCATCGGCCAGCGAGCGGGCGTCGGCGCGGGCATGGTCGGTGTCGCCAAGATCCTCGATGCCGGCTTGGCCAAACTCGTTTGCGCCCATGCGCCGCTGGCGAAACACGGTGCCGGCATAGCCATAGCGGGCGGGTGTGGCAGCACGACGCGCGATGTGGATCAGGCAAACCGGAATGGTGAATTCCGGCCGCAGGCAAAGCGTCTCGCCATCCTCGCTTGCGGTCAGGAAGATGCGGCGGCGCAGCTGCTCACCGGCGGTGTCGAGAAACGCGTCGGCCGGCTGGATCACCGGGACGTGGATCACGTCGGCGCCGAGGCCTTCGAGGATGGACTCGATGTCGACGCGGGCGCGGGTGCGGGCGGGCGAGAGCGTCATGTGGCCGGAAATCCGGGCGCAGCCAATCTTGCGCCGCTAGCGCCTGTTTCCATGCGATTTCGGTGTATGAACCCGGGCATTGGACACCGCCAACGCCCGCGCGTCTCATGGTGAGTCATTCGTCGAGGTCTTTGCAAAAAATAACCGCCCGTATCGATCCGGCGCATGCGATACCCCATTGCGGAGAGGATTGCATCCCTCTTGACGTCTCGGCCAAACCGTTTGGCGAGAGAGGCGGCTCGCGCGCCTCCTCCATGGCGCACAGGATGTCGCAACGTTGAAAGCGGCAGCGATTTCGCCAGGCGAGGTCTTGCTTGCAACAGTCGGAATGGCCGCGAAGTGACAACATCGGCTTGCCCGTAGCGGCGCGCCGTTGCATGACACATGCCACGACCGGCTGCCCGCAGAAGAACAACGGAGAAATTCTGCCGTGTTCAGGCCGTTGCAAGGGGGAAATGAATGCGCATCGAAGTGCTGGATGTGGAGTTGCTCGAACGACTGGCTTTCGCGCCGTTCGGCGACGTGATTGCAACCGACGGCGCCGAACGGCGGCTGATCAACAACGGCACCACCGAGCGTTTCCACGATCTTGCCCGCATCGATGTCGCGTCGGCGCGCGGGAGTGCGCTCATCAACATTTTTCGCGGCCAGCCGTTCCAGCCTCCGATCGATATCGTGATGATGGAGCGCCACCCGCTCGGCAGTCAGGCTTTCTATCCCGTTAACGGCTGGCCGTTCCTGATCGTCGTCGCCGAGGATCGTGGCGGTGCGCCGGGCCGGCCGCGCGCCTTTCTCAGCCAGGGCTATGCCGGAGTGAACTACGGCCGCAACGTGTGGCACCATCCGCTGATCTCGCTTGTGGCGGCAAGCGACTTCATCGTGGTCGACCGCGGCGGGCCGGGCAACAATCTGGAGGAACATTTCTATTCCGGCGTTGCGTACCGGGTCGACGCGGCCGGTTTGGCCCGATAGTCTATGCGGCCGAGCGCGGCCGTTTGTCGCGCCGACAGGGGAACGATGACAAACGAAATCCGCTTTTTTCTGAACGGCGAACTGCGTGGCGCAACGGCCCGGCCGGACACGACCGTGCTGGAATGGCTGCGCAACGACGCCCGGCTGACCGGCACCAAGGAGGGTTGCGCAGAGGGCGACTGCGGCGCCTGCACCATCCTCGTGCAACGCGCGTCCGACGCGCCGCCGCTTGCCGCCAATGCCTGCATCATGGCGCTCGGCCAGATCGACGGAGCGGCGATCACCACGGTCGAGGGTCTTGGCCGCGATGGCGCGCCGCACCCTGTGCAGCGGGCGATGGCGGAAAACGGCTCGTCGCAATGCGGATTCTGCACTCCGGGCATCGCGGTGGCGCTGGCCGGGTTGCTGGCGCGCAACCCTTCGCCGGACGAACCGGCGATCCATGACGCGCTGGCAGGCAATTTGTGCCGGTGCACCGGCTACCGGCCGATTGTGGAGGCGGTGAAGGCGGTCGCTGCCGCGGGCGGCGCTTCCGTGCCGCAGCACTTCAGCGATTGGCCCACAGCCAACCCGGCAATCGCCACCGGC
Organism: uncultured Paracoccaceae bacterium; assembly: GCA_937873685.1. Lineage (GTDB taxonomy): Bacteria > Pseudomonadota > Alphaproteobacteria > Rhizobiales > Rhizobiaceae > CALMYO01. Next base: position 4,064 of record CALMYO010000183.1, read on the forward strand.
GGCGCGACATTCCACCAACCCGAAACGCTGGCCGATCTGCTGCGTCTGCGCGCCGCCCATCCCGACGCGGTGCTGCTCGCAGGCGGCACCGATCTCGGCGTGCCGCTGGCCGAATTCGCCAGCCAGTGGGACGTAACGATCTCCACTGCCCGCGTCGCCGAACTGTCGGCAATCAGCGAAACCGCAGATACGTTCCGGTTTGGCGCCGCGGCAACCTGGGAACAGATCCTTGCCGCTGTCGAGCCGGTCTGGCCGTCTCTCGCGACCTTGATCCGCCGCTTCGGTTCCACGCAGATCCGTTCGATGGGCACGATCGGCGGCAACATCGGCACTGCAAGTCCGATTGGTGACGGCCCCCCGGCGCTGATTGCGCTTGGCGCGTCGATTGTGCTCGCCTCGCAAGCCGGCGAACGTTCGCTGCCACTTCAGGATTATTTCCTCGACTATCGCAAGACCGCGCTGAAGAAAGGCGAGGTGATCGCCCGCATCGACGTGCCGAAGCCGTCTGCCGGCCAGCAGTTCCGGGTCTACAAGGTCTCGAAACGCTACGACCAGGACATCTCGACCGTCTGCGGCGCGTTCTGCTTCGACATGGAGGGCGGGATTGTGCGCACTGCGCGCATCGCATTTGGCGGCATGGCGGCGACGCCGAGGCGCGCCGGCGCCGCCGAGGCCGCATTCACCGGAGAGCCGCTGACGCTTGCCACCGCTCAAGCGGCGGCTGCGGCGATCGCGAACGATTTCAAGCCACTGTCCGATTGGCGAGGCAGCGCGGCGTATCGCAGCCGGGTGGCGCAGGGCCTGTGCGAGCGCGTGGTGCGCGATCTCGCCGGCGAACAGGTCGAGGTGATGGCGTCATGACGATCGATGTGAAATCCGTCCAGCGCGCGGTGGTGGGACGCGGCATTGCCCATGATTCAGCGCTGAAACACGTCTCGGGCACGGCCGCCTATATCGACGACATGGCCGAACTGCCGGGCACGCTGCACGCCGCCTTCGTGCTGTCGCCGGTCGCACATGGCAAGGTGAACGGCATCGATGCAACGAAAGCGCTCGCCATGCCGGGCGTGGTCGCATTCGCCGCTGCCGCAGACATTCCCGGCGCGAACGACATCGCGCCAATCCTGTCTGGCGAACCGCTGTTTGCCGAGGACGTCGTTGAATACGCTGGCCAGCCGGTCGGCGTCATCGCGGCGGAGACCTTCGAGCAGGCGTTCCGCGCTGCCCGCGCCGTGGCGCTCGACATCGCCCCGCTCCAAGCCGTACTCGATGTCGAGACGGCGCATGCCGCGAAATCCTGGGTGATCCCGGCCCAGATCCTTGTCGACGGCGATGCGGACGCGGCGATCTCGGCCGCGCCGCATGTTATGGAAGGCCGGCTCGACATCGGCGGACAGGATCACTTCTATCTCGAAACCCATGTCGCCTACGCCATTCCGGGCGAAGATGGCGACATGCTGGTGCATTCCTCAACACAGCACCCGACCGAGGTTCAGCACCACGTGGCGCATGTGCTCGGCCTGCATGCGAACGCGGTTGAAGCGCAGGTGCGGCGCATGGGCGGCGGCTTCGGCGGCAAGGAAAGCCAGGCGACGATCATCGCCGCCGCCGCCGCGGTGCTGGCGCGCAAGACCGGCCGGCCGGTGAAGATGCGGCTGAAGCGCCGCGACGACATGATTGCCACCGGCAAGCGGCACGGCATGGTGGCGCAATGGCGCGTCGGCGTCGACGCAGACGGGCGCATTCGCGGCCTTGCGGTCGATTACCTCGCCAATGCCGGCAATACGCCGGACCTGACCGGCCCGGTGCTGACCCGCACGCTGACACACACCGACAACGCCTACCACATACCCGCTGCCCGTTTCGCCGGCCACGCCTGCAAGACCAACACGGTATCGAACACCGCGTTTCGCGGCTTCGGCGGACCGCAGGGCATCGTTGCCATTGAAACCATCATCGACGAGATCGCCCGGCGGCTGCGCCTCGACCCGAATGCCGTGCGCGCCCGCAACTATTACGGCCCCGCGACCGGCGAGGTGACGCCCTACGCCCAGCCGGTCGAGCACAACCAGATTGCCGAGGTGGTCGACACGCTGCTGGCCAGCGCCGACTGGACGCGGCGGCGCGCCGAGATCGATGCGCACAATGCAGCCGATCCGGTGATCCGCCGGGGCTTGGCGATGATGCCGGTGAAGTTCGGCATCTCCTTCAACCTGCCCTCGCTGAACCAGGCCGGCGCGCTGGTGCATGTCTACACCGACGGCTCCATCTTCCTGAACCATGGCGGCACGGAAATGGGCCAGGGGTTGTTCATGAAGGTGGCGCAGGTGGTGGCCGAAGTGTTCGGCGTCGGCGTCGACATGGTGAAGATCACCGCCACCTCAACCAGCAAGGTGCCGAACACTTCCGCGACCGCCGCCTCCACCGGTTCGGATCTCAACGGCATGGCCGCGTTCAAGGCGGCGAGCGCCATCCGCACCCGGATGACCGCCGTCGCCGCCGAGCATTTTGACGCCGCCGCGGCCGGCATCGTCTTCCGCGAGGGGCGGGTGCATGCGCGAAACGAGTCGATCTCGTTTGGCGAACTGGCGAAGAAATGCTGGGCGGCGCGGGTACAGCTTTCGGAAGCCGGACACTACGCGAGCCCGAAGATCCAATGGGACGCAAAGGCGCTGAAGGGCCGTCCGTTCTTCTATTTCACCCATGGTGCGGCGGTTGCAGAAGTCGCCGTCGACCGGCTGACCGGCGAGACGCGCTGCCTGCGCGCCGACATCCTGCAGGACGTCGGCGCTTCGCTTAATCCGGCGATCGACCTTGGCCAGATCGAGGGCGCGTTTGTGCAAGGCATGGGCTGGCTGACCTGCGAGGAACTGTGGTGGGATGACAAGGGCCGCCTGCGCACCGCCGGCCCCTCGACCTACAAGATCCCCGGTTCGCGCGATTGTCCGCCGGTGTTCAACGTCGCGCTGGTGCCGGATAATCCGAACCGCGAGGAAACGGTCTACCGCTCGAAGGCAATCGGCGAACCGCCGCTGATGCTGGCGGTCTCGGTTTTCCTCGCGATCCGCGACGCGATCGCCGGTCTCGGCAGACCCGGCGCCAGCATCGACCTGTCGGCGCCGGCAACGCCGGAAAGCGTGCTCAACGCGATCCACACACTGCAAACCGGCAACTGACGGGATTTGTTTTCATGGGCAAGCTCTCCACCCACGTGCTCGACACCGCCAATGGCCGGCCCGCCGCCGGCATGCGGCTGACGCTTTTTCACGAGGAGAACGGCGCGTTGCACGCTGTGAAGACGGCGATCACGAATGCCGACGGCCGCACCGACGAATTGCTGCTCGACTCCAGCGCCATGGCGGTCGGAGTCTATGAACTGCATTTCGAGGTGGAGGCCTACTTCCGCGCACTCGGCGCTTCTCTGCCGACGCCGGCCTTCCTCGACCGCGTGCCGATCCGCTTCGCCATTGCCGACGTTTCGGGGAACTACCACGTGCCGCTGCTGGTAAGCCCCTGGTCGTTCTCGACTTACCGGGGAAGTTGAGGCCGCCCGCGCGGCCATCGCCTTGCCCCGGCGATCCTGGACGCTCTGCGGCATGGCTGCGGCCGCGAAGCGACCGGAGGGGCGAAGCTTCACCCCGACTGCGCTTCCAACAGTTTCCTCACCTCGGCGACAAGGTCGCCTTCCGCGACCGTGAACTGGCCGGGGCGCATCTCGCGCCATTCCTCATTGGATTCAATTGCGGCGGCCTGCCGGCGACCCTCGATCATGTCCTTCACCTGCACGACGCCCTTCTCGCGCTCGTCCGATCCCTGGATGATGGCGACCGGGCAGCCGCGCCGGTCGGCGTATTTCAGCTGGTTGCCGAAATTCTTCGGGTTGCCCTGGTACATCTCGGCGCGGATGCCGGCGGCCCGCAATTCCTGCGTCAGCTTCTGGGCGCGGCCGAGCGCTTCGATGTCGCGGTCCATCACCGTGACCAGCACCGGCGCGGGCGTTTCGGTTCCCTCGAGCTTGCCGAGGTTCTTCAGCGCCGTCATCAGGCGGCTGACGCCGATGGAAAACCCGGTCGCCGGAACGTCCTGCCCGGTGAAGCGCTTCACCAGCCCGTCATAGCGCCCGCCGCCGCCAACCGAGCCGAACTGCACCTTCTCGCCCTTCTCGTTGACGACATCGAACAGCAGTTCAGCCTCGTAGACGGGGCCGGTGTAATATTCGAGCCCGCGGACGACGGAGGGGTCGATGCGGATGCGGTCGGGGCCGTAGCCGCAAGTGGTAACTTGGGCGTAAATTTCGCCAAGTTCTTCCATCCCGCCGCTTAATTGAGCGTTGTCGATAGCGCCCAGTTGGCTGAAACGCTCATTCGACCAATCAAGATCAGGCACGCCGTATTCGACTATGTATTTGCCGTTAGGCGCTTTTGACGCACGAATAGGCTTCATGTGAATAAACCCGATCACCGCATCCGCCAGCCCCGAGCTCAACCCCGAGCCCTTGGTAAAGTCCCCGCTCTCATCTTTCCGCCCCTCGCCCAGCAACTGCCGCACACCCTCGATACCGAGGCGGTCCAACTTGTCGATGGCGCGCAGCACGTTGAGCCGCCGCCCGGCGTTCTCGTCGCCGCCGAGGCCGATTGCCTCCATCACCCCGTCCAGCACCTTGCGGTTGTTCACACGCACCACATACTGGCCGCGCGGGATGCCGAGCGCCTCCAGCGTGTCGGCCATCATCATGCACATCTCGGCGTCGGCCTGTACGCCAGGCGCGCCGACGGTATCGGCATCGAGCTGCATGAACTGGCGGAACCGCCCCGGCCCCGGCTTCTCGTTGCGGAACACCCAGCCGGCGCGCCAGGTGCGATAGGGCAGCTGGATCGACTGGAAATTCTCCGCTACATGGCGGGCAAGCGGCGCGGTCAGGTCGTAGCGCAGCGAAAGCCACTGCTCATCGTCGTCCTGGAAGGAAAACACGCCCTCGTTCGGCCGGTCCTGGTCGGGCAGGAACTTGCCGAGCGCATCGGTGTATTCCACCAGCGGCGTCTCCACCGGATCGAAGCCGTAGCGTTCGTAGACCTCGGCAATCGCCGCCACCATTTTATTGGTGGCGCGGATGTCGGACGGCGAACGGTCGACAAAGCCGCGCGGCTGGCGCGCCTTCAGCTTCTGCGGCTTCTTCTTGCTTTCGGGCATGGCGGGCTTTCCGGGCGGGTTTTCTGGCGCGCCCGCCCTAGACCATCGCCCGCGCGCGGGCAAGGCGCGGAATGGCGGCGCCAGGCAAACGGCCAGTAGCGTCTGGTGTCACGGATATCGGCCGCACAAGCCATCTGCTGAAGTCTGGTTGATGTCGACGCTTTTCACTCGTCACTCGGCACGCAGCAACAGTGACGGGCCTTGGTGGAAACGTCATTCCGGGTCAAGCGAGCGATCTGCGAAGCAGATCCGGAGCGCGCACCCGGAATCTATTCCCCCGATGCTTGTCGATCAACGGCCCCGCAGCGGCGCTTTTCATGGCACGGTTCGCAATGTCTGAAAAGCAGCATGGATTGCGGGTGCGCGCTTCGCATCTGCTTCGCAGATCGCTCGCTTGACCCACAATGACGGCGCAGATGTTTCAAAACGCGCAGGCAATACCGGCCTACGGCCGCAGATAGCTCCAGCCCTGCTCCTGCAACTCCATAAGCCGCACGACGCCGGAGGGCGTCACCATCGCCTCACTCATCAGTTCAATCTTCTTGCCGGCCTTCTTCTCCATGCCCGCCAAGGTGTTGCCGCAAGCCGAGAAGGCGACCGCGTCGGTCTCCAGCGCCATGGCCGAAATGCGCTCCTTCACCGGGCTGGCCTGCGTGTACATGTTCAGCCCCGGACCATAGGCGACGATCTCGATCTTCACTGTGTCGCCCTTGGACTCATAATACTGCCGCGCGTTCTGGGCGTTGTTGAGCGCAAGGTTCATCACCGCCGGATCGGCCTGATCGACATGGATGGCGAGCTTGTGTTCAGCAGCGGGCGCCGGCGCGCATAGCGCAACCGAGAGTGCGAACACCGTGAAAAATCGTTGCATGGTTTCCTCCACCGTTTGATCGTTTTTCGGCAGAGTACCGACATATCGCAAATACGCAATATGTCGGTCGGCATCCCTATTGCAAGTACCGCTTCCACAGCGCCCCGTCGCCGAGCTTGGCGACCATCCTCGCATGCGCGGCTTCAGCCTCCGCATCGAGGCGCGGTGGCAAGGGCACGGGGCGCGGGCCTATCGTCGCGGGGCCTGCAGCACCGCCGCCGCGCGACGGGCGCGGATCGACCTCGACGGTGAGGCCGAGCGCCGCCTGCCGCCCGCCCGCGAGTTCGATATAGACTTCCGCCAGCAATTCGCTGTCGAGCAGGGCGCCGTGCTTGGTGCGGTGGCTGTTGTCGACGCCGTAGCGCTTGCACAAGGCATCGAGCGAATTCGGCCCCATCGGGTGGCGGCGGCGCGCCAGCGCCAGCGAATCGATCACCCGGTCGGGCGCAAAGGGCGGCTGGCCGAGCCGCCCCAGTTCGGCGTTGATGAAGCCCATGTCGAAGCCCGCATTGTGGGCGATCAGCTTGCCATCGCCGACAAAGGCAAGAAAATCGTCGACGATGGCGGCGAACTTCGGCTTGTCGAGCAGTTGCGCATTGGAGATGCCATGAACGGCGAGCGCTTCGGGATGCACCTCGCGCCCGTCGGGATTGATGTAGACGTGGAAGCTGCGGCCGGACGCAAACCGGTTGACCAGTTCGATCGCGCCGATCTCGATGACGCGGTCGGCGTTGGGATCGAGGCCGGTGGTTTCGGTGTCGAAGATGATCTCGCGCATGTGCATAGCCTATGAGGTTCGGCCTGCGAAGGCCGGTACGCAAATACCCCTCTCTGTCGCCTGCGGCGACATCTCTCCCGCAAGGGGAGAGAATGGGGCGCTTCGCGACCTTCTGCGCCTGAACCGGCAACCGTCGTGCAGTGCGCGACGGCACACGATAACCGGCGACACCCGCGGCGGTTTCCACTCTCTCCCCTTGCGGGAGAGATGTCGGCGAAGCCGACAGAGAGGGGCAATCGGGCGTCGCCAATGCAACGCCGTCAAACCGTTCCCTCAAACCGCGCTGCGCTGCAAGCCGCCAGCCGGGTTTTCCCCTGTTTCGGCTTCGCGGCGCAGCGCCGCGGCAATCTCCGCCACCGCGGCGCGCGCGGCCTCCATGCCAAGCGAAGTGTCGATCAGGAAATCGGCGCGGGCGCGTTTTTCGGCGTCGGGCGTCTGGCGGGCGAGGATCGCGGCGAACTTCTCCTCCGTCATGCCCGGCCGCGCCAGCACACGGGCGCGCTGCACTTCGGCCGGGGCGGTGACGACGACGATGCGGTCGACGCGGGCATCGCCGCCGGTTTCGAACAGCAGCGGGATGTCGAGGATGACGAAAGCCTCGCCTGCCGCCCGCGCATCCGCCACAAACGCCTGCTCGGCGCGGCGCACCAGCGGGTGGACAATGGCCTCCAGCCGCTTCATCGCCTCCGGCTTGCCAAGAACCTGTATCGAAAGCGCCGCCCGGTCGACGACGCCGCCGGCCGCCGTGCCGGGGAATGCCGCCTCGATCAGCGGCGCGGCTTCGCCAGAGTATAGCGCATGTACGGTGGCGTCGGCGTCATGCACCGGCGCGCCGAGGTCGCGGAACATCTGCGCGGTGGTGGATTTACCCATGCCGATGGAGCCGGTCAGCCCCGCTACGATCATGCGCGTGCGGCCTTCCTCAGCCATCGATCGCCCCGATGCGGCGCAGTTCGGCGTTCAGCGCCAGCAGCGGCACGCCGACGATGGTGAAGTAGTCGCCTTCTATCTTCTCGAACAGCTGGATACCCTCGCCCTCCAGCTGGTAGGCGCCGACGCTTTTCAGCGCGCGCTCGCCGACGCGGGCGAGATGCCGGCCGATGAAGGCCGGATCGAGCCTGCGCATCGTCATGCGGGCGATGGAAACATGGCGCCACAGCGTCTCGCCGCCCTTCGCCAGCACGATCGCGGAATTCAGGTCGTGCGTGCGTCCGGAGAGTTTCAGAAGGTGGCGGCGCGCCGCCTCCATGACCTGCGGCTTGTGGAACAGGTCGTCGCCGAGCGACAGCGTCTGGTCGCCGCCGATCACCAGCGCGTCGGGAAAGCGCTCGCTGACATCGAGCGCCTTCGCCTCGGCGAGCACCAGAGCGACGTCTTCCGGCGAGGTGGCGGTGCGGGCAAGCGGCGCCTCGACCGCGCGCTCGTCGACCTGTGGCGCAACCGCGGTGAACGCGATGCCGGCATTCTGCAACAGCATGGCGCGAAACGGGCTGGTGGAGGCGAGGATGATATCCATGGGAAATTCCTGGTTGGCAGTGTTGTGGCGGAGGCGGAACGCGCAATCAAGCCGCATCGTTTCACCGGGACGGATTTTTGCCCCCGCTTGATCTGGCGCAAAGCGATTGCGCCGATACAAGGCGATTTGGCATCCCATTCATGGCAAACCGCGCCGCAGCCCCCATATAGTGCCTAACCCATCAAGACGGAGTTCTCCCATGGCCTTGCGCATCAACGACACCGTGCCGGATATCACGGTGACTACCGACCAGGGCGCGTTTGCCCTGCACGATTTCATCGGCAACAGCTACGCGATCTTCTTTTCGCATCCGAAGGACTTCACCCCCGTCTGCACCACCGAATTCGGCGCCGTCGCGCAGTTGAAAGACGAGTGGGAAAAGCGCGGCGTCAAGGTTCTCGGCATCTCGGTCGACGACGTCGAAGACCACAAGAAGTGGAAGGGCGACATCGAAAAGGTGTCGAAGGCGGCCGCGTTCTTCCCGATCGTCGCCGACACCGATCTTGCGATGTCGAAGGCCTTCGACATGCTGCCGGCCAACGCCTACCTGCCGGGCGGCCGCACCCCGGCCGACACGGCAACGGTGCGCTCGGTCTTCATCATCGGCCCGGACAAGAAGGTGCGCCTGATGATGACCTATCCGATGTCCGTCGGCCGCAACTTCGCCGAGGTGCTGCGCGCGCTCGACGCGGTGATGGCGACCGACGGCGTGCCGATCGCCACCCCGGCCAACTGGGTTCCGGGCGAGGACGTGATCGTGGCCCTGTCGCTATCCACCGAGAAGGCGCAGGAAAAGTTCGGCGACGTCAACGTGGTGCTGCCGTATCTGCGCACGGTGAAGCGCCCGGCGGCGTGAGGCGAAGTTTGTGTGAAACAGCAAGGCCCGGCGGAGCCATCCGCCGGGCCTTTTCATTTGCATTTTGAGGGAGTTTAGGGGAGTATAAGGGAAATGCCTTATAAATGGATAAACTCCTTATAAATGGACCCGCACCTGAACCCGTTCGCGCCCGGCGCAGGCTCGCAACCGCCCGAACTTGCCGGTCGCGAGGAAATCATCGCAAAAGCACGCCTGGTTCTTGAGCGCATCCGGCGCGGGCGCCATGAGAAAAGCCTGATCGTCGTCGGTCTTCGCGGCGTCGGCAAAACCGTTGTGCTGAACAGGATTCGTGAGGTCGCCGAGGAGATCGGCATTCGGGCAATTCAGATAGAGGCGACCGAAGAACGCAACTTGCTCGAACTTCTGATCCCCCGAATCCAGCAGGCGCTGCTGGCGATGGATCGCGGAGAGAAGGTTCTGGCGCAGGTGAAACGCGCTTTGCGCGCCTTGGCTTCATTCGTGAAGGTGACTGCAACAGTTGAAGGCGTGGAATTCGGGCTCGGCGTCGATCCTGAAATTGGCACCGCTGATACCGGCGACCTCGAACTGGACTTGCCAGATCTTTTCGAAGCGGTCGGGTTGGCGGCACGTGCGAGAGAGACAACCTTGTGTCTCATCATCGATGAAATGCAGTACGCCAGCGAGCCGGAGATGAGCGCCCTCATCATGGCGTTGCACCGGGTCTCTCAAAGAAACCTGCCGATAGTGCTTGTTGGTGGCGGCCTGCCTCAGATACTCGGCCTCGCAGGACGTTCGAAATCCTATGCCGAAAGACTGTTCGACTATCCACGCCTCGACCCGCTGGACAGGGATGATACGTTCAAGGCAATTCGCGAGCCGATCGAACGCGAGGGAGCCGCGGTTAGCGGTTCAGTTCTCGCAAAAGTGTTTCAAAGAACGAATGGCTATCCCTATTTCGTCCAGGAGTGGGGATATCAGATCTGGAACGAAGCACCGCAATCACCGATAGACGATAGCCGGTTGGAAATCGCGGATGAACGCGCGACGGCTCGGCTTGACGAGAGCTTTTTTCGGGTCCGGTTTGACCGGCTAACGCCGGTTGAGCAGAAGTACATGTTTGCGATGGCCAAGCTTGGTCCCGGGCCACACAGGTCCGGTGACGTTGCGAACGAAATGGGTCGAGAAATCCAGAGCGTCGCACCGCATCGCAGTTCCCTCATTCGCAAAGGAATGATCTACAGCCCGGCGCATGGGGATGTGGCCTTCACCGTTCCGATGTTTGACGAATATCTCAACCGCGTCGCAAGCGGGGCAAGCCGAAGCCAGCCCCGCCTCACTTGATCACGCCATCCGCGCGCCTTCGCGTATGAACGTGCCATTGCGCAATTCGGAAAACGCCTGCATCAGTTCGGCCTGCGTGTTCATGACAATCGGCCCGTGCCAGGCGACCGGCTCGCGGATCGGCTTGCCGGTAACCAAAAGGAAGCGCACGCCCTTTTCGCCGGCCTGCACCACAATCTCGTCGCCGGTGTCGAAGACAACCAGTGTGCGGTTGCCGCTCATGTCGCGCAAATGCACCTCGCGGCCGTCGATCTCCTTTTCCACCAGCACGCCGAAGGGCCTGGAGGCGTCGCGGAAGCTTGCCGAACCCTCGAAGATGTAGGCGAAGGCCGAGCGATAGGTGTCGATCGGCAGCACCTTGCGCTTGCCCGCCGGCACGGTGATGTCGAGATACTGCGGCTCGGCGGCAATGCCGTCCACCGGCCCGCGCTTACCCCAGAACTCGCCGGTGATGACCCGCACCTTCGTGCCGTCGTCGTCGGTGATTTCCGGAATGTCGGCGCCGGCAATGTCCTGGTAGCGCGGCGTCGTCATCTTCTGGCCCGACGGCAGGTTCGCCCAGAGCTGGAAGCCGTGCATGCGGCCGAACACGTCGCCCTTCGGCATTTCCTGGTGCAGGATGCCGGATCCGGCAGTCATCCACTGCACGGACCCCGGCCCGAGCGTGCCGGCATTGCCGAGCGAATCGGCATGATCGACCGTGCCGGCAAGCACATAGGTGATCGTCTCGATGCCGCGATGCGGGTGCCAGGGAAAGCCGGGCTTGTAATCCTCCGGCCGGTCGTTGCGGAAATCGTCCATCATCAGGAACGGATCGGTGAGCGAGGGATCGCCGAAACCGAAGACGCGATGCAGGTGGACGCCGGCGCCCTCCATCGTGGGCCGCGTGCCGGAGATCTGGCGGACGGGTCTGATCGACATGGTGTGTCTCCTTTTCGACCCCAGTTGGGCGTCAGGCGTCGGCGCGGCAAGCGCCTGAAATGAAACGCACTGTCGCCGCCTGTCAACCGGCGGCCAGCCTCCTCATGCTCATGGTATCGGGCAGGCGGTGGTTTCCTTGATCTCCTCCATCACGAAGGAGGCGGAGACGTCGGTCAGCGGCACCTTCTCGATCAGCCGCTGGTAGAGCCGGTCATAGGCCTTCACCGAGGCGACCCGCGCCATCAGGATATAGTCGATATCGCCGGCGGCGCGGTAGACGCCGACGATTTCCGGCAGGCTCTCCACCGCCCGGCGGAACTGCTGCATCCAGTCATGGTCGTGGCGCGACGTGCGCACCAGCACGAAGACGGTCTGCCCGCAGCCGAGCCGTTCTGGATCGACCAGCGCCACGCGTCCCGTGATGACACCCTCCTGTTCCAGCCGCTGGATGCGGCGCCAGCAGGCGTTGCGCGACAGCGCGATGTCGGCGGCAAGCGCCTCGATCGAGATAGAGGCATCGCGTTGCAGCCGCGACAGGATGGCGCGATCATTCGCGTCCAGCGTGATTTCTTCCTTCATTCTTGATCATCTATGGGATTTTCTCCCGGATTTCCAGCCATCTGGCGCAATAATGGCATGGTTTTCCCGTGAAAGCCGGGCGATCATGGGAAAAATGAAAACGGGAGAAGACAATTGACCGCCCTTGCACGCCTGTTCACCGCCCATCCCGGCAGCGTCGATGAAAGCTATCTCGAGCACATGCGCTTTGCCGGCGGCTTTTCGCTCAAGCTGTTTGCCGCAGCGTTTGCCGCGGCCATCCATGCCGTGCTGCCCTTCCTGTTCGAGAAGACCGCCAGCCGAATGATCGCCGAGATGCATGCGCGCACCGCAAACCGCGGCAGCAACGCCGGTTGAGCCTTCATTAACCATGTTGCGATTTTCTACCGGACTGGTTCCGGCGGCGTATGGTCTGGCCGGCAAAGGGTAACACGCATGTGCCGCTGGGCCGCCTGGCGCGGATCGCCGCTTTTCCTGGAAGACATCGTCTGTGCGCCGACCCATTCGCTGGTGGCGCAATCGCATCACGCCCGTCATGGGTTGACCGCCACCAATGGCGACGGCTTCGGCATCGCCTGGTATGGTGAGCGTGCGGAGCCCGGGCTTTACCGGGAAATCCTGCCGGCCTGGTCGGACTGCAACCTGAAAAGCCTTGCCCGCCAGATCCGCTCGCCGCTTTTCCTCGCCCATGTGCGCGCGTCAACCATCGGCGCCACCCAACGCGCCAATTGCCACCCGTTCGTCCATGGCCGCTGGAGCTTCATGCATAACGGCCATGTCGGCGCCTTTGCGCGGCTGGAGCGGAGGCTGGAAAACCGCTTGTGCGAGCGGCTTTATGCGGAACGCGCCGGCTCGACCGATTCCGAATTGCTGTTCCTGCTGGCGGTGCAATGTGGCTTGACTTCCGATCCGCGCGGCGCGTTCGAGCAGGCTGTGCGCATGGTCGCCGAGGAGGCCGCGCGCGCCGGCGTGGAAACGCTGGTGCGGCTGACTGCGGCCTTCTCCGACGGCGTGACGCTGCATGCGATCCGCTACGCGACCGACGGAAAAGCTCCGAGCCTGTTCATGCGCACCTGCGCAAGGGGCGGTTGCCGGCTGGTTTCCGAACCGCTCGACGACGAGGGCTCGCAATGGCAGCCGGTGCCGGAGGCGAGTTTCGTCACCGCAGGCGACGACGGCGTGCGCGTGGATGTGTTCGCCCCGTTTGGCGAAAGGCTGGCGATGGCAGTGTGACAGCGCCGGCCGAAGCCCGTTTGTCCCGTCGGCGCACCAGCGTCGCATTGCCCGCCTCCAAAGGCTGCTGTAAGGCGGTGACCTTGCATTGAGGAGCGATCGACGTGAACAAGCCTGTCCATCCCAATTCCTTCCGCACCGGCCCGAACGAGCAGGGCATGTTCGGCATCTTCGGCGGACGCTTCGTCGCCGAGACGCTGATGCCGCTGATCCTCGACCTGCAGGCGGAGTGGGAAAAAGCGAAGACGGACCCGGCGTTCAAGACGGAACTGGACGGTCTCAACACCCACTACACCGGACGCCCCTCGCCGCTGTATTTCGCCGAGCGGCTGACCGCCCATCTCGGTGGCGCGAAAATCTACTTCAAGCGCGACGAGCTGAACCACACCGGTTCGCACAAGATCAACAACTGCCTTGGCCAGATCCTGCTTGCGCGGCGCATGGGCAAGACCCGCATCATCGCAGAAACCGGCGCAGGCCAGCATGGCGTCGCATCCGCCACGGTATCGGCGCGCTTCGGCTTTCCCTGCGAGGTCTACATGGGCGCGACCGACGTAGAGCGGCAGGCGCCCAATGTGTTTCGCATGAAGCTGCTCGGCGCCAAGGTGCATCCCGTCACCGCCGGCCACGGCACGCTGAAAGACGCCATGAACGAGGCGCTGCGCGACTGGGTCACGAACGTCGAATCGACCTACTACCTGATCGGCACTGCGGCAGGGCCCCATCCTTATCCTGAGATGGTGCGCGACTTCCAGTCGGTGATCGGGAAGGAAACCCGCGAACAGATGCTTGCGACCGAAGGCCGGTTGCCGGACATGATCGTTGCCGCTGTGGGCGGCGGCTCGAACGCGATCGGGCTGTTCCATCCCTTCCTCGATGATCCGACGGTGCGCATCGTCGGCGTGGAAGCCGGCGGCAAGGGGCTGGACGGCGAGGAGCATTGCGCCTCGCTCACCGCCGGGCGGCCGGGCGTGCTGCACGGCAACCGCACCTACCTGCTGCAGGATGGCGACGGCCAGATCAAGGAAGGCCATTCGATCTCGGCCGGCCTCGACTACCCGGGCATCGGCCCCGAGCATTCCTGGCTGAAGGAGACTGGCCGGGTGGAGTACGTGCCGATCATGGACGACGAGGCGCTGGAGGCGTTCCAGCTGCTGACCCGGCTTGAAGGCATCATCCCGGCGCTGGAGCCTGCGCACGCGCTGGCCGAAGTGATCAAGCGCGCGCCGCAGATGGACAAGGACGAGATCGTCGTCATGAACCTGTGCGGTCGCGGCGACAAGGACGTGTTCACGGTCGGGCGCTTATTGGGTCACGCGCTGTAGGAGTGAGTCAAGCATCCGCGTTGCACCGGCGCTGGACAGGCTTCAAACCGCCATCTCGCAAAGCCGGCGGGCGACCAGCCCTGCGAGACGATGTGCAACTTCGTCCTTGTCCATTTCCGGCCAGTCTTCCACGCCTTCATGGCTGACGATCAGCACACGGTTTCGGTCGGCGCCCATCACGCCGGTGGAGCCGATGCCGGTGCCGGCGGAAACATCGTTGGCGACGATAATGTCTGCGCCCTTTCGCTTCAGTTTCGATTGGGCATGGGCAACGACATTGTGCGTCTCGGCGGCAAACCCGACCACGAGCGACGGACGCCGGGCGCCTTTCGCAATCGTTGCAAGGATGTCGGGATTTTCGGCGAGCTTCAGGTCCGGCGGCCCCTTGCCGGCTTCTTTCTGGACCTTCCCGCCGGCGGGGTTTTCGGCCCGGTAATCCCGAACAGCCGGGCCGATCTCGCCCGCCTGGGCGGGCAAAGCGGCTTCGCCCGCCGCAAGCATCTCGCGCGCCGATTCCACATGGCTGACCGAAACGCCTTGCGGATCCGCGATATTGACCGGGCCGCTGACGAGGCGAACGTCGGCGCCAAGCGCGGCAAGCGCTGCCGCTATCGCATGGCCCTGCTTGCCGGAAGACCGGTTGGCGATGTAGCGCACCGGGTCGATGGGTTCCTGCGTCGGACCCGAGGTAACGATAATCCGTTTGCCGGTCAGCGGTTTTGGCGCGTCCTCCAGTACCCTTTCTATTGCCCCAACGCACCCAACTCGCTCCGCAAGGCGACAAAGCCCCGCCTCGCCGCTTTCGGCCATCTCGCCGGCATTCGGTCCGACAAAGGCGATTCCGTCACCGGCAAGCGTCGCGACATTGCGCCGTGTCGCCGGATGCGACCACATGCGCGGGTTCATGGCCGGCGCAACAAGCACGCGTTTGTCTGTGGCCAGCAAAATGGCCGTCGCGAGGTCGTTGGCGATGCCATGCGCCATCTTCGCCAGCAGGTCGGCGGTGGCCGGCGCCACCAGGATCAGGTCGGCCTCGCGAGACAGTCGGATATGGCCGACATCGTGCTCGTCGTCGCGCGAAAACAGGTCGGTGAAGACCTTCTCGCCGCTTACGGCCCCGGCGGCGAGCGGCGTGACGAATTGCGTCGCCGCCTGCGTCATCACCACCCGCACCGACGCACCGCGCTCGCGCAGGCGGCGGACAAGGTCAAGGCTCTTGTAGGCGGCTATGCCGCCGCCGACGATGAGAAGGATGCGTTTTGTTGAGAGGCTATGGGCGACAGACATTCAGACTTCCTTCAGCGCCGAACGGACATCGGTGTGCACGAAATCATCGCCCTTGAAGAGCAAGGGCAGGTTGCGCGTGCGTGCAAGTGCGTAGGAGAAGCAGTCGCCGAAGTTCAGGCCCGCCGGGTGTCCGGTGCCTTTTCCGTAGCGATAGCGTGCCTCGACCGCCTCTCGCGCCATGGCGACATCGACCGGAACAGTGCTGATCCCGGCGCCGGTCAGGAAGGCTTCGAGCGCTCTTCGCCCTTTTTCGACATCAAAACCATGGATAACGAAATGGCATTCGACAAGCGTCGGCGCGCACATCACAAAACCGGTCCTGGAAGCGAAGAAATCGCTATAGGTTCTAGCGTCGGCTTCGGCGCGCAGAATGGCGAACACCGCAGAGGAATCGACGGCAATCACAGTTTGCCTTCGGAAACAAGATCGCTGATTTCCTTTTGCGACAACGACCGGAAACGCGGGTCGAGCGGCCTGCCATCCCGCAGCGCCTCGCCAAGCGCCAGCAGTTCTTCAGATGTCGCCTTGCGCGATCTCGCGGGTGCGGCGGTCGAGGTGGCCAGCCGGTCGCGCGCTTCCTGCTCCATCGAAACGCCGCGCGCGGCAGCGGCCAGCCGCAACTCGCGTTTCACTTCATCCGGAAGATTGCGGATCGTCAATGTCGCCATGGGCGGCCACCTCCCGCTTGCTGTCGCATAGTATGCGTTGACAGCAATGCAGTCAAACCGGAGCCGTGTCCCGCTTCGGCAAATTGCATTCGGGAGCGAGGCTCATGGCTGCGGCTCCCACGGATTGATCAGGCGAATGCCGCAATCGGCGAAATCGCGAACGTTGCGCGTGGCAACCGGCAAGCCGTTGCGGCGTGCAATCGCTGCAATCTGGGCATCGAGTTCGCGGACCGGTCGCCCTAGTGGTCCGATTCCGACATTTGCTTCCCGTTGCCACCGGTCTGTGGGCAAATGTCGGAATCAAAGGGCCACTAGTAACTACATGATTCTAGTGGAGCTTTGAATTTGACATTTGGTTCGGCTCTTGCGACCGGCGGGTACCAAATGTCAAATTCGCTCCACTAGCGCCCGCCGCCCGGCGACGATATCCGCGTAGTGCGCCGCATCTTGCTCAGCGAAAGGGAGGATGGGCGTCACGACGTCTTCATGGATGAAGCCCTCGAGCGCAAACGCCAACTCACGCTTGCGCCGGCCTTCGGGCAAAAGGGCGACGCCGTACCGCAAATCCGCAAGCGTCACTGAAGTGACGAACTGATGTCGGCGATCAATCTTCGCCATCGACAATGCGAATCTGACGTCAACCTTTGGCTTCATCATCTCGGAAACAACATTGGTGTCGAGGATCATTCGGAAATGTCCGGTGTTTCCGGTTCCTCAAGCCACCAGAACTTGGTGCATTCCCCGGCGATATCGGTCCGCGGCGGAACCTCGAGATTGAAGCCGCCTCCGTTTTTTTCGACGCGGCGCCGCATCCTTGAGAACAAGGAATCCGGCTCATCGTTCTTGGCCGGAAAAGAAAGTGGAGGATTGTCGACGCTCCCCTGCAACACGCGCCGCGCTTCCTCCGCCATGGAGACGCCATGGCGTGCTGCGCGGTCGCGCAGCGCCTGCTTCACTTGCGGGTCAGGATTGCGGATCGTCAGTGTCGCCATGGTCGTGCTCCCGTGCCGGTTCCGGGAAGGTGAGGTCGCAATCTATGCCCGCGGACCATGACCGTCAAACCGCCGCCTCCGCCTTCAGTGCGCGAGCGACCAGGCAATCCACACTGCTGCTGCGGCGATGATCCAAAGCGCGATGCGGCCGGAGCGGCCATGGCGCGCCTCGGCCTTGCCGATTGCTTCGGCCGTCTGCGCATCGAAGCGCAGGCCGTGTTCGGCCATGGCGTCGATCTCGCGGCTCAGCCGCTCAGTGCGCGCGGCAAGTTCGGGCGCCTGTCGGGCGAGCGACAAAAGCGCGCCGGCGCCGGCGCGCGCGTCGGCCAGCAGCGCCGCCGGGCCGAGATTGCCGGCGATCCAGTCGCCCACCACCGGTTCGGCGGTCTTCCACATGTTGAACGCCGGATCGAGCGTGCGCGCCACGCCCTCCACCACCACCATGGTCTTTTGCAGCAGCAGCAGTTCCGGCCGGGTCTGCATGTCGAACAGTTCGGTCACCTCGAACAGCAGCGTGAGCAGCCGCGCCATCGAGATCGTCTCCGCCGGCTGGCCGTGGATCGGCTCGCCAATGGCGCGGATCGCCTGCGCGAAGCTCGCCGGATCGTGTTCGGGCGGAACATAGCCGGCTTCAAAATGCACTTCCGCCACCCGTCGAT
Source organism: uncultured Paracoccaceae bacterium (assembly GCA_937873685.1). Classification (GTDB taxonomy): domain Bacteria; phylum Pseudomonadota; class Alphaproteobacteria; order Rhizobiales; family Rhizobiaceae; genus CALMYO01. The sequence continues at coordinate 22,241 of CALMYO010000183.1, forward strand.
AGTCGCGGCGGATGAAACCGTAGAGGATCTCGGCGAGGTAGCGTCGCTCCTTCAGGCCGAGCCTTCCCATGATGCCGAGATCGACGGCGACGATGTCGCCGGCAGCATCGACGAACAGGTTGCCCGGGTGCATGTCGGCGTGGAAAAACCCGTCGCGCAGCGCATGGCGCAGGAAGGACTGGACGAGGCTGGCCGCAAGTTTCTTCAGGTCGTGCCCTGCGGCGGCAAGGCCGGCAATATCCGACATCTTGACGCCGTCGATCCATTCCATCGTCAGCACGTCGCGGCCGGTGCGTTCCCAGTCGATCACCGGCAGCCGGAAGCCGGGATCGTTTGTGGTGTTTTCCGCCATTTCCGAGTAGGCGGCCGCCTCCAGCCGCAGGTCCATCTCGATCTTGGTGGTGCGCTCCAGCGTGCGCGCCACCTCAACCGGGCGCAGCCGGCGTGCGCCGTCGATGTAGTTCTCCTGCAGCTGCGCCGCCAGCAGCATGGTCTCGTTGTCACGGGCGAAGCGGGCGCGCACTCCAGGGCGGATCACCTTCACCGCTTTCTTGCGCACGCCATCGGCGGCACGCACCGTCGCCGGATGCACCTGCGCGATCGAGGCGGCGGCGACCGGCTCCCCAAGTGTCAGGAAGACCTCCTCCACCGGCCGGCCGAGCGATGCCTCGATACGCTTTCTCGCCTCGGCGGTCGGGAAATGCGCCATGCGGTCCTGCAGCGCGGCAAGGTCGGCGGCAATGTCGCGGCCGACCACGTCGGGCCGTGTTGCGAGGAACTGGCCCATCTTCACATAGGATGGGCCGAGCCGGTTCAGGGCGCGCGACATGCGCTCGCCGCGGTCGCGTGCGCTCGTGGAACGGCGCGCCAGCACTGACGCGAGGCGGTGCGCAAGGCGCGGCGCGCCTTCAAGACCTTCAGCCGGCAGGGCTGCGAACACGCCCTCCCGCGTCAGGATGAAGCCGGCGCGCAGAAGCCGGGCAAAGGCGGCGGGCGATGACATGCGGCTTCAGAGTTTCCAGGCGGAATGGCAGGCAGCAACGCCGCCGGAATAGTTGCGCCACTGCACGCGGCCAAACCCCGCAGCAGAAATCATCTCGGCAAAGGCCGCCTGCTTGGGGAACTTGCGAATCGATTCGACCAGATAGCGGTAGGGCTCCTCGTCGCCTGTCACCATCCGTCCGATCGGCGGAATCGCCTTGAACGACCATTCGTCATAGAACCGGTCCAGCCCGGCGACATCGACCTCGGAGAATTCAAGGCAGATGAACCGCCCGCCACGCTTCAAAACGCGGTATGCCTCGGCGAGCGCCTTGGCGATGTCCGGCACGTTGCGGATGCCGAAAGCGATCGTATAGGCGTCGAATACGCCATCTGCGAAGGGCAGCGCCTCGGCATTGGCCTCGACGAATTCCATCCGCCCGGAGAGCTTGCGCTTTTCGGCCCGTGCGCGTCCGACATCCAGCATCGAGCCGTTGATGTCGAGCACGGTGACATCGGCAAGGCCGCCGGACGCCTCGACGATGCGAAAGGCGATATCGCCGGTGCCGCCCGCCACATCCAGCGCCCGCCATCCGGACCGGCGCGGCGGCGACAGCCAGCTTACAGCGGCATCCTTCCACAGCCGGTGCATGCCGCCGCTCATCAGGTCATTCATCAGGTCGTAGCGGCGCGCCACCTTGTGGAACACCTCGTCAACCATGCCCTGCTTTTCCCCGGGCGCGACATCGCGAAACCCGTAGGACGTCTGCATGCCGCCTGTCGCGCCTGTGCGTGCGGTATTGGGCGAGGCGGTTTCCATCATTTTGCGGGATCCTGTTGAAGCGGGCGGACCATAGCCCATGACGTCGCGGCGCGCTATTGTCGAACCAGGGTGACCGGTTGCCGCGCCCGGGAGGGGAACGAATGGTGCTGAAAGCCGAACTGCATTGCCACATCGAAGGTGCCGCCGCACCGGACCTCGTCGAACGTCAGGCGCGCAAATACGGCGCCGATCCCTCGCCCTTCATTCGCGACGGCGCCTTCGTTTGGACGGACTTCACGACGTTCCTTGGGGCTTATGATTTTTCAGCCTCGCTGTTCCGGACCGAGGAAGACTACGCCCTGCTGGCGCAGACCTATCTCACGAGCCTCGCCGCCGACGGTGCGATCTATTCCGAACTGTTCATCTCCAGCGACCATGCGCTGCGCGCCGGCCTCAGTCCCGAAGCTTATCTTGCCGGCCTTGCCGAGGGCGTGCGCCGCGCGCAAGCGGCGACAGGCATCGAATGCCGGCTGATCCCCGTCGGCGTGCGCCATTTCGGCGCGGCGTCGGTGGAGGCGGCGGCGCGCTTTGCGGTGTCCTGCGGCGAGCCGCTGGTTACCGGCTTCGGCCTTGCCGGCGAGGAACGGTTCGGCCACCCGGCCGACTACGCGCGCGCATTCGACATCGCGCGCGAGGCCGGCCTCGGCATCACCATCCATGCGGGCGAACTGGCAGGCGCAGACAGCGTGCGCGCGGCGCTGGATGCGGTCAAGCCGTCGCGCATCGGCCATGGCGTGCGCGCCATCGAGGATCCCGCGATTGTGCGCCGCATCGCCGGCGAAGGCGTGGTGCTGGAGTGCTGCCCCGGTTCCAACATTGCGCTTTCGGTCTTCCCGTCCTTCGACGCGCATCCCGCGCCGGCGCTGCTGGACGCCGGCTGCAAGGTGACGCTGAATTCTGATGATCCTCCGTACTTCCACACTTCGCTCAAACGCGAATACGCCATCGCAGCCGAACATTTCGGCATGGACGAGGCGGCGCTGACCGGCCTGACGCGCACGGCGATCGAGGCGGCGTTCGTGGACGAGGCGACGCGGCAAAAGCTGCTGGCGCGGCTTGGCGGATAGAGCTTGGCGGCGGCAATTCAATCCAGAACATAAACCGCCGGAATCGACAGCTTTGTCGTGTTGTACTTCATCCAGAACTGCCCGTCGCCCGCTCCGATTGTGATGACAGCGGAACCGTCTTTCGCGGGAACGATCAGGGCCAACTGGTCGCACGCCGCTATCAGACGAACGGTGTCGAGCGCGACGATCTTCGTCCAGCGTCCCGTGGCGGGAATGTCGGTCGCGATCAAGGGCGTATCGACGCAAACGCAATGTCCGGACGGCAGGATGCGCGTATCCTTCGCTATCGAACCCTTTGCGCCGGACGGCGCGCGGCGCATCTTGCCCGAACGTTTCGCCGCCGCGAAGAAGGCTTTCGCCGGAACGGTCGCTTCCGCCGCGTTCATCGCTTCGCTCCCTTCATTGCCTGCATAGTCGCCACCGTCTCCACGCTCACCCGCGTCACCCTTCTCAACAGGTCGATGACCTTTTCCTTGTAATCGGCGAAGCGGTAGGTGTTGAACTTCTCGCGGATGGTCGGGTCCTTCGGCGTCTTTTCCTTGTACTGGTCGAGAATCCATTCAAGGCCCGAACGGTTGCCGAGCCTGTATTCCCACACCTCGCGCGGAATGCCGGAGAGCATGGTCTCGCTGTCGAGGCGGATCACGCCATTGTCCTTGTCGGCACGCAGGATGGCCTTTGGCGCAACGCCGTTGGCGCGCGCCTTTTCGTCCGGCGTGTCGGTGCGCGTCAGCGGCCAGGGCTCAACCTCCTCATAGCCGATATGCAGCGCCATCAGCCGTTCGCCCCATGCGGCCCATTGCCAGAAGTCCGGATAGAACGGGATGCGCGGGAACTCGCGCTTCAGGTTGATCGCGTAGGTCTCGCGATACACCGGATCGTGCAGCACGCCGTAGACGTAGTGGAAGATGTCGTCCTTTTCGATGGCGCGCGCAGCGCGCCCACCCTCCCCCTTGAGGGGAGGGTCGGACCGCAGGTCCGGGGTGGGGGTATCTTTCGTTGGCTCGCTGTCGCTCGCGCCCCCCACCCCTGCCCCTCCCCTCAAGGGGGAGGGAGAAGCCCCGCCCGGGTCGTAATGGGCGCGAAACTGCCGCAGCGCCCAGTCGGTGATGTTGTCGATCTTCTCGCCGGAAGAGGTGTAGCGGTAGCGGGAAACCACCTGATATCCGTCTGCTGCAGCGCCATAATGGAGATCAACAGGGCCGACCGCAGTCGAAACACAAAAACCGGACCGAAAACCAACACCGCTGAAGCTGATAACCGCGTTTTCGGCGTTTGGTGGAAACATACTCGGCAGTTGGTAGGTGCGGCCATTGAGATGTTGGTCAAAATAGACCCAATTGGCAGAGAAAGGGCGAAATGCGCTTGAAACGATTTTGCGTGCTTCGAATGAGATGGGTAATTTTCGATCAAGATAGCGCTCAAGCTCCGCATCCCACTTGATCGTATCCCGCCCGGCAAACGCCGCGTCCTTACGCGTGGCCTCGTAGGTCTCGATCATGTACCGAACCTTGGCCTCCAGCGTTGACTTGTCGAAATCGTAAACCCATTCGTCTCGATATGATCCAAGGCCCCTTGAAAACAGCCGGAAAATCGCCTGATCCTTGCGCCCAATTTTCCCCGCCTTGGCCTCCTTGCTGGCGATCGGGATCATCTCGTCCCAGTCGTTGTCCGTCACGTCTAGCCAGTTGCCCTTCTTGTCCGGCTCAACGCGCTCGAATTTTACATGAGACGCCGGGTTTGCGGCGAGCCAGTTCAGCTTGTCCTCCGCCGTATCCAGCGCCGGGCGGCGCACATAGTGGATTTTGGAGCCTTTCGCGCCCTTGCGCTTGACCATGAAGGCTATCGCCACGCCGGTCTGGATGCCGAAGACATTGTGCTTCGTGCCGGAAATGCGCGGGTCGGCGCGCACGTCGCCGCCAAGATCGACGAGGAAGATGTCCGAGAACTCGGCTGCAACGCTGTTGCGGAAGCCGTCGAATGCGGCCTTCTCGATGAAGTTCCTGTTGGTGATCAACGCCAGCACACCATCATCGTGCAGCCGGTCGGACGCCCAGCGATAGAACCGCGTGTACATGTCATAGACACTGTTCTTGTTCTGCGCCGTACCCTTTGAAATGTATGTTTCCTTGATGCGCTCATCGACCCGTTTGTAGGCGCGGTTCGGGTTGCGCATGTTGAAGTTTTCCTGCCACGCATTATACGGCGGGTTGCCGATGATGACGGAAATCCTGCTTCGGTTCTGGCGCTTCACACGCTCGATGTTCTCCTCGCTCATCGCAGCGAACATGTCGCCCTGATAGCCGGCCTTGATGCCAAGCCCGGCCACATTGTCCAGCGTATCGACGAAACAAAGGTTCGGGAATTCCGCGAACTGGCCGGAGACCGCCGCATAGGTCGCCTCGATGTTCAGGTTCGCCACGTAGTAGGGCAGGATCGCCACCTCGTTGGCGTGCAGCTCGTTCTTGTACTTCTGCGCCAGCTTTTCCGGCTGGCCGCGAAAATACTCGATCAGTTCGCAGATGAAGGTGCCGGTGCCGGTGGCGGGGTCGAGAATCTCCACATGCGGGTCGATCAGCGCCCGGCCGAAATGCTTCTGGCAGAGCCAGTCCGCGCCCTCGATCATGAAGCGCACGATCTCGTTTGGCGTATAGACCACGCCAAGCCGGTCAGCCGCCTTGGGATTGTAGACCTTGTAGAAGTTCTCGTAGATGACCTTGAGGAAGGCCTGTTTCTCGCTGTGGCCGGAAATCTGCGCCGCATTGGCGCGGATCGCCGCATAATAGGGTTCGAGCCCCCGCAGCGTCTCGCGTTTCACCGCGCCGGTGAAGAACGCGCCTTCCAGACGATAGAGTTCGCGCGCGATGTTGTTGTCGCGATGAAAGTCGCCCTCGTTGAACACATGGGCGAAAATCTCCTCGGTCAGGATGTGCTGGACCAGCATCTCGCGCACATCGGCTTCGCCGAGCGTCGGGTTCACTGTTTCCCTGACATGCGCAAGGAAGTTTTTCGCCGCCGCCTTGAAGCCCGTATTACCGTCGTAAGCGTCGTCGATCTTGTCGCGCAACGCATCGAGCACATGCGGCAGGTCGCGCTTGAACTGCTCCACCGCCTTGCGGAACTCGGCTATTTCCGGCCGCTCCCAGCTAAAGAACAGGTTGAGCAGTTTCAGCAGGCTGTCCGTTTCGCGCATCTCGCAGCGAAAGGCTTCCTGCCCGTTCTGGATCAGCACCGCCGTGTGGCTGTTCTCGTAGACGATGTTGTCGCGCGGGTAGCCGCGCGCGGTTTTCTTGCGGATTTCCTCGTCGAGATCGTCCCTCGTGTCCTTGGCTTCCCAGAAGCCGAGCGGCACTCGCAGATCGTGCAGGATGGTGCCGTCGGGATAGACCTTGGTTTTCTGGGCGGTGGCGTATTCCAGTTCGGCGACGAACAGCAGGTTGGCCTGCCGCGACCATGCTTTCAGCAAATCCTTGAACGCCTCGCGAATGGTCTGCTCGTTGAGCGATCCCGACAGCTTCTGCAGCCGGTCGAGGTCGTTCAGGAAGTGATGGACAAGCTGCTGGCTCATGCGCGTTCCGATTCCCGCTTCCC
>CALMYO010000184.1 GCA_937873685.1 uncultured Paracoccaceae bacterium
CGAGGGCGCCCGGTTTCCGGCGATCACCGAGTTTTATCACCGCGAGATGATCGCCAAGGGCAGGGCGCTGTTGCGTGCCATCCTGGAGCGCGGCGTGGCGCGCGGCGAGTTTCGGCAGGCCGCCGCGATCGATGCACCGATCGTGCTGATCGCGCCTGTGCTGGCGGCGATGGTGTGGCAGATGAACTTCGAGCGCCACGAGGCGCTGTCGCTCGACGCGTTTTTCGAGGCGCATGTCGACACGGTGCTGAACGGGCTGATGAAGCGGTAGGTGTCAGGGATTGGCGCGGGCGCTGTCAGCTTTCGCATTGATGCCTGCCGCATTGTCATTGTCGTTCATGCGCGGCAGCTTCCTGATCGCCTCGCCGGTTTCGAGTGACGCCTTCCTGAGGTCGTGCAGGGACTGGAGGTTCATCCAGAACGCCGGATCCATGCCGAACCAGTGCCCGAGTCGCAGCGCAGTGTCAGCAGAAACGGCGCGTTCGCCGGCAATGATTTCGTTCATGTGAATGGCCGGAACATCAATCTTTTGTGCGAATTCGGATGGCGACAATCCAAGGAGGTCGAGTTCTTCGGCCAGATGCTCGCCGGGATGGATCGGGGTGCGGGCCATCATGTAGCCTCCTTAATGATAGTCGACGATTTCAACGTCCATCGGCCCTTGAGCGCCATTCGGCCATCTGAAACAGATGCGCCATTGGTCGTTGGTTCGTATCGAGTATTGACCCGTTCTGTCACCTTTCAAGGCTTCGAAACGGTTGCCCGGGAGACTTGCAAGGTCTTCAAGACGAGTCGCTGCATCCAAACGGTCAAGTCTGATCTCGGCTTGCCGGGCGAACCCGGAAAATGCCCTGACGAACTCGCCATGGGCAAACCGCTCGGTTTGCTTGTCTGCATAGCTGATTATCGCATGTATGCAGAACTGCCAATCGATCCGGGAAAGTCTACAACAATGGCCCGACGGTATCAATCAATGCGTACAGGTCCGCTATGCTTGTCTTGCCACCCGCGTCGCATGCCCCATCTTGCGGCCGGGCCGGGCTTCGGCCTTGCCGTAGAGATGCAGCATGACGCGTTTTTCGGCGGCAAGCGCCGTGAAGCGGTTCACATCGTCGCCGATCAGGTTTTCCATCACGCAATCCGCATGGCGGGCGCCATCGCCGAGCGGCAGGCCGGCGATGGCGCGGATGTGCTGCTCGAACTGCGAGACGAGGCAGGCCGCCTCGGTCCAGTGGCCGGAATTGTGGACGCGCGGCGCAAATTCGTTGGCGAGCAGGCCGCCATCGTCGAGCACGAAGAATTCCAGCCCGAGCACGCCGACATAATCGAGCGCCCCGAGAAGCGCGGTCGCGGCGGCCTGCGCGCGCGCCGAAACATTGGCCGAAACGGCCGCTGGAACGGTGGAGGTAGAAAGAATGCCGCTTTTGTGGACGTTTTCGGCAACATCGTAGCAGGCGACCGCGCCATCGGCCTCGCGCGCCGCGATGACCGAGATCTCGCGCTGGAACGGCACCAGCGCTTCCAGGATCGCCGGCGCGTGGCCGATCGCAGCCATCGCTTCCGCCGGCGTTGGATCGCCGGTTGCACCGTCGAAGCGGACTTGGCCTTTGCCGTCATAGCCGAGGCGGCGGGTCTTCAGGATCCCCCGCCCGTCGAAACCGGCCAGCGCCTCGGCAAGATCGCCGGCCGTCTCGACCTTGCGGAACGGGGCGGTGGCGATGCCGATGCTGTTGAGAAAGGTTTTTTCGTTCCACCGGTCCTGCGCAACCTCCAGCGCGCGCGGGCCGGGGCGAACCGGCTTCAGCGTCTCAATGAAGCGGGCGGCTTTGACATCGACATTCTCGAATTCGTAGGTCACAACATCGCTTGCCGCCGCCAGGTCCGTCAGCGCCGCGCGGTCGCCATAGGGTGCGACGATGTGGCGGTTTGCGACCTGTGCCGCCGGGCAATCGGCTGCCGGTTCCAGCACGACGATCCGGTAGCCGAAGCGGGCGGCGGCGAGCGCCAGCATGCGGCCAAGCTGGCCGCCGCCGATGATGCCGATGGTGGAGCCGGGCGGGAGCGCCATCGCGTCACGCCTCGTCAGCCGGCCGGTCGGCCACTTTCGCTGTCTGCGCCGCGCGCCATTCGTCGAGCCGGGCGGCGAGCGCCTCGTCCGTTAGCGCCAGCACGGCGGCGGCGAGAAGGGCGGCGTTGACCGCACCGGCGCGACCGATCGCCAGCGTGCCGACAGGGATTCCGGCCGGCATCTGCACGATCGACAGCAGCGAATCCTTGCCCGACAACGCCTTCGATTCGACCGGCACGCCGAGTACCGGCAGCGGCGTCAGTGCGGCCGTCATGCCTGGCAGGTGCGCCGCGCCGCCGGCGCCGGCAATGATCACCTTGAACCCTGCGTCGCGCGCGGATTTGGCGAAGTCGTAAAGCCGTTCGGGGGTGCGGTGGGCGGAGACGATGCGGTCGTCATGGGCAACACCGAGCGCATCCAGCGTCTCAGCGGCATGGCGCATGGTCGCCCAGTCCGACTGGCTGCCCATGATGATGGCGACGGGGGGGCGATCCGGCATGCGGCGCTCTCCTTGATTGTCACTCGACCGGAAAGCCGGTCAGGCGATGATGTCGGGAATGATCTCGTCTTCCAGCTTGGCGATCCGGTCTTTCAGCGCCAGCTTTTTCTTCTTCATGCGCTGGATCGCCAGCCGGTCGCAGCCGCATTTTTCCATCGCATCGATTGCCATGGCGTAGTCCGCATGCTCCTGCCTCAAACGCGCATGCGCAAGCCGCACCTCGGCCTGTTCCTGATCCGACATCGTCATTCCCGGGTTTTTGGCGTCGAGCCGCTCTTGAAGACGGGCGGCTTTAACACGATTTTCAGGATGGGGAAAATGTCTTTCGGTTTCGTTCGACAGGGTCGCCGAACCGTGGCATGCTCCCGAATCCGGATGGCGCTAGCCCGCCGGACCCGTGCAACCCGAGAACGAGGAGAATCACGAATGTCGACCGAGGCTCATCTGGAATCGCTGCAAAAGAAGCATGCCGTTCTGGAGCAGGAGATTGCCGATGCGATGATGCATCCGGCTACCGACGACCTCGAAATCGTGAAACTCAAACGGCAGAAACTGCGCGTGAAGGAAGAAATCGAAAAGCTCCGACACGAGGAAACCCGACACTGAGCGCACCCAGTCCCGCCCACGCTTGACCTGCGGGGGCGTCCGATCACCTTAATGCTGCCGCGAGGCGCACGAGCGTGTGCGGCAAGCAAAGTCATTGCGGTTGGAGAACGCCGCTCCCATGGCGTCATGCGCCGCGCTTGCGACAATGTCGTTGTGCGGTGGCGCACATGGTCGCGGATCTGTAGCACACGGCGAGGGTGCGGGCGGTCCGGGTCGGTATACGCGCATCCCGACCGCAGGAACCGGCCGGAAGGGAAGGGGCGACTGCGTCACCAACTCCTCTTCGTTTCTCACCTCCCCGATCCTATCTTGACCGGAGAAGGCGCATTCCGCGCATGTTTTGCGCATGCCCCAGCGAAGGAAAGCAGCCCATGCAATGGTCGTTCGGCATCGGCCGGGTGTTTGGCAGCGAGATCCGCATCCACCTGACATTTTTCCTGTTGCTGGCGTGGATCGGCATCGCCGCTTTCCAGCAGGGCGGGCAGCAGGCGGCGATTGAAAGCCTCATTTTCATCATCGCCATCTTCGCCTGCGTGGTGCTGCACGAACTCGGACACGCGGTTGCGGCGAAGCGCTATGGCATCGCGACCCCGAAGATCACGCTGCTGCCGATCGGCGGCGTTGCCGAACTGGAGCGCATGCCGGAAAACCCGCGCGAGGAGATCGTCGTGGCGCTGGCCGGGCCGGCGGTGAACGTCGTCATAGCGGCGATCCTGATCTTCATCCTCGGCGCATCGGTGAGCGGCGACGCGATGACCGCGCTGGAAGACCCGCGCAACAACTTCCTCGCCCGGCTTGCGTCGGTCAACGTCATCCTCGTGCTGTTCAACCTGATCCCGGCCTTCCCGATGGATGGCGGGCGGGTGCTGCGCGCGCTGCTGGCGATGCGTTATCCCCGGACACGGGCAACCGCGATCGCGGCGCGGATCGGCCAGTTTGCGGCCTTTGCCTTCGGGTTTCTCGGCCTCATTGGCGGCAATCCGCTGCTGATCTTCGTCGCCATCTTCGTCTATCTCGCCGCAGCGGGCGAATCGCAGGCGGTGAGCCTGCAGGATGTGGCGCGCGGCCTTGCGACGCGCGACGTGATGATCAGCCATTTCGAGACGCTGACCCCGCAATCGAGCCTGCGCGATGCGGCAGATGCGCTGCTTTCCACCACCCAGCACGAGTTTCCCGTGGTTGACGGTTCGGGGCGGCTGCGCGGCATCCTCACCCGCGCCGGCATGGTGGCGGCGATCCAGGCGCGCGGCATGGATTCCCCCGTGATCGAGGCAATGACGACCGACATACCGCTGCAGCCGGCGCGCGCGCCGCTTTCAGCCGGCATTGAGGCAATGCAGAAGGCCGGAGCGCCGGCCTTCGGGGTGGTCGATGCCGACGGCGCGCTGATCGGCTACGTGACGCCGGAAAACATCGGCGAACTGATGATGGTGCGCGCCGCGGCGGGAGTGGGGTGATGGGCACGTGCACCCTTTCGCACCTGCAAAAAATCGGCTATGGCCCGCGCGACTAATCTGCCGCGGCGCCTGGCTCCGCGGCCCTTGCCGTTTGCGGCGCCAATTCAACCGGTGAACCATGACCCTTCGCAACATCGCGATCATCGCGCATGTCGACCACGGCAAGACGACCCTGGTGGACGAACTCCTGAAGCAATCCGGCTCGTTTCGCGAGAACGAGCGTGTCGCCGAGCGGGCGATGGATTCCAACGACCTGGAAAAGGAGCGCGGCATCACCATTCTCGCCAAGGCCACCTCTGTGGAATGGCGGGGCAATCGCATCAACATCGTCGACACGCCCGGCCACGCCGATTTCGGCGGCGAGGTGGAACGCATTCTCAACATGGTCGACGGTGCGATCGTGCTGGTGGACGCAGCCGAAGGGCCGATGCCGCAGACCAAGTTCGTGGTCGGCAAGGCGCTGAAGGTCGGCTTGCGGCCGATCGTCGCCGTCAACAAGATCGACCGTTCCGATGCGCGCCATGTCGAGGTTGTGAACGAGGTGTTCGACCTGTTTGCGGCGCTCGACGCCGATGACGACCAGCTCGATTTCCCGATCCTGTATGGTTCAGGCCGCGACGGCTGGATGGCTGATACGCCGGAGCGTCCGGCCAATGCTTCGCTCGATCCGCTGTTCGAACTGGTGATGAAGCATGTGCCGGAGCCGAAGGTGGGCGACGGTCCGTTCCGGATGATCGGCACGATCCTGGAAGCCAATCCGTTCCTCGGCCGCATCATCACCGGGCGCATCCATTCCGGTTCGATCAAACCGAACCAGGCGGTGAAGGTGCTCAGCCGCGACGGCGCGCTGCTGGAAAGCGGTCGTATCTCCAAGATCCTCGCGTTTCGCGGGCTGGAAAGGCTGGCGCTCGACGAGGCGCATGCCGGTGACATTGTCGCCATCGCCGGCCTGTCGAAGGGCACGGTCGCCGACACCTTCTGCGATCCGGTCGTGACCGAAGCGCTGCCGGCGCAGCCGATCGCCCGGGTCGCCCCGCCCCGACGCAGGGCCCGGGATTCCGATCGCCCCGCCGACGGTGACCATGAGCTTCATCGTCAACGATTCGCCGCTGGCCGGCACCGAGGGCGACAAGGTTACAAGCCGCGTCATCCGCGACCGCTTGCTGAAGGAAGCGGAAGGCAATGTGGCGCTGAAGATCGAGGAGACGGCGGCAAAGGACGCCTTCGAGGTCTCCGGCCGTGGCGAATTGCAACTTGCGGTGCTGATCGAGACGATGCGGCGCGAGGGCTTCGAACTTGCCGTTTCGAGGCCGCGTGTGGTGATGCGAAAAGCCGAGGACGGCACGTTGCTGGAGCCGGTCGAGGAGGTCGTCATCGACGTCGACGAGGAACATTCCGGCGTCGTCGTGCAGAAGATGAGCGAGCGCAAGGCGGAGATGCGCGAATTGCGTCCTTCGGGCGGCGGGCGGGTGCGGCTGGTGTTCACCGCGCCGACGCGCGGCCTGATCGGCTACCAGTCGGAACTGCTGACCGACACCCGCGGCACGGCGATCATGAACCGCCTGTTCCACGCCTTCGAACCCTACAAGGGCGAGATCGCGGGTCGCGTCAACGGCGTGCTGATTTCCAACGATCTTGGCGAAGCGGTCGCTTACGCGCTGTGGAACCTCGAGGATCGCGGCCCGATGGTGATCGATCCGGGCGCGAAGGTGTATCCCGGCATGATCATCGGCATCCATTCGCGCGACAACGATCTCGAAGTGAACGTGCTGAAGGGCAAGAAGCTTACCAACATCCGCGCCGCCGGCAAGGACGAGGCGGTGAAGCTGACCCCGCCGGTGCGCATGACGCTGGAGCGCGCCTTGTCCTGGATCCAGGACGACGAACTGGTTGAGGTGACGCCGAAGACCATCCGCCTGCGCAAGCTCTATCTCGACACGCACGAGCGCAAGCGGTTCGAGAAATCGCGCGTCGCCGGCGCGGCGTAAAGCCGAAAGACCGGCGGAAGCGGGCGATCCGGATGACGCATGTTGTCCTTGTCGCGTCCGTCGGCGACAGTATGAAAAAGGTTGATGCGCTATGTCCGTTGAATCCTTGCTGATCTTCGCCGTGGCGCTTGCGGTCGCCGCCGGGTCGCCCGGTCCGAGCATCGCCGCCCTGGTTGCGCGCGTGCTTTCCCGGGGCATATCCAGCGTGCTGCCGTTTCTTGCGGCGATGTGGGTCGGCGAGGCAATCTGGCTGACCTGTGCTGTATTCGGCCTTGCCGCCCTGGCCGAAACCTTCCACCCGGTGTTCGTGGTGCTGAAGTATGCGGGAATCGCCTATCTGGCGTATCTCGCCTGGCGGATGTGGACCGCGCCAGTCGCCAGCGCCGGAGATGCCCTTCCGCGCGAGGACCGGCCGGTACGCCTGTTTGCGGCCGGGATTGCGGTCACGCTCGGGAATCCGAAGATCATGGTGTTTTATCTGGCACTGCTGCCGGCAATCGTCGATCTGGCCAATGTCACGATGACGGGCTGGCTCGAACTGGTCGCGGTCATGGTGCTTGTGCTTGCGGCGGTCGACATCGCCTGGGCGGTTGGCGCCATGCAGGCGCGGCGATTGCTCAAAAGTGAACGCGCCGTGCGGCTGGCCAACCGGTTCAGCGCCTCGATGATGGCTTCTGCCGCCGCCGCCATGGCTGTTCGAAGCTGAGAACAGAACGCAACGGACACGGGCGGGCAAACTGGCATGGCCGAACACATCGTCGATCTCGCCACCTGGCCTCGGGCGGAGACGTTCCGCCTGTTTCGCTCCTATGACAGGCCGCATTTCGCCACGACCGCACGGCTCGATGTCACCCGGCTGATGACGGTGCTGAAGCCGGCCGGCGTGTCGCCCTACCGCGCCTGCCTCTATGCAATCGGCGCCGGCATCCATGCGGTCGATGCGCTGCGCATGCGGTTTCGCGCCGATACCGTGGTGCTGCACGACGCGGTCGAACTGTCGATGACCGTGCCGCGCACAGACGGCTCGTTTGGCTATGCCTATGTGCCGTTCGTCTCCGATTGGCGCGCATTCGACCGCGCGGCAAAGACGATCATCGACGCGGTTGCCGCCGCTGGCGGACTGCAGCCGAACACGGGCCAGCGCGACGATCTCGCCTATCTCTCCTGCCTGCCCTGGCTCGACTTCACCGCCCTCGACAATGCGCTGCCCGGACCGCATGACTGCATCCCGCGCGTCTCATGGGGCAAGTTCGTCGCTGAGGCGGCGGGCCGTCACTCGATGGCGATGGCGGTGCAGGTGCATCATGCGCTGGTCGACGGGCTGCATGTCGGCCGCTACTTCGAGGCGGCGCAACAGGCGCTGGACGCGATCGAGGCCTGAACATGAATTGCGGCGCATCGCGGCATTTGGCCGTTGCCGCTTTCTTCGCCGCAGCTTGAGAAATAGACTACAAGCGCGAAGCCGCCTTTTTCCGTCAGGACAAACCGATGAGCGCCGAAAGCCGCCTGAAGACAATCCGCAAGCTGCTCGCACATGTGCGCGATCTGCTCAAGATCGATGTCGGCTTCATCCTGTGGGACGGGTCGACGGTTCCGGCCGATCTGCCCGCCGGAACGTTTGCGGTCAGGATTGCCGACGAAGGCGTGATCGCCGCACTGGTGCGGCGACGCTCGATGGAAACGCTCCTGAACCTCTGGGTGTCGAAGCGGATCGATCTCGTCAACGGCACGATCTTCGATCTTGCTGCGGCACGGCCGAAAGTGCGGTCGCGCGACATTTTTCGCGCCGCCAACAAGTGGCTGGCGTTCCAGGCGACGCGCAAATTCTGGTTCGTGGATCGCGGCGGCCCATGGCCGTTGGCCGACCAGCCGGATGAAAAGCCCTCTGGCGGCAGCCGGGAGGAAAACGAGAAAAACATCCAGTATCACTACGATGTTTCCAACGCCTTCTATGCGCTGTGGCTCGATGATGAGATGGTCTACACTTGCGGCTATTGCACCGATTGGAGCAACGATATCGGGCAGATGCAGCACGACAAGCTGGAGATCATCTGCCGCAAGCTGCGTCTGAAGCCGGGGGAGCGATTGCTCGATATTGGCAGCGGCTGGGGGGCGCTGTGCTTTCATGCCGCCACGAAACACGGTGCGATCGCCCATGGCGTCACCCTGTCCACCGAGCAATTCAACTACGCCGTCGCGAAGGCGCAGCGTCTTGGACTGGCCGACCGGGTGACCTTCGAACTCGCCGACTATTCAACCGTGCAGGGCCAGTTCGACAAGATCACCTCGGTCGGTTTCCAGGAGGCGATCAGCCTCGACAATTTCCCGACCTACTACAACACCGTCAAGCGCGTCCTGAAACCGGACGGGCTGTTCCTGAACCACGCCATTACCCGCCCGGCGAAAACGACACGCAAGCTTTTCCGCCGCAAGAATGAGGAATTTGCGCTGCTGACGAAATACATCTTTCCCGGCGGCGAACTCGACCATATCGGCAACACGGTGACCGGGCTCGAACTGCACGGCTTCGAGGTGCATGACGTGGAGAACCTGCGCGAGCACTACCAGCGTACCTGCCGCCACTGGCACGACCGGTTGCTCGCGCAGTATGACGCGGCAATCGCGGAAGTCGGCGAGGTCAAGACGCGGCTGTGGCTGATTTACCTTGCCGCATCTTCAATCGCCTTCGAGCGTAACAGTGTGCGCCTCTACCAGACGCTTGCCTCGCACAAGCGGCGCGGTGCGTCCGGCTTGCCGCCGACGCGGGCTGACCTTTATCGGTAGTTGGGCTGCACGGCCGACCGGCGCTTGCGAACTGCTCGGCAGCGATCGCCGTCAGCCAGCGAAATCCTGCAGCAGCACGATGCGACCGGCATGTTCGCCGTCGGCGAATTTCCTGGCGAACGCCTTGTCGGCGGTGACCAGCCGTCCGTTAAGACGCAGCGCCAGTGCGAGGTAGAGGCAATCGTAGAATGCGTGACTGTGCTTCAGGGCAAGGTCGAAGGCGTGGTCGGCAAGCTGCTTGTGATCGTGCCAGAAGGCGATCATGCTGCGATGGCTGGCCTGCGCATGCATCGCCGATGCGGAAGAAATCAGATTCATCCTGACATATTTCGCCAGAACCTGCCTGACTTCCAGATACTGGAAATCAGGAGCATGCAGTTCGCCGCCGAGGGCCAGCACCCGCTCTGCCTGATCAGAATCGGGTTGTTCGACATGCCACTTGAATCCAACATCGGCATCGACAACCCAGAGCGTCATTCGGCGCCCTCAAGACCTTCCCGGATTTCAGCTTTCGTTACTTCGGGAAAGCGATGCCCGTGTTGTGCGCGAATGCTCCGCGAAAGCTCAACCCGCTCTTGCGGCGTCAGCGGTGCGTGTTGGGTCAGCAAGTCGCGCAGGGATTGCTCCAGCGACTTGCCGGCGAGTTCGGCCTTGGTCTTCAGGCGCGAAATCACATCGTCGTCGAGGTTGCGGATGAGGATCTGTCCCATGGGGGCGCTCCGATGCTATCGAAAATGATAGCATGAATGCCCGTGTTTCGAAAGGCAGGAAATGCACACCACCGTCATCCCGGGGCTTGTCCCCGGGATCCAAAGCGTCGCCGCGTTGTGCTTTGCCATGGTCCCCGGGCACAAGGCCCGGAATGACGACCGTGAGAAGATTGTTGCCGCTCCGTGTCCCGCGTCCATAAAAGAGGAGCAAGGTAACTCCGAAAACGCATCCGTGATCAGCAGTAGTTCTCCACCGAGTTCGTCATCGCCTCGGCGTAGCGCGCACCGTGGGCGAAGCCGGGCGGGAGGATCGTGTCGACCTCGGCCAGTTCCTGCGCGGTCAGGACGCGCGTGCCGGCCTCAGCATCCTCGGCGAGGTTTTCGGCAAAGCGCGTGCCGGGGATCGGGATCACGTGGTC
This sequence comes from uncultured Paracoccaceae bacterium, assembly GCA_937873685.1. Taxonomy (GTDB): domain Bacteria; phylum Pseudomonadota; class Alphaproteobacteria; order Rhizobiales; family Rhizobiaceae; genus CALMYO01. The sequence goes on from CALMYO010000184.1 coordinate 10,532, forward strand.
GCCCTGCGCCAGCGTCCAGGCGATGGCGGCCGCCGCCGGGCTCCAGCCGTTGTCAGCGCACCAGACGCGGAAGCGGGCGATACAGGCCTCGTTGCGCGGGAAGTTCTCGGCATTGAAGCGCGGCATCGGCTTGCGGAAATCGCCATCTGCCAGCTTCGATGGATCGAACGGTTCGCGAGAAATGACGCCGCGCGCGAGTGGCGAGAACGCAACAAAAGCGACGCCGTGGCGGGCGCAAGCCTGCAGCATGCCGAGTTCCGGCTGGCGCGTCCACAGCGAGTACTCGCTTTGCACCGCCATGACCGGGCCGACCGCACAGGCGCGCTCCAGCGAGGATGGCGCGATCTCGGAAAATCCGATGCTGCCGATCTTGCCCTCGGCCATGAAGCCGAGCAGCGTTTCCATCACCGCCTCGATCGGAAAGGAATGGTCGCGACGGTGGATGTAGTACAGCGCCACATGGTCAACGCCGAGACGGGCAAGTGAACCTTCGAGGCATTCGCGCAGGTATTGCGGCGAATTGTCGACGCTCCGCTGCGGAGCGGTGCGGATGCCGCCCTTGGTGGCGATGACGAAGCGGTCGCGCGCCGCCGGATTTGCCTTCAGGTATGCGCCGATGATCTCCTCGGAGCGGCCGTCGCCATAGATTTTCGCCGTGTCGAGATGGGTGACGCCAAGCTCCAGCGCCCTGGCGAGCGTGCGATGGCTGGTCGCCGCGTCGCTCATGCCGTAGGCGCCGGCGAAACTCATGCAGCCGAGCCCGATCGCGCCGATCTGCGGTCCGTCCTTGCCGAGTGTGCGTTGCTGCATTTCGCTCGATCCTCGTTACAACGTCATGGCCTGATAGCCGAGGCAGGACGCGGGGCAAAGCGCAAAAGCCGGCGCCAGGTCTGTCTGCCGCTTTTCAGTCCGTGCTGGCGGCTGCAATGCGCGCTTGCGAAAGATCCCGGGCGCATGGCCCGGGATCGTGGTTTTTGGCCGGCGACATGCCGGAAACGTAAATCAAAACTTACGCGTTGCGCACCGGATCGAGCGTGACCTTGTAGAGTTCGTTGTCGTCGCGATCCATCAGGCGCACGGTCATCTGCTCGGTAGCGCCATCGATGTCGACGAGGCCGAAGAACTGCAGACCCATGGAGGGCGGCAGGTTGACGCCCTGTTCCGGCGTCGGCGCCTTCACATACTTCACGTCAGGACCGAAGGTCATGTCGAGTTCATTCGGGCCGAAAGTGCCGGCGTGGATCGGGCCGGAAACGAATTCCCAGAACGGGGTGAAATCCTGGAATTGCGCCTTCGACGGGTCGTAGTAGTGGGCTGCGGTGTAGTGCACATCGGCGGTGAACCACACCGTGTTGGAGATGTTCTGGTCCTTGATGAACTTGAGAAGGTCGGCGATTTCGAGTTCGCGGCCAGCAGCCGGCCCGTTGTCGCCGTTGGCGATCGCCTCGGCGCCGGCCCGGTCCTTGAAGTTGTCCCACACGATAAGGCCGATCGGCATGTCGGAGGCGATCACCTTCCAGGTCGCCTTGGAAGCGGCGAGTCCGGCCTTCAGCCATTCGGCCTGGGTTTCGCCGAGGATGCGCGAGGCCGGCGTCATCTCGGTTTCCATCGACGGGCCGTTCGGGCCGCGATAGGAGCGCAGGTCGATGAAGAACACGTCGAGCAGCGGACCGTAGGCGATCTTGCGATAGACGCGGCCCGGTTCCGCCGGGGTGTAGCGGATCGGCGTCATCTCATGGAAGGCGCGGGCGGCGCGGGCCGTCATCAGGGCAACCGATTTTTCGGTGTAACGGTCATCGGCCATCACCGACTTGGAATCCGACCAGTTGTTGGTGACCTCGTGGTCGTCCCACTGGAAGAAGGTCGGCACGATGGCGTTCATCGCCTGGCAATGGGCGTCCATCATGTTGTATTTCCACTGGCCGCGGAACTCGTCCAGGGTCTCGGCGACCTTGCGCTTCTCGTCGATCAGCACGGTGTTCTTCCAGATCACCTTGCCGTCCTTGTCGGCGACTTCATCCTTCATCGGGCCGTCGGCGTAGATGGTGTCGCCGGAATGGATGAAGAAGTCGGGCGTGTGCTTCGCCATCGTGGCATAGGTGTACATGCCCTTGTCGTCGATGCCCCAACCCTGGCCGGCGGTGTCGCCCGACCAGGCGAAACGCACGTTGCGCTTTTCGGTCGGTGCGGTGCGGAAACGGCCGACGATCGGCTCGGAGGTGATGTTGACGTCAGCGAGATCGACCAGCTGCATGCGGTAGAACATGTCCTGGTCCGAGGCGAGGTTCTCGAGCAGGCGCTTCACCGCGTAATCGCTCTCGGGCAGCGCGTGCATCGGCGGCAGCTTCATCGCGTTGTCGAAGCTCTCGGTGGTCGCCGCTTCGAACATCACCTTCGACGGCCGGTCGGCGCGCGCCCAGATCATGCCGGAATTGGTGTCGACATCGCCCGACTGGACGCCGTGGGTGAAGACCGGGCGCTGGTTGGCGCGCGAGTAGAACGGCATCGCAAGGCCCGAGGCGGCAACAAGGCCGGCGGCGCTGGCGGAGGTCATGAACCCGCGACGGGTCATGGAGCGGAAGGTCACTTTGGCTGGCATCGGTTGTTCTCCCGGGAACAGGATTGTTCGCGGGTCGGGCGATGCCATGGCGATGTGTCATTCCGGTTTTGGAACCGTGACCGTTCGGTGAAGGTTTGTTGAAGGGGTGGGAAAGGAGTTATGCGGATGGGTATGAGGTTTGGCGCAGCGATTGTGTCTCTTGGTGAGTGGTCGCCGCTTGCGTCGGACTTGCGACATTCGTCTTCCCTCGGCGTCGTCAACCCGGGCCTTGTCCCCGGGAACCATCCTCCAGCCATCGGCGAGCGCGGTTTTGGGTCCCGGGGATTGGCAGCCTGTCGGATTTGGCGTGATTTTGCTATTATTCGCCATGGCCAATTTCAAA
>CALMYO010000185.1 GCA_937873685.1 uncultured Paracoccaceae bacterium
CCGCATCGTCGCGATCCCCGCCGGCGGTCATCACCCGGCTATCGTCCTCAACGCCCTGATGGACCAGTTCGGGCCGTTTCCGGTGCTGCTGGAACAGCCGGAGGACCGCAGCGCCTTCCTGCGCCGGCGCGCGGCGAGAATCGGCTGGGTGCAGGTTGCCGGCCAGTTCCCGATGATGATGTGGTCGAGGTTCGGCAAGCGGCTTGCAGCGCGGCGCATTGAGCAGATCCGCACGGAACATGGCCTCTCCTTCGGCCTGTCGCCGAAACTGAAACGGGTGCCGGTACCCTCGGTAAACAGCGACGTGGCCCGCGCGCATCTGCGCGCCTTGGCGCCGGAAGTGGTGTTCGTCGTCGGTGCGCGGATGATCGGGAAGGCGACGCTCTCATGCATCGGTACGCCATTCATCAACTACCATGCCGGCATCAACCCGGCCTATCGCGGCCAGAATGGCGGCTACTTCGCGCTGGCCAGCGGCGATGCCGGCAATTTCGGCGCGACCGTGCACCTGATCGATGAGGGCGTGGACACCGGCGCGGTGCTCTACCAGCAACGCGTGACGCCGCAGAAGGGCGACAGCATCCTCACCTACCCCTACCTGCTCGCGGCAAAATCGCGCGGAATCTGCGTGAAGGCGGTGTCGGACGCGCTGGAATCGAACCTGCGGCCGGTGAAAGTCGGCGGCCCGTCGCGGCAATGGTACCACCCGACGGTATGGGGCTATGTGTGGACCGGGCTGGTGCGTGGGGTTTGGTGATGTTTCGTTTCGATGATGCGCGTGATGAACGACGTTCGCGCCGGCACGCAACTCCGTTTTCGTTGTGGCGGGCTTGTGCTACTTCGCCGGTTTGTTGATTGAAGGTGCGGTCTCCGTTCTTTCAGTCCGGAATGAAATGCGGCCATTGTGTTCTGCAGCGTTCATTGAGACGCTGGAACAGATAACGGGCAGGAGCACTGAAGCCGCAGAAGCGGTGAGAGTTTGCTGAAATTGGTAAACTGTCACCGTAACGGCCGTGACCTCACCCTAACGCCTATAGTCAGGTTGGAGAGTTCAGGCCGGCGTAACCGCGAGCTTGCGCGCGACCAGTTTCGTACCCGGCGCAGATCGTCCGCCCGGACCGGGTAGAGGGTCGAGCCCGTCGGCGGTGACGATTTCGCCGCAGTTCGAGCAGGTTACAATGGGCGACAGAATGTGACCGCAAGCGCGATGGCGAAACAGTATCGGAACGCCATTCGCCGGTGTCGCCCATTTGTCGCCCCATGCAGTGAGCGCGATGAGAATGGGTATGAGTTCTTTCCCGGCCTCGGTAAGCCGGTAGCTGGCGCGTTCGCGGGCCGGCTTCTCATGCGTGATCATACCGTGGTCGATCAGGCTTTTCAGACGGGCCGCCAGCAGGTTGCGCGACATTCCAAGGTCTTCGATCAACTCATCGAAGCGCGACACGCCGAGATAAAGGTCACGGAGGATCAGCGGTGTCCACCAGTCGCCGACGCGCTCTAGTGCCTGCGCCAGGGAGCAATGAAAATTCTCGAAGCTTGATCGTTTCATGGGAGCGTGGTAAGTTTTCTTATTGAACTTTTAATCGGGCTCTCGAAGCCAGATCAATGAGAGGCTCGCGCCATGTACCACCAGATTGTCGAAAGGAAAATCCGCGTGCTCTTCGCCGCGATAAACAATGGCGACGTCGAGCCGGTCATCGCCGGATTTGCGCGCAGGTTCGAGCATTCCTTCATCGGGTCGCACGCCCTTGGCGGATCCCGGCATTCGGTGGAGACGACGCGGCTCTGGTATGGACGGTTGTTCCGGTTGCTGCCCGACATCAACTTCACGATAGAACGCATATCGGTGAGGGGCATGCCCTGGGATACAGTCGCCATCGTGGAATGGCGGGAAACCAACTCAGCAACCGATGGCGTGCAAACGTCGGCGCAGGGAGTTCATCTCGTCTGGATACGCTGGGGCAAAATGGTCCGGCTCGTCATCCTGCCCGAGACCCATATGCTCTGCGCAACGTTGCAGCGGATCGCGATCAAGGGCGTTTCCGAAGCCAAAGCCGAGCAGATTACTGACTGACCACTTGCCGTCTTTGCGATTGATTTGCGATTTGCCGTGTCGGCTTACCACATATACAAAATTAAAGTGATAGTTTATCAAGTACACAAATTACAACCCTGGCATTGCCCGCGCCGCCTTTGTCTCTCCCTGCTCTCCCGCCCAATTATACACCCCGGCAACCCTCAACCCGCCTCCAACTCGTCACCCACTTCCCCGCGCCATCTCCACGATCACATCATACGCCGTCTCCGCATCCTCCTCGCGCATCGCAAACGAGCCGGCCTGGAACCGGATCGCGACGCGCCCGTCGATCCGCGTCTGAGTCAGATAGATGCGGCCGTCGTCGTTGATGGCATTGACAAGGTCGAGATTGTGCCGGTCGAGGTCGGTAACTGCGTCCGGGCGATGGCGGAAGCTGAACAGCGACAGCACCGGCGCGGTGACGATCTCGAAATCCGGCAGCGCCGTAAGCCGCTTCGCCAGCGCCTGCGACCACTCGACATGGTTGCGGATCATCGTGCGCAACCCCTCCAGCCCGTGCGCGCGCAGCAGGAACCATAGCTTCAGTGCCCGGAAGCGGCGGCCAAGCGGCACCGACCATTCCGAATAGTTGACGATGCCGTCCTTGCCATGGGTCTTCAGGTATTCCGGCTGGATGGCGAGCGTGCGCACCAGATCGTCGGCGTTGGCGATGAAATGCGCCGAGCAATCGAACTGCGCGCCGAGCCACTTGTGCGGGTTGAAAACCACCGAATGCGCCCGCTCCACGCCGGCCCAAAGCGGGCGGAACTCCGGGCAGATCATCGCCGAACCGGCCCAGGCCGCATCGACATGCACATAGAGGCCTTCGCGGCCGGCGACGGCGCAGACGGCGTCGATATCGTCGGTCGCGCCACTGCTGGTGCCGCCGACGCAGGCAATAACGCCGGCCGGGATCAGGCCCGCCGCGCGATCGGCGGCGATTGCGGCTTCAAGCGCCGCGGTATCCACGCCCCGCAATGGCCCTTGCGTTGGAATGCGCACCAGGTTCGCCTCACCGATGCCGGCGATCCAGATCGCCCGGTCGATGGAGGTGTGCACCTCGCGCGAGGCGTAGACGCGCACGGCCGAGTGCGCCGCAAGCCCCTTGGCGTTGCCCTGCCAGGCCAGCGCCCGCTCGCGCATCGTCAGCACGGCGGCAAGCGTCGCCGAGGAGGCGGAATCCTGGATGACGCCGGAAAAATTGCCGGGCAACCCGATCGCCTGGCGCAGCCAGTCGAGCACCTTGGTTTCCAGTTCGGTCGCCGCCGGCGAGGTCTGCCAAAGCATGCACTGCGCCGCCATGGCGGTGACGAGGTATTCCGCCACCACCGAAACCGGCGCGGCATTGGCGGGGAAATAGGCGAAGAAACGCGGATGCTGCCAATGCGTCATGGAGGGCACGATCAGCCGCTCGAAATCGGCGAAGATGGCGTCCATCGCCTCGGCGCTTTCCGGCGGCGCCTCGGGCAACTGCCGCAGCACCGCTCCGGGATCGAGCTTCGGCCGCACCGGCCGCTCATCGAGACTTTCGCGGTAGGCGACGCCCCAATCGGCGGCGCGGCGGCTCCAAGCGGCGAAATCATCGTGGTTCATGCGCGGAACTCCTTCCGACCAGAGACCGTCCTCGCCCCTCATCTGCCTGCCGGCATCTTCTCCCCGATGGGGAGAAGACCGCACCGGGCCGCAACTGCCCCATCGCAAGCGACAGCGACATTCAAAAGGCGCAACAGCGGCCGCGTCCCTCTTCTCCCCACCGGGGAGAAGATGTCGGCAGGCAGATGAGGGGGAAATGGCGCAAGGAAGAGGAACAGACTCATCTCCAACCCATTACGGCCCGCCGTGCCATCGCCAGTATCGGCCGCAGCACCGGCTGGCGCAAGCTGTGGATTGCCAAGCGGCCGCCGGCCCTCTCAAGCGCAGGAAGCCGCGCCTGCGCCGCCGCAACCGGCAACAGGGCCGGCCGCAATGCAGCCGGAACCGGGCGTGCGGCGCTGCGAAAGGAAGCGAAATGCTCGCGCGCAAGCGCAACCAGCGCCGCCACTGCCGGCGCGGCTTCGGCGGCATCCTGCGCCGAGGCAAAGCGTTCCGCATCGCTTCCTGTCGCCGCCAGCATGGCGAGCGGCACCGTCACGCGTCCGCGCGCCCTGTCGCGCGCCAGCGATTGCAGCAGCGCAACACAGCCGAGCGCCACGCCGCCATGGCCGCAGGCGTCGGCGATCCCTGCATCGCGGCCATCGGCGAGGATCTGCGCCGCAAGCGCCAGCGGCACGCTCCGCGTTTCGCCAAGTAGCGCCTCCAGCGCCGCCCTGTCCGGCACGGGATCGTGATACAGGTCGGCGACGCGCGCATCCAGCAGACGGTCGAACGCTGCAACAGGCAGTTTGAACCGGGCGATCGCGCCGAGCAGCGCCGAAGCGATCGGATTGCCGGCAGCCTCCGGTCCGCGCTCACCGGCCAAAGCTTCACGCCACCATTGCAGGCGGATCTCGCCTGCGGCCGGTTCGCGCGCCCGTTCCACGACACGGGCGACGTCGATCTCGAACAACGCAAGCGCCGCCAGGGCTTCGCGCTTGCCGGCCGGCGCAAAGAGGGTCGCGAAATGGCGCTCGCGGTCGGCGTCGCGGAGTTGGTCGAGGAGGGTCATTCCACCGCGATCAGCCCGGCGGCAACGGCGCGGTCCTCCGCCAGCAGCACGTTGTAGGTGCGCACGGCCGCGCCCGTGGTCATCGCGTCGACCGCAATGCCTGCCTCGCGCAGGGCGGCACGGGTCTCGGCCGGGAGCCGGCGCGGGTCGCGCCCCATGCCGACGAGCAGGATCTCGATCTTCTGCGCCTCGGCCAGCACCATGGCGAAGTCATTCGGTAACAAGGCCAGCGGATCGCCGACGCTCCAGCCATGCACGCCGGAGGGCAAGCAGAGCAGGTCGCCGCGATGCGACATCTCCGCAAAGCGAAAACCGCCGTTTCCATAAGCGTCGATCCCCGCCCGACCGGGAAAATGCGCGCGCCTGATCTCGATGCCCTTCATCGCGGGACGACGGCGATCACGCCGTCTGCGTGTCGCCGGCCGCGGTGTCGTCCTCATCCTCGCCCTTGCCGCCGCTCGCCGCCGTGCGCGAAGAACGCAGGCGGAACAGGATCAGCAACGGCCCCGCGATGAAGATGGACGAGTAGGTGCCGACCACGACGCCGAAGATCATGGCGGTCACGAAAGAACGCAACACCCCGCCGCCGAACAGCCACAGGGCAAACAGGGCCAACAGCGTGGGCAGCGCGGTCAGCGTCGTGCGCGGCAACGTCTGGTTCATCGCCAGATCGAGCAGTTCCGGCATCGGCATCTTCTTGTAGCGCCGCAACAATTCGCGCACGCGGTCGTAGACCACCACCGTGTCGTTGAGCGAATAGCCGACAATGGTCAGCACTGCCGCAATGGAGGAAAGATTGAACTCCAGCCCGGTGAGCACGTACATGCCGATGGTCAGCACCACGTCATGCGTGGTGGCGATGATCGCGCCAAGCGCAAACTGCCACTCGAACCGGATCCAGATATAGGCGAGAATGGCCACCAGCGAGGCGAGCACCGCAATCGTGCCGGCCCAGGCAAGTTCTCCTGAAACCGTCGGCCCCACAACCTCCACACGGCGGAACTCGTAATCCTCGCCAATCGCATCGCGCACATTGGTGATGACGGTCTGCTCGGCGTTCTCGCCGCCGCCCTGCGCCTCGACGCGGATCAGCACGTCGCGTTCGCCGCCGAAGCCCTGCACCTGCACATCGCCGAGATTGAGTTCGGACAGCCGGGCGCGGATATCGCCGACATCGGCGCGCTCGCCCTTTGCCTGCACCTCGATGATCGAACCGCCCTTGAAGTCGATGCCGTAGTTCATGTTGACGACGGCGAAGGCCACCATCGCGCCGATCGAGGTGACAGCCGACAGCGTGAAGAACACGCGCCGCAGCCCCATGAAGGGGATCTTCGTGTCCGCCGGCACGAAAGTCACCGGCGCCTTCGGCAATTCCTTCGGGCGCTGGCGGCGCACCCATTCGGCAATCATCCAGCGGGTGAAAATGAAGGCGGTGAACACGGTGGTCACGATGCCGATCGCCAGCGTGACGGCAAAGCCGCGGATCGGGCCCGAGCCGAGATAAAACAGGATGATCGCGGCGATCAGCGTCGTCACGTTGGCGTCCACGATGGTCGTCAATGCGCGCTGGAAGCCGGCATCGATGGCTTGGATCACCGATCGTCCGGCGCGCCGCTCCTCGCGGATTCGCTCGTAGATCAGCACGTTGGAATCGACCGCCATGCCAACCGTGAGCACGATGCCGGCGATGCCCGGCAGCGTCAGCGTTGCGCCGAGTACGGAGAGCAGCGCCACGATCAGGATGATGTTGGCGGCAAGCGCGATGTTGGCCACGATCCCGAGGTAACCATAGGCCAGAACCATGAAGACAACGACGAGTATGGCGCCGATGATGCCGGCGATCTCGCCAGCGGCAATGGAATCCGCACCGAGGCTCGGACCGACGGTGCGTTCTTCCACGAATGTCGGTTTCAGCGGCAGCGAGCCGGAGCGCAACACCAGCGCCAGTTCGTTTGCGCCCTCAACTGTGAAGGACCCCGAGATCTGGCCGGTGCCGCCAAGTATCGGCTCGCGGATGACCGGGGCGGAAACCACCGCATTATCGAGCACGATGGCGAACGGCTTGCCGACATTCTGTTGTGTCGCAAGGCCGAACCGTTGCGCGCCCTTCTGGTTGAAGCGGAACTGCACAATTGCTTCGTTCGTGCGCTGGTCGAACCCGGCCGAGGCGTCGGCCAGATCCTCGCCGCTGACCACGATGCGGGTTTCCAGCAGATAGGGGACTGGCGGATCGTCGGTGGAGTAGTAGATTTCGCTGCCGGCAGGCGGTCGCCCCTGCAACGCGTCGGCGGCGCTCATCGTCACGTCGACCATCTGGAACGTCAGCACGCCAGCCTGCGAAATGACACGTTTAAGGCCTTCGGGATCCTGATACCCCGGCACCTGAACAATGATGCGATCCTCGCCTTGTCGCTGGATGATCGGCTCGGTGGTGCCGAGCTGGTCGATGCGGCGGCGGAAGACCTCGATCGTCTGTGACAGCGCCTGGGAAAGGCGGTAGTTCAGGCCCTCATCGGAAAGGAAAAGCTCGAACTTGCCCGGCTCCGGTTCGCTGAAATCGACCTCCGACACCGACGACGCGGCAAACACGCCGCCCGAGATCGGCTGAAACAACGGTTCGAGCGCCGATTTCGCCGTTTCGATCTGGTCCGTGTTGCGGATCGTCACCGAGACCTTGTTGCCGGCGCCGGAAAGCCCGGTGTAGCCGACGCCCTCGTCGCGCAGGTAGCCGCGCACATCATCGCGCAATTGCTTCAGGCGGCTTTCGCGCAGTTCATCGCGATCGAGCTTGACCTGCAAGTGCACGCCGCCTTGCAGGTCAAGCCCAAGCTGCATCTTCTGCTTCGGCACGAAACCGGGCATGGCGTCCAGCGCAGTCTGCGGGATGACATTGGGCAGCGCAAACAGCACGCCGGCCAGCACGGCAAGCCAAATCAGGATGGTTTTCCAGCGCGAGAAATAAAGCATGGTCCGCTTTCGGATTGGCCGGCGTCAATACTCCGGATTAACACGCCGGCGATGCTGAGGTTCATCGCCGAAGAAAACGGCGAAACCGCGCCATCATTTTTTGGAATCGTTGGCGGCTACAGGCTCGCCCTTTACTCGCACATCGGCAAGCATGGAGCGTACGACGCGAAGCTTGACGTTTGGCGCGACTTCGACTTCGACTTCGCCCTCGTTTTCGGACACCTTCGTCACCTTGCCGACGAGCCCGCCCCCGGTGACGACCGTGTCGTTGCGGCGCACGGCTTTCAACATCTCCTCTCGCTTGCGCATCTGTTGGCGCTGCGGGCGGATCACCAGCATCCACATGATGACGAAAATCAGGATGAAGGGGACGATGGAAAGGAAGATATCTGCGCCGCCGGCGGGGCCGGCCGCTTGCGCGTAGGCAGGTGCGATGAACATCGAGAACTCCCGTGGACCGGCGTCAGGGCCGGAAAATCGCCGCGAATATAGTCAGCCGCGCCCCGGATGCAACACGCGCCCCGTTGAAAGACGCGTTTCCCTTCGGCTATGCCCCGCTGCAAGGGAGATCGCAATGGATATGTCTGCTGAAACGTTTGCCGGAAAGTTCGACCGGCTTATTGCCGCATTGGAGCGCCTCGCCCCGCCGCCGCCGCCCGCGCCCGATTTTGCGGCCGCCGATTGCTTTGTGTGGCAGGCCGAAACCCGCACGCTTTCGCCAGTCAAGCACGTCAACCGCGTCGACATTGACCTGATCAAAGGGGTCGACCGGGTGCGCGACATCCTTGTCGACAATACACGCCGTTTTGCCGCTGGCCTGCCCGCCAACAACGTGCTGCTGTGGGGCGCGCGCGGCATGGGCAAATCGTCGCTGGTCAAGGCGGCGCACGCCGCCATCAATGCGCAAGACGCCGGCGCGACACCACTGAAACTGGTGGAAATCCACCGCGAGGACATCGCCGCCCTGCCCGCCTTGCTGACGCTTCTGAAAGACGCGCCTTTCCGTTTCGTGCTGTTTTGCGACGACCTGTCGTTCGACCAGGGCGACGCCTCCTACAAATCGCTGAAAGCGGTGCTGGAGGGCGGCGTCGAGGGCAGGCCGGTCAACGTCGTGTTCTACGCCACCTCGAACCGCCGCCACCTGCTGCCGCGCGACATGATCGAAAATGAACGTTCAACCGCCATCAACCCGTCGGAAGCCGTGGAGGAAAAGGTGTCGCTCTCCGACCGCTTCGGCCTGTGGCTTGGCTTCCACAAATGCAGCCAGGACGATTATCTTGCGATGATCGATGGTTATGTCGCCCATTTCGGGCTTGAAATCGATACCGACGAACTTCGCCGCGACGCGCTTGAATGGTCCACCACCCGCGGCAGCCGCTCCGGCCGCGTCGCCTGGCAGTACGTGCAGGATCTGGCGGGACGATTGGGGGTGAAGACGGGTTGAGCTAAGAATGGAGGGAGGCTTTCCAGAACCCGTCTGCGAAGAATGGTGTTCGCTTGTTCCGGAACGCGCTCCCGCCTGGCCCGATTGATGCGCGACGCGGCGACTTTGTGCGGCCGCCATGGGCGAAATCGTGTAATCGACATTACAATGGGCGCGTTCGAATCGGGTTCTTGTCCGACGTCTCCGACGACCGCAAGAATTCAGCGCACTCGCAAAACCGAGGTCTCGCATGCCATTGAAGGAAAAACAGATCGATCCCCGCAAGGCGTTCTGGCCATTCAGGCTTTCCGCAAGGGAGGACGTGGACAAAATAAAGGAAGAAATCGAGAAACTCTCTACCGACGCCCAATATGGTTGGGGTCACACAATCGATTTCGGACCTTTTCGCAAGGATGGCTTGCTGGGTGAACATTATCTCCAGATGATAGGTTCGATGCAGGACCTGGGTTGGCTCCCGAATTCGCTGCGTGGCCAGCGTGTTGCCGACATAGGCTGCTACACCGGGGGGGTGTCGCTTTATTTCTCGCATCTGCGGGCGGCAAAAGTCTTCGCCGTTGACGAGGTCCTAGGTAATCTTAACCAATGCAGTTATCTAGCAGATGTGTTCAATACGAGCGAAATCGAAACGATACACGCCTCAATATACGACCTCCACGCAAAGATCGAGCGCGGATCACTCGACATGATTGGGTGCTTCGGCGTCCTTTACCATCTGAGTGACATGCTTCTCGGTCTTTATATCATGCGTGACTTGTTGACGGAAGACGGCCTCCTTTTGCTGGACACGAATGCCGTTAACAACGCCGAGGAATCCTACGCGAATTTTGGCCGTTTCTATGCTGGAATGTGGTGGCAGCCGACCACGCTTTGTGTCCGCGACATGTTTGAGTTCATGGGTTTCGAGGAGATCGAGATCGCGGTCCACGAAGCCTCGCGATGTCTAGTCAAGGCGCGCAAGGCGCGAGGCGACATTCCCTTCAAGCGCGGCATGAACTGGAAGTTCGATCAGATCAAGGATTTACGCACACGGTCTCTAGATCCTGGAATTATGCGACCGGCTAGCAGTAGAAAGGCGTGATGTGGAGTACGCTCCTGAAAACTTTCCCACTACGACAAGTTTTTTTCGCAATCAGCCGCTACTCGACGCCCTTGGGGATTTTGTTGTCGGGTTGCTAGACGTCGGTATTTCTCCCGACATCCACGTGTTTGCGGAAAGCACAGGCCAGGAGACATGGTCACTTCTGTTGGATTTTGAACGAAGAAGCATCGCCAACAAGATAAATCTTGCCGCTTCCGACTTCCTTGAGGAGAATGTTGCGACGGCAAGTCGCGGGTTTTACAAGTCGGTTGCAGGCATCCCCCCAGACATCCTTGCAAACGCCATAGATCGCGTGAATGGCGGTTTCCAGATTTCATCAAGGTTTCGCGATCGCGTTTCGCATCAATGCATCGATCTGCGCTCAACGCGCCTTGCCAGCCCGGTCCATGTCGCACTTTTTAACAATGCTCTCATCCACATGCCGGCGCGCGATCAAGAAGCTGCGCTGAATAATCTTCGCAAGTCCCAGGAAAAGCTTTCCGGCCAAGGCTTGTTGTGTATCGGCGGCATGCTGCAAGAGCCTTTGTTGCCTTTGCTGAAACAGCTTGGGTACCGGGTTTCCGCCAACACCAGGCAAGCCGAGATTTTCGAGGCATGGTCGTCGCAGCGGCGCGCCTGGCGTCCTGACAATCCGTTATACTGGACACTCCCTCCATACGACCCAGGAAATCCGGAGAACTTTGCAACCCTGTTTGTACTCGATTGATCTTAGTGTCGGTCCGGAAACTTCGGGATTCGGTTGAATCTGTTAGCGTGTTCGC
>CALMYO010000186.1 GCA_937873685.1 uncultured Paracoccaceae bacterium
GACCAAGTCCAGACGATTGCAGTTTGCAAACTGAAACAATGGCTTGGTTCCCCCCCGGCTTGGCGGTCTTTTCCGCTTCGGCGGCGTCGAAATCCTCGCGCGATATTCATATCGCGCTGCGGTGTTCTCCTTGCCGCAACAAAAAATCCCTGCCACCAAACTGCTCCAATTTGTTCGAACAACGCTCTAGCTTATCCTCACCCCACCCGAATGGCCTGCCGGCATCCGCCATGCGGCTTGACCGCCGCCAACTGGCGCGCTAGCCCCTCGCCATGGCCGCCGACCTGACCGATCCCGCCGCGATCCTCGCTGATCTCATCCGCTGCCCGTCGGTGACGCCAGCGGAAGGCGGAGCGCTGGACCTTCTGGAACGGCTGATTTCGCCGCTGGATTTCGCATGCGCGCGCGCGCCTTTCGGCCAGGGTGCAGAGTGCATCGACAATCTCTATGCCCGGTTCGGCGAAGCCGACCCGCACCTGATGTTTGCCGGCCATACCGACGTGGTGCCGGTGGGCGATGCAGAGGCGTGGACCCATCCGCCCTTTGCCGCCGAGATCGCCGGCGGCGCGATGTACGGGCGCGGCGCCGTCGACATGAAGGGCGGTATCGCCTGCTTCGTCGCCGCCTTCGCGCGCCATGTCGCGGCCCACGGCGCGCCACAGGGTGCGGTGTCGCTGCTGATCACCGGCGACGAGGAGGGCGTGGCGGTCAACGGCACGGCGAAAGTCCTTGAATGGGCGGCGGCGCGCGGCGAGCGCTGGGACGGCGCGATCGTCGGCGAACCGACCAATCCCGAGGCGATCGGCGACATGATCAAGATCGGACGGCGCGGTTCTGTAAACGCCCGTATCACCGTCTTCGGCAAGCAGGGCCATGTCGCTTATCCGCATCGTGCGCAGAACCCGGTGCGCGGCTTGCTGCGCCTCGCCGCCGCCTTGCTCGACGAGCCTTTCGATGGCGGCAGCGACGATTTCCAGCCGTCGAACCTCGAGATCACCTCCATCGATGTCGGCAACCCGGCGACCAACGTCATTCCTGCGCAGGCAGAGGCGGCCTTCAACATCCGCTTCAACGATCATTGGAGCGCCGAGACGGTGAAGGGCGAGATCCTGCGCCGGCTCGATGCCGCCGCCGCCGGCGTCGTGCGCTACGAGATCGCCTGGGCCGAGCGGCCGAGCCACGTGTTCCTCACCCGCGACGAACGGCTGATCGACACGCTGTCCTCGGCGGTCGCGGCGGTCACCGGACGTGCGCCGCAGCTTTCCACCTCGGGCGGCACCTCGGATGCGCGCTTCATCAAGGATTACTGCCCGGTGGTGGAATTCGGTCTCGTCGGCAAGACGATGCACGCGGTGGACGAATGCGTGGCGCTCGACGACCTGGAGATTCTCACCCGCATCTACGAACGTTTCCTCGCCGAATGGTTCGGCAAGACGGTGTGATGCACGATGGCGCTGCCGTCCTTCGATACATGCATCCGCCTGATGACCGCCGCCGGCGAGATCATGCTCGGCCGCAAGCCGGCGCTCGGCAAGCTCGACCTTTCGGCGGACGGTTTCTACGATTCCTTCTTCGCGCTCATTGTCGCGCTGCCGCCGATGCTGCTGTCCTGGGTGACGATCGCGCGCCGGGGCGATCTGGCGGGCGAGACCGGCATCACAGTCACCGGCATGGTGGCGCGTCTCGCCTTCATCGATGTTGCGCTGTGGCTGCTCCCGCTGTTCGCCTTCATCGCCGTTGCCCGCTTCCTCGGGTTGACGGACCGGATCATCGCCTATGTGGCGGCAAGCAACTGGGCCTCGGCGCTGATCGTCTGGCTGACCGTGCCGCTGACGCTGCTCGACCTGCTGGTTGCTCAAAACGCGGCGCTCGATGCGCTCCAGTTCATGGTCTTCATCGCCATCCTGGTGCTTTCCTTCCGCCTCACGGTGGTGACGCTGAACCGGCCATTGCCGCTTTCAGGCGGCGTCTTTGCCGCTTCGCTTGTGTTCTCGATCGTGCTGCTGATGCTGATGCGCGACATGCTGGGCCTGGCGCCTTCGTGAGCCGGCCAGCGAAGCGGTCTTTGGAGTATCCGTGGTTATCAAGCCACTTTTTCCTGCCATGGCTTTCCTTTCTTGAGGAGTGCGTTGGCGAGGATGACGAGCTTTCGCATGACGGCTGTGATGGCCTGTTTCGGGGCCTTTCCAGCGGCGACGAGTTGTTTGTATTTTGCCTTGAGATCGGGGTTGTATCGCATGGCGACGAGGGCCGGCATGTGGGGCGCCTGGCGGACCTGCTTTCGTCCGCCCTGGACAAAGGCCTTTCCTTTCCACTGCCCCGATTGCCTTGCGATGGGGGCAAGCACTGCCAGAGAAGCCACCTGCTTTTCATCGAGACTTCCGAGCTCCGGCATCTCGATCACGAGCATGGCGGCTGTGACGGCAGCGATGCCCGGAATGGAGATGAGGATCGCGAAGCGCTCGGCGAGGGTGGCGTCGCTCTTGATGAGATCAAGTATCGCAGCATCGATGGCGTCGAGCTGGTTTCCGATCGGCCTGAGGCGCGCCTCATTCTGACGCTTGAGCAAAGGGAGCGTGATCTG
>CALMYO010000187.1 GCA_937873685.1 uncultured Paracoccaceae bacterium
AATGAGGTTCAGAAGCGTGGTCTTGCCGCAGCCGGAGGGGCCAAGCAGCGCATAGGCGCCGCCATCGCGCCAGGAATGATGCACCTCCTTCAGCGCATAGTCGTCATCAGAGACGGGATTTGCCTTGTAGGCGTGGCGGATGTGGTCGAGATCGATGCGCGCCATGGCCCTGCCCTCACCCTTCGCCGCCGGCAACGCGCCGTCCGGCAGCGTCGAACACCATCAGGTGGCGGGTGTCGAGCCAAACATCCATCTGCAAGCCCGGATCGAAATCGTGGATGCCCCGCGTCAGCATCACCCAGCGGGCGTCGCCGGCACTGAGATGCACAAAGCTTTCGGACCCGGTGATTTCGGTCACCGCGACCTGCGCCTTGAGCCTTGCGGCGCCGCTGCCGGAATGCGCCTGCGAGGGCGCAAGGTGGTGCGGACGGAAACCCAGTGTGTATTCGCCATCGGCGACCGCGTCATACAGGGCCGGCGTCGGCACTTCCACGCCGCCGGCGAGCCGGAAGGCGCGGCCCGCCTTGACGGCGCGGGCAACATTGATCGGCGGATCGGAGAAGGTGCGGGCCGTCAGCAGGTCGGCCGGCTTGCGGTAGACATCGACGGTCGGACCGAACTGCGTTACCCGCCCTTCGCTCAGCGTTGCCGTGTTGCCGCCAAGCAGGAGCGCCTCGGACGGTTCTGTCGTCGCATAAACGAAGATCGCGCCGGATTCCGAAAAGATCCTCGGCAGTTCGGCGCGCAGTTCCTCGCGCAGCTTGTAGTCGAGGTTGGCGAGCGGCTCGTCGAGCAGCACGAGTTCGGCGTTCTTGACGATGGCGCGCGCCAGTGCGGTGCGCTGCTGCTGGCCGCCGGAAAGACTGAGCGGCAGCCGGTCGAGATAGGGCGAAAGCCGCAAAAGGTCCGCGGCCTTGCGTACTTCGCGGTCGACCGTCGCCTTGTCGGCGCCGCGAATGCGCAGCGGCGAAGCGATGTTTTCGTAGACCGTCATGGCCGGGTAGTTGATGAACTGCTGGTAGACCATCGCGACGTTGCGATCCTGCACGCGCACGCCCGACACGTCCTTGCCGTCGAAAAACACCGCGCCCTGCGTCGGCCGGTCGAGACCCGCCATCATACGCATCAGCGAGGTCTTGCCGGAAAGCGTCGGCCCGAGCAGGACGTTCAACGTGCCGCGCTGCAACGCAAGCGAAACGTCGGCCAGATGGGTTACGCCATCTGCAACCTTTGAGACGTTTCGCAGTTCAAGCATCCGCCGGTTCCTTTCCCTATTCCGCGGCGTCGCTGCGCGCCGAAGTTCGCAGCAACTCCATGAAAGATTTCAGCCCGGCAACCTGCGCAGGCTCGAAAACAAGCCCGAGCTTGGTGCGCCGCCAAAGCACGTCGTCGGCCGTCACCGCCCATTCGTTGACCACGAGATGGCGAACCTCCGCCTCCGTGAGGTCGGCCCCGAAGCGACGGCCGAGATCCGCGTACGACTTGGCGCCACCCACAATCGATGCCGCCACTGTCCCGTAGAGCCGCACGAGGCGGGCAGCGTGGTCCGGCTCAAGGAACGGATGACTGGCGCGCAGCTTTGCCACTTGTGCGTCGTAACCGGTTGCCGGAAAGTCGCCGCCGGGCAGGACTGCGCTTGCCGTCCAGGGCGTGCCACGCTTGCCGAGGAAGCCCTCGATCTTCTCAAGCATGGATTCTGCCAAACGCCGGAAGGTCGTGATCTTGCCGCCGAAGATGTTGATCAGCGGTGCCTCGCCCTGCCCGCCTTCCGCCTTCAGCACATAGTCTCGCGTCGCTTCCTGCGCCTTCGATGCGCCGTCGTCGTAGAGCGGTCGTACGCCCGAATAGGTCCACACGATATCCTCGCGCCGGACCGGCTCGCGGAAATAGGCTGACGCCCCTTCGCAGAGGTAATCGATCTCGCCTTCGGTGATCGCTACCGCGCCCGGATCGCCCTTGTAGTCGCGGTCGGTCGTGCCGATCAGCGTGAAGCGCCCCTGATAGGGAATGGCAAAGAAGATGCGGCCGTCGGAGTTCTGGAAGAAGTAGGCGCGCGAATGGGAAAACTTGCGCCGCACCACCATGTGGCTGCCCTGAACGAGGCGGACATTGTGCACATCGTTGCGGCCGCCGGCTTGCGTCAGCACTTCGTCGACCCATGGACCTGCGGCGTTGACGAGCAGTTTCGCACGCACCGTTTCGCGCGCGCCGGACAACCGGTCCTCGACGACGATGTCCCAGAGCGCGCCAGCGCGTCTGGCGGAAACGACCTTTGAGCGGGTGCGGATGGTCGCGCCACGCACCGCAGCGTCGCGCGCGTTCAGCACCACGAGGCGCGCATCGTCGACCCAGCAATCGGAATACTCGAAACCCTTGACGAAATCTCCCTTCAGCGGCTTGCCGGCTTCGTCGTTCGTCAGGTCGAGCACTTTCGTCGCGGGCAGCAGTTTGCGACCGCCGATATGGTCGTAGAGGAACAGACCGAGGCGAAGCAGCCATTGCGGACGCATGCCGCGATGGTGTGGAAGCACGAAGCGCATCGGCCAGATGATGTGCGGCGCGTTGCGCCACAGCACTTCGCGCT
>CALMYO010000188.1 GCA_937873685.1 uncultured Paracoccaceae bacterium
CCATGCCGACCTTCCGTGGGCGCCGCTTCACCAATGCGCATGAGACGCTGATCTGGGCGAGCCGCGAGCAGAAGTCGCGCTACACCTTCAACTACGATGCGCTGAAAGCGGCCAACGACGATCTGCAGATGCGCTCCGACTGGCTGTTCCCGATCTGCACCGGGGCGGAACGGCTGAAGGGGGAGGACGGGTCGAAGACCCACCCGACGCAGAAACCGGAAGCGCTGCTGGCGCGCATCCTGACCGCGACCTCGATGCCGGGCGATGTCGTGCTCGACCCGTTCTTCGGGTCCGGTACGACCGGCGCGGTCGCCAAGAAGCTTGGCCGTCGCTTCATCGGCGTCGAACGCGAAACCGCCTATATCGAGGCGGCGACGGCGCGCATTGCCGCCATCGATCCGCTCGACCCCGAAACGCTGAAGGTGACGCAAGGCAAGCGCGCCGAACCGCGTGTCGCCTTTTCGGCCCTGCTGGACGGCGGGTTGATTGCGCCCGGCGCGCGCCTCACCGACGCCAAGCGCCGCCATGTCGCCATCGTACAGGCCGACGGTACGGTTTCGCTCGGCGGCGAACAGGCGTCCATCCACAAGAGCGGCGCCCGCGCGCAGGGGCTGGAAGCCTGCAACGGCTGGGATTTCTGGCACGTGGAAACCGGTGACGGCCTCATGCCGCTCGATACCTTGCGCGCGCAGGCGCGCAGAAGCATGGCCGCGGCGGGGGCTTGAACTTCACGGATACTCTAGCCGGCAGCCCGCTATCGCAGGCTGCCGCTGTGGTCACATCACGATCACCTTGGCGCCCGTCTGGGCGCGGTCGTACAGGTCGATGATATCCTGGTTGATCAAGCGGATGCAACCCGATGACATGGCGTTGCCGATCGACCACCATTCGGGGCTGCCATGCAGCCGGTATCCGGTATCGCCGCCCTTGTTGGTGAGATAGAGCGCGCGGGCGCCAAGCGGATTGTTGATGCCCGGATCCATGCCGCCTGCATATTTCGCGAGCTTCGGATCGCGCGCGATCATCTCCTTCGGCGGGGTCCAGGTCGGCCATTCGCGCTTCCAGCCGATTCGCGCCGTGCCTGACCACTCGAAACCCTCGCGACCGACGCCGATGCCGTAGCGCATCGCCTCGCCACCCGGCAGCACGAGGTAAAGGAACCGGTTGCCGGTATCGACGATGATGGTGCCGGGCGCTTCCTTCGTATCGTAACGCACCTTCTGGCGCTGGTACTTGCGGTCCACCTTGCTGGTGGGGATCGCCGGAAGCTTGAAACCGCCGTCGGTACGCGCCCCGTATGCATTCACGAAAAACGTGCCGCCTGAGATCGACGAACACCCCGCCAGTGCGGTCATCATCGACAGCGCAACGCCAAGCGCCAGTCTTCTTGAAATCATTGTTGCTTCTCCAACCGAACAATCGCTTGCGAACTGTTTTGCCGCGGCCGTCGCATGCCGATTTGCCCCAAGCGACTATGCCTTTACCGCAACGCGAGGTCAAAACAATTCGTTAACCATGCGTGATGCTGGTAACCGCGCGCAGGGAGGGGTTTTTCCCGCCTCGCGCGTTTCCGCGAGGCCGGCGCCCGTGGCAATGTTACCGCCATGCCGATTCTCGATCCCTTCGCCTCCGATCCGCTGGTGGACGGCCGCCAATCCGTCCGCGCACTGGAGATCCGTCGCGGCGTCGAGCGCCTGCTCATCGAACTTGGCGCGGCCTGCCTGCCGGAGCTTTCGCTGGCGTCCGGCCGTCGCGCCGACATGACGGCGCTCTTTCCGGGAGGCGACATCTGGATCGTCGAGATCAAGTCCTCGATCGAGGATTTGCGCGCCGACCGCAAATGGCCCGACTATCGCACCCACTGCGACCGGTTGTTCTTTGCCACTCATGAAGGCGTGCCGGCCGACCTGTTCCCGGCCAATTGCGGTTTCCTGCTGGCCGACGCCTTTGGCGCGGCGATGCTGCGCGATGCGCCGGAGCACCGCCTCGCCGCCGCAACCCGCAAGGCGGTCACCCTGCGGTTCGCCCGTGCTGCGGCTTTGCGCCTCTCGACTGCCGAGCGTGCCGGCTATACCGTCATCAATCCGATCGAATGACCTGACATTGCATGATCCGGAGCGGCATTCACGGTGATGCCGTCGCTGGTTTTTTCTTTGCGAAACCGTCCGAAAGCCATGGCGTATCGGCTCGCGAATGCCTAAATGCGGGCATCCTTCCAGACCGATTGTAGAGACGCGGGTTGGCCACACCAAGTCGCACGCCCGTCGGACAAGAAACCGCGCAAGGAAGCCGAAACAACGTGACCTACCTTCGCGGATATTTCTTCTGGCCGGTGACATTCACCGTGCTCGGCTTGGCCACCGTTTTCATGATCGGTCTGCAAACCCACCATACGATGGCCGGCGCAGTCTCGTTCTTCCTCATCGGCGCCGTGCTGGCGGTGCTGGAGATTTCGCTCTCGTTCGACAACGCCATCCTCAACGCCAACCGCCTGCAATCCATGACGCCGGAATGGCAGCGCCGCTTCCTCACCTGGGGCATCCTGATCGCAGTCTTCGGCATGCGCGTGGTCTTCCCGGTCGCGATCGTGGCGATCGCCGCCGGCATCGGGCCGCTGGCCGCCGTCAAGCTCGCTGTCATGCGCCCGGACGAGTACGGCCGCATCATGGAAGCCTCGGCGCTGTCCATTTCGGCGTTCGGCGGCGCTTTCCTGATGATGGTGGCGCTGACCTATTTCGTCGATGAGGAAAAGGAAGTTCACTGGTTCGTGGCCCTGGAGAAGCGGCTGCGCAAATGGGCGTCGATTCGCGGTCTGGAAATCGCCTTCGTCCTCGTCGTGGTGATGGTGTTCGCTTCCATGCTGACGCCTGAGAAATCGGCGGTATTCCTGTATTCGGCGGTTGCAGGGCTGCTGGTCTTCCTGCTGGTGGAGCTTGCCGGCAATGTGCTCGACCGCGCCGAACAGGCCCGCGATGTAGCGCGGGCAGGCGGATTCGGCGCGTTCCTCTATCTTGAAGTGCTCGACGCCAGCTTTTCCTTCGATGGCGTGATCGGCGCCTTTGCTTTCACGAAAAACCTGTTCCTGATCGCCATCGGCCTTGGCATCGGCGCGTTCTATGTGCGCGCCATGACCATCATGCTCGTGGAAAAACAGACGCTCGCACGTTTCCGCTATCTCGAGCACGGCGCGTTCTACTCGATCTTCCTGCTGTCGCTGATCATGTTCGGCCAGTCGCAGACGCACATACCCGAAGTCTTAACCGGGTTGATCGGCGTGGCTCTTGTGGGTCTCGCGCTGTTAGCCTCGCTGCGGTACAACAAGCGCATGCCGGCAGGGTGATCGGCCTCACAACAGTGAGTCGATCACCGCCGACATCTGCTCCACTGAAAGCGAACCGCCGTACTTCTTGCCGTTGATGAAGAATGTCGGGGTTGCGTTGACGCCGAAATCGTTCTCGCCGCGCTGCTTGACCGCGGTGACGTTGTCGAGCAGCGCCTGGTCTCTAAGGCAGGACTCGAAGGAATCCTTCGTGAATCCGGCCTGCCGCGAGATCTGAAGCAATGCGCCCTGGGCGTCTTCCGCCCGGGCCCACGCGTCCTGCTGATGGAACAGCACGTCGATCATGGGGAAATAATTGTCGTTGGGCGCGCAGCGCGCCAGCATGAAGGCCGCTGCCGCGCGCGGATCGAACGGGAATTCACGAAGGATCAGCCGCGCCTTGCCGGTGTCGATGTACTTTTCCTTGATCGCGGGCAGGGTCGTCTCGTGGAAATGAGCGCAATGGCCGCAGGTCATCGAGGCGTATTCGACGATTGTCACCGGCGCGCTGGCGTCGCCAAGAAACTTGTCGGGCAGTGCGCCTGGCTGCAGCAGTTTCTCCATGTCGACCGAACCGTCCGCCTCCGGCGCGGTTGCAGCGGTTTTCACCGGATCGACATTCTTCGCCGGCTGCGCCTGCGATTGCTGTTGGGAAGAGTTGTCGCTGCATGCCGCGACGGTCATGGCCAGGATTGCAGCCAGGGTTGCGCGGCGGGTCGGGAAACGGGCGCTGTCGATCATCGTTGAATCCTTGTGCCAGGATGGGTGATTGCTGTTTGGCCGATGAATATGACATCGGCGCGGCGGCTCCAAGCTTCAATTTGGCGTTACCGGTGTCCGCTGCGTTTCCGTTCCGCGATCAGATTGGCGCCGAGCGCCTCAAGCGAGGCGCGCAGCGCGTCGTCCTCGACGCGTTCAGTCAGACGCTGCGCTGCGCGGCGGTCTTCGGCGGCCGGCACAGATTTTCTTGTGGTCGTCTTTCGCGTGTTCACCGGCTTCTGGACGATCCTGATTCGCTCGATCGCCGCAAAGCCGAGGAATGCGTTGAGACGGGCGACCAGTTCCCCCGACTGGTGTTGCAGCCTGAGCGCCGCCGCACCGTCGCAGGCGACCGTCAGTGTTGCCGGCCGGAATGGATCGTCCTCGTTGATTCGTCGTGGCCACACCGCCTTCAATGGCAAGGTGCAGTCGGCAAAACTGGCGCCGGCAAGTTCGGGCCAGGCCGCAACCAGCGCCCCGGTCACCCCGGCGCGGCGTTGCGAAAGCGGATCGATTACCTTGGCGATCGCTGCCGAAAGCGGCTCGGCGGCGCGCTTGCGCCTGAACGGCTTGTCTGCGCCGCTCATGATGGTTTGGCGCTTTCGGCAAACGGCGTCGACGCGGCGATCACCAGCGCAAACGCGACGAAAAGCGCATTGGCGATATCAGTGCCGAAGATGAGGTTGGTGGACCCGGCAATCGCGTAGGAAGCGACAAGCGTCAGCGCCACAGCGCATCGTGCGCGCCATTGCGGATCGCGCGCCGCGCCGAAGGCGGCGACAAGCGGGGCTGCAAGCGCAGCCAGCAAGGTGAGGAGACCAGGAATTCCGGCGTCGAGGAGTGCGGAGAGGAAACCGTTATGCGGATGCGAGTAGCCGACAAGCGCGCGCTCGTTATCTGGAAGGTGAGATAGCGCCGCTGGCATGCGATCGACAATGCCATATCCGGTCAGCGGGCGCTCCTTCACCGCCTCCCACCCGCCCCTGAGCAGCAGGATGCGATGACCGATCGAGGTGTCGTAATCATCCAGTTGCTCCATACGCGCGATGTTGTTTTCCATGGCGGCGATCCGGCGATCGATCGCGGGGCTGAAGACGGCATAGAGTGATGCGGAGAGCGTAATGGCCGCGACGACCAGGCCGATCACGGTCTTCCATCTCAGCCGTCCCGCCGACAACACAAGTACGATTGCTCCGTGCACAATTGGCAGGATCCACACGCCGCGGGTTCCCGAAAGAAAGACGCAAACCGAACCAGCCACAAATCCCGCCAGCCCGAGCAATCCGAGTTTGCGGCCGGGTAACAGCGCGCCGCTCAGCGCCGCCCCGGCCAGAACCGCGCCGGCAAGGCCAAAGATACTTTCATTGCCGGCGCCTCCGGCCGCCCGGAACGAAATCAGATAGTACTGCGCGATGCCGAGCAAGGCGGCAAGTATCGCGCCGCACGCCGCGCCGCAGGCCAGAAGCGGCAACAATTCCGCCTCCGGAGTGATCCGCAGTCGCGGCACGAGCAGCCATGGCGAAAAGAACAGAAACACGGCAAGCAGCGGCGTGACAGCAGCTAACCCGCCCATGGCGAGCGAGAAGCCGACATGCACGACGCCGTAGCTGGTCATGAGCCAGGCAAACCGGCGGTCGAGCGGCGAAAGCCGGTAATCCAGCGGCATCAACAGCGCGCGCACCGGAGCCCAGACGAGGCACATCCACAAAAGGATTGATACCACAGAACCAGCGACTGCGGGCGTCAGCGCCCAGGCAAACACGAACAGCCGGTTGTTGAAGTCCACCGGCGCTGTTCGTCGCAGTTCTCGGACTGCGGACCAAGAGGTCATTGTCGGAACCACACCTGTTGTGAACAGCCGGATACTCCAGCCCGCTGCTTTCACAGGATCATACGCCGCCCAGTTTCTCGCGCAAGCCCGGGGAGCGTCGCGCGTTCGCGGAGATCGCGCCGGCTCCTTCGCCTGTTGGCGGCAAGGAACCGACAACGGTCGCAACAACCGCAAGAAACAGTGTGTCGAGGATATCGTGACCGAACATCAGGTTGGTCAAACCGCTTACGGCATAGATCGCCACGACGCTGAGCATCAAGGCTTTCCTGGTCGGGTAAAGCGCGTCGCGGCCGGCGCGAAGCACCACGGCGACCGGGGCTAACAGCACAGCCGCAAGCCCGAACAGGCCGACCAGCCCTGCATCGAGCATCGCTGACAGGTAGGCGTTGTGTGGGTGACGGAAATTCCCGAAAACCTGCGGGGTGTCGCGAACATGTGCATCGACCGCCCCCATCCGGCCGCCGATGCCGTAGCCGGCAAGTGGCCGGTCCGCAACGGCCGCAGTCGCGGCGCGCCACATGACGATACGCTGCCCTGTGGACGTGCGGGCATCGGCCGTAATGTGCGCGTTCGACAAGTCGTCCAGCATGGTTTCGAATCGCTCCGTGGAAGTAATGCTCCACATGCTGACGCCGAGCAGCGCCGCGAGCAAGACCACAGCGGATACGCGCCGCGAGAATTGCAGCAGGCGGGGTGCGTCCTGTGCGAGCAGGACGGCCCCTATGGCCACCGGTACGATCGCGACCGCGATGCGGCTGCCCGACAGGATGCAACAGGCGAAAGCAGCTGCGAAACCGGCCAGTCCGAGATTGCGTCTCCAGCTGTCGCTGCGAAGGTGAAGATTCAGCGACAACGCCATGGCGACACCGCAGACGGTCGCAAAGACGAGGGCGTTACCCGTCGCGCCCTCTGCGCGGGGCAAGTCGCCCGACACCTGCCACAGCGCGAGCAAAAGGCCGCACAGAGCCCCTGTTGCGGCGCCGATCATCAGGAGGTCGAGCAGCGCGCCGGGATCGCTGCGGCGCATCGGTTCGATCAGGAACAGCGCGCCGACGAAAGCAAACGGCGACACCAACAGGTATGACGCCGGTATTCCATTGTTTGCGATAGTCCAGATCGCATTGATGGCGAACCACGCGAGGAATGCGAACACCACACGGCTTGGGCCCGCCCGCCACGGCGCGCGGTGCCATCCACGCAACCAACCAAAGGCCGACCAGACGACGGCCATCCAGAACAGGACCGAAACCAGGCTGCCGCCGATCGGCGCGACCAACCCGAAAAGAAAGGCGAACAGCCGGTTCTCCCGATCCGGATGCGCCCGGCCGAGAAAATCCCGCCAGAACAGGCTTGCTGATGTGAACATGAGCTGTATTGCGTGGACCGAAAACGAGTGTCGCCGATATGGATGCGCCAGACAAGCCTTTCCCTGTAGAAGAACTGTTGTTCTGGTATGACCGCAACGCACGCCAGCTTGCATGGCGGGTCGGACCGCGTGACACGCTGCGCGGCGTACGGCCCGATCCATACCGGGTCTGGCTGTCGGAGATTATGTTGCAGCAGACCACGGTTGCGGCCGTGGGACGCTTTTTTGCCGAGTTCACGCAGCGCTGGCCTGGTGTTCAGGCTCTGGCGGCGGCCAGTGAGGATGATGTCCTCAAGGCCTGGGCCGGACTTGGCTATTATTCGCGCGCGCGCAATCTCAAGGCATGCGCCGAAGTCGTTGTCGCCGGCCATGGCGGCATATTCCCGCAATCGGCCGCGCGCCTGCGTCGCCTTCCCGGCATCGGCGAGTACACGTCCGCCGCAATCGCGGCGATCGCTTTCGGCGAGGCGGTTGCGGTTGTCGACGGCAATGTGGAGCGTGTGATCGCCCGCCATGCTGCGATCGCCGTTCCGGTGATGCAGGCCAAGGGTCTGATACGCCGGATCGTGGCGCAGGCCGTGCCAGGCGCACGTCCCGGCGATTTCGCGCAGGCGATGATGGATCTTGGCGCGACCATATGCACACCGCGCAAGCCGGTCTGCGCGTTATGCCCGGTGAATTCAGGCTGCGCGGCCTTTCGAGCAGGCGATCCGCTCGCTTATCCGCTGAAGGCGCAGAAAGCGCCCAAACCGCAGCGAAAGGGCGCAGCATACATTGCCGTCGCGCCAAACGGCGCGATCCTGTTGCGCAAACGTCCGCCGCGCGGTTTGCTGGCCGCGATGGCCGAGCCGCCGGGCAGCGGCTGGACCGCCCGTAACGACGGCGAAACCGACGCGCGAGCCGCGCCATTCTGCGCCCAATGGCGTAAGGCGGGCGTCATCGGCCATGTCTTTACCCATTTCGAACTGAAGCTCGAAGTCTGGCGCGCAGATATCCCCACATCCACCGCGCCGCCCGGTTGCTGGTGGTCGCAACCGGCAGAACTGGGAGGTGAAGCCTTGCCGAGCGTAATGAAAAAGGCGATTGCCTGCGCCGTGCCGGACGCCTTCTCCGTTCCGCCAAGCCGCCGACAACAGGGAAGCACTGAATGACCGTCAAAATCGACCACATTGTTTTCGATATCGGGCGTGTGCTGATCCACTACGATCCCGAAATACCGTTTCGTCGGTTGATCCCGGACGGGGATCGTCGCCGACATTTCCTGACCCATGTCTGCAATCATGACTGGAACATCGAGCAGGATCGCGGCCGGGGCTGGGACGAGGCAGAGGCGCTGGCGCTTTCAGCCAATCCGGATTTCGTGAACGAGATCCCGTTGTTTCGCCGCCATTGGCGCGAGATGGTGAGCCACGCCTATGACGGAACGGTCGCGATCCTGGAAAGTCTGATAGCAGGCGGTCGCGATGTGACGATGTTGACCAATTTTGCCTCCGACACCTTTCGCGAGGCGCAGGTCATGTACCCGTTCCTGACGATTTCGCGCGGCGTC
>CALMYO010000189.1 GCA_937873685.1 uncultured Paracoccaceae bacterium
AAAGCGACTGATTCGGGAATCCCACGCGATTCAGCCTGATCGAATGCCGCTCTAGTCCCTGGGCCCAAAACCGCGCTCGCCGATGGCTGGAGGATGGTTCCCGGGGACAAGCCCTGGGATTGTTTGAAAGAGATGGGCTGTTTTGGGGTGAAGCTGCGGGCTATTTGCACCGCCCGCAGCTTCGGCGGCTGTCGTTCACCCCCGCAGCGTCCAGTCTGGCGCGCAATAGGGCTTCAGGCCGGTCAAGCGCGCCAGCGCCGCCATCACGGCAAAGGCCGGGGTGCGCACAAGCGCCGGGATGCCGGCAGGGTAGGTCCACGGCATCAGGAAAGTGTTGATCGTCAGCGCCTGCTGCAGTATGCTGGAAATGTTGCCGTCGCGGTCGGCCTTGCCGGTTTGCGAGAAGCCGACAAGCGATTCGAAGAATTTTTCAACGCCGGAGGTCAGCGCAAGGTTCGGCTTGTCCGGCGTGATCGACTGGCGCACATGCAGTTCGCTCGCGCCGGTGTTCCACGGGTGGACATGGGTAGTGTTGACCGGCACTTCCACCACGTCGCCCGTCGCCGCGTCGATGCGTTTTTCGCCAACTACCATCGTGCATTGGCCGGCAAAAACGGTGAAGCGCTCGCCGATGAAACCTTGCGGCCCTTCATGCACATGCTTGCCCGACGGCAGCCGCTCGCCCGGCGCCACGAACCAGTCCACCTCAAGCAGGCGACCCTGGCCCTCCTTCGCCGGCATGGTGAATACGGCGCGGGTCCTGGAGACCGGGTTCCAGAGTTCGGCGTCGAGTGCGGCCATGGCATGCCTCCCGTGTGTTCGAGGGGATTCCAGCAGGCGGCCGCACAACCGTCAATAGCGAAAAGCAGATCGCCGCTGTTATGCCAGGCCGCGCTTCCTCAGCATCGCGTCCGGTGTCGGAAGTCGGCCGCGAAAAGCGATGTAGGCGGCTTCCGGGTCGAGCGAACCGCCGCTTGCATAGACATGACGGCGCAGCTTTTCGGCGGTCGCGGGGTCGAACGGATCGCCGGCTTCCTCGAAGGCCTGGAACGCGTCGGCGTCGAGCACCTCCGACCACATGTAGCTGTAGTAACCTGCCGCATAGCCCTCGCCGGCGAAGACATGCTGGAAATGCGGGCTGCGGTGGCGCATGGGGATTGCCGCCGGCAGGGCGAGACGCTGCAACTCCGCCGCCTCGAAAGCGGCCGGATCGTTCGGTGCGTCGGCGCGCGCATGATACGCCATGTCGATCAGCGCCGAGGCGGTGAATTCAACCGTGTCGAAACCGGCGTTGAAATTGCGCGCCGCCAGCACCTTGTCGACCAGCGCCTGCGGCATCGCCTCGCCGGTCTCGTGGTGGCGGGCATGGGCGGACAGCACCTGCGGGGTGGTCAGCCAGTGTTCGTAAAGCTGCGAGGGCAGTTCGACAAAATCGCGCGACACCGCGGTGCCTGCGACCGAGGGGTAGGTCACGTCCGACAACAGCCCATGAAGGGCGTGTCCGAATTCGTGGAACAGGGTGCGCGCATCGTCGAGCGACAGCAGGGCGGGATCGCCCCCGCCAAAATTCATGACGTTGTAGATGATCGGGATGCGGCCGCCATCGATCGCATGCTGTCCCTGCAGCGCGCTCATCCAGGCGCCGGATCGCTTGGAGGGGCGGGCAAAGTAATCGGCGAGAAACACGCCCTTCAGCGCGCCGTCCTTCTCGCGCACTTCGAACACTTTCACGTCCGGCAGCCAGCCTGCGACATCCGGGCGCGGGATGAAGGTGAGGCCGAACAGCCTGCCCGCCACATCGAAGGCCGCTTCGGCGACGCGCTCAAGCTTCAGGTAGGGCTTCAACTCGCCTTCGGAGAAGGCGTGCTTTTGCGCCTTCAGCTGCTCGGCAAGGAAGCGCCAGTCCCAGCCGGCGATATCGTGGTTCAGACCGGCAGACGCCGCGACCGCCTGCAGTTCCATCTCCTCGGCCGCCGCTGCGGAAAGCGCCTTTTCCCATACCGTGCCGAGCAGGTCGTTCACCGCCTGCGGCGTCTTGGCCATGGTGTCGTCGAGTTTCAGTGCGGCGAAACTGTCATGGCCGAGCAGGCGGGCACGTTCGGCGCGCAGCGAAAGCGTCTCGGCGATGATGGCGCGGTTGTCGGTCTCGCCGCCATTCTCGCCGCGCGCAGTCCAGGCCCGCCAGGCCTGCTCGCGCAGATCGCGGCGCTCGGAAAGCGTGAGGAAAGGCACGACGATGGAGCGCGACAACGTCACCGCGTGCTTGCCTTCATGGCCGCGGGCTTTCGCCGCCGCCGCCATGGCGTCGCGCAGGAAGGGCGGCAGGCCGGCGAGATCGGCCTCGGCCTCAAGGATCAGCGCCCAGGAGGATTCATCGGCCAGCACGTTCTGGCCGAAGCACGCGCCGAGTTCGGCGAGACGCTCGCCGATTGCCGCAAGGCGCTTCTGGTCGTCCGCGCCGAGCGCGGCGCCGGCGCGCACGAAGCCCTTCCATGTGCGCTCCACCACGCGGGCCTGTTCGACGGTCCAGTCCTGTTCTTTCCGCGATTGCCACAGCGCATCGACACGGGCGAACAGCGCCGCATTCATGGCGACCGCCGAGAAATGGCGCGACATGGCCGGCGCGATCTCGCGCTCCAGGGTCTGGATCGCCGGATTGGTGTCGGTGCCGGCCTTCAGCCAGAACAGGGCGGAGACGCGCGACAGCGCCTCGCCGGCCCGTTCCAGCGCAAGGATGGTGTTGTCGAAGGAAGGCATGGCGGTTTGCGCGGCAATCGCGTCGATTTCGGCGCGGTGAGCGGCGAGCGCGGCGTCGAAGGCGTGCTTGTAGTCTTCGTCGGTGATGGCCGCGAATTCCGGCAGGCCGAGCGGCTCTGTCCAGTTCGTCAGGGCGGGGTTGGGAGTGAGCGGGGTTTCGGTCATGTCGGGTCCATGTCAGGGTGTCGCATGCACATAGGCGACGCGCAACGAAGCGCCAAGGGCAGATGCCGTCGACTTGCGCCGGACTGTCGGGCGAAAAAGTCGGGCCGGCTTGAACCGAAGCGCCGCCGCACGGGGGTTTTCCCTCCCCCTTGTGGGGAGGGTCCGGCCGAAGGCCGGGGGTGGGGGTGCCTGTGCATCGACAAGCAGTTGGATCTCCATCGCTTTTTCTGGCGCATAGCGATGGCCCTGACCCCCACCCGTCGGCTTCGCCGACACCCTCCCCACAAGGGGGAGGGAAAACCCCCGTGCGGCGGCGCTTCCCCAAACCGCTCACATCTCTTGCCTTGTGCGCGCCGTCAGGTCAGGCTTCGGCTGCGCCGCGTTCCTTCAGATCGGCGATCCGGTCGTTGATCTGGTCGCGCACCGAATCCCACAGCAGTGAGAAGGACTGGAAGCCCTCATCCGTCACCTCGTCGGTGTCCAGAGCCACGACGACCGTTTCCAGAACTATGGCAAGATCCTTCTTCAGATCGCGCAGTTCGGAAAGCGAGCGGGTTGCGCGGGCCGATGCGGCGATCTCCAGCAAACGGTAATTGTAGGTGTCGGCGCGGTTCTTCTGGGTCGACAGCAGGCGCGAGCGCAGCGTGAAAAGCGCCGAGAGCATGATCATTGACAGCGTCACCAGGAGCGCAAGTGGTTCGGCATTCGCTTGCAGGAAGTTCGGCTCGTCGCGCTCGTAAAAGGCTTCGGCGCCCTCATGCACCGGCATCGACAGGCCGCGCGTCTGGTCGGGCGCTGTAATGGCCGAGGCAAGCGCAAAGCGCATGGTGAGATCGAGGCGGTGCTCGAACAGCACCTCGGTCAGTTGGCGAATCGCCTCATCGTCCACATCCTCGCGGGTGACGAGGATGCGCGAGACCGAGGCGGTTGGGGTGTCGATCACCGGCACGGGCGAAGCCCCGGTGAAAGAGCCGGACGGGATCACGGCTGGGTGCAGGAACGGGCGCTTGAGCGAAATCGCCTCAGCCTGGCGAATCGGGATGTAGCGCAGCTTGATGCGCTTCAACTGCGCTTCCTCAAACAGCCGCAGCAGCGCGCGATCGCGAACCGAGCGCACCGTAAACAGCGCGTTGATGCGCCCGGCAAGAAGCTCCGGCGCCGCTTCGGAAAACGCGCGCGCGCGCCAGCGGAACTTGTCGATCGGCAAGTCATAGTGATCGCCGACGACCCAGAAGGTGCGAAATGCGTCGGTGCCGAATTCGGGAATGACGATGTTGGTGTTGACGATCTCCGGCACCGTCCAGGCCGGGGCGTCGTCGCGCACGATCAGGTGCAGATAATCGGGGTAAAGGTCTGCGACCACGCGCACATCCGCCACAACCGGCGTATCGGCGCGGACAACCGCCAGATCAATCCGGTGTGCGTTCAGCCTGGAAATGTTCTCGGACGGATCGCGGGTGGCGCGGATGTCGAGCCGCAGCCGGTCCGAGGAGCGTTGCACGACTTCCGCGACTTCGCGCATCAACTGGTAAGCATCGGAATCGAACGGGCCGGCGCCGATGACCAGCACGGTCGGCGCCCGCTCGCGCTGCCAGTAGTACCAGCCGCCGGCAGCAACCGCGGCGAAGGCGATGCAGAACAAAGACAGCGTGAGCAGACGCGCACGCGCCACCCGCGAGCGCTCGTTTGGCGCCGGCCGGCGCCGGCGCGGCGGCGGGGCGGTATTCGCGCTCACGGTTCCGCGTGCGCCCGCGCGCATGCAGTTACTGATGGCGCTGTTCGGCTCATCCGCCGCGTCGCCGCTTCGCCAGCGTGCGCAAGCGCAGTGCGTTCAGCTTGATGAAACCGGCGGCGTCCTTCTGGTCGTAGGCGCCCTGGTCGTCCTCGAAGGTGACCAGCTTGTCGGAATAGAGCGATTTGGGCGACTTGCGGCCGGTGACCATGACATTGCCCTTGTAGAGCTTCAGGCGCACGGTGCCTTCCACGTCTTCCTGGCTCTTGTCGATCAGCGCCTGCAGCATCTCGCGTTCGGGCGAGAACCAGAAGCCGTTGTAGATCAGCTCGGCATAGCGCGGCATGATCTCGTCCTTCAGGTGCGCGGCGCCGCGGTCGAGCGTGATCGATTCGATCGCCCGGTGGGCGGCGAGCAGGATGGTGCCGCCGGGCGTCTCGTAGACACCGCGCGACTTCATGCCGACGAAACGGTTCTCCACGAGATCGATGCGGCCGATGCCGTTGTCGCGGGCAAGATCGTTCAGCGCAGCCAGCAAGGTTGCCGGGCTCATCGCCTTGCCGTTCACCGCAACGGCGTCGCCGCGCCTGAAATCGATCTCGATGTCGGTCGGCGCGTCCGGCGCGTCCATCGGCGAGATGGTGCGCATATGCACGTATTCCGGCGCTTCCTGCCACGGATCCTCCAGCACCTTTCCCTCGGAGGAGGAGTGCAGCAGGTTGGCGTCGACCGAGAACGGCGCTTCGCCATGCTTGTCCTTCGGCACCGGGATCTGGTGGTCGCGGGCGAAGTTGATCAGGTCGGTGCGGCTCTTGAAGCTCCAGTCACGCCAGGGCGCGATCACCTTGATGTCCGGGTTCAGCGCGTAGGCGGAGAGCTCGAAACGCACCTGGTCGTTGCCCTTGCCGGTGGCGCCGTGGGCGATGGCGTCGGCGCCGGTCTTGGCGGCAATCTCGACAAGGTGCTTGGAGATCAGCGGCCGGGCAATCGAGGTGCCGAGCAGGTAGTTGCCTTCGTAGACCGTGTTGGCGCGGAACATCGGGAAGACGAAGTCGCGCACGAACTCCTCGCGCACATCCTCGATGAAGATGTCCTTGATGCCGAGCATCTCCGCCTTGCGGCGCGCCGGCTCAAGCTCCTCGCCCTGGCCGAGATCGGCGGTAAAGGTCACCACCTCGGCGTTGAGCTCGGTCTGGAGCCATTTGAGGATGATGGACGTATCGAGACCGCCGGAATAGGCGAGCACGACCTTCTTGACGTCTTTCCACTTCGACATTGATGCGCATTCCGCTCCTGGACATGAGACGGTGCGCCCGTATCACGTCGCCGCCGATGCGCACAAGCAGCGTTGCGGCCGCGAACCGCGGCCGTACCCGTTTCAGCGACGCGGCTGCAGTTGCCGCCACAGGTCGTAGCCGGCAAGCCCGATGCCGATGGCGATGACGATGCCCATGTCCAGCCGCTTCACCGAGAAGGCGAGAATGGCGAAGAAGGTGACAAACAGGGCGAAGGCGATCAGGGCCGGGATGCGGTTTTCCATGCTTGCTCCTTACCGGCCGTAGAACAGTTGCGGCAGCGTATAGACCACCTGCGGGAAGACATAGAGGATCGCCATGGTGATGAACACCATGAAGACATAGGGCAGCGAACCGGAGAAGATCTGCGTCAGCCGCACCTGCGGTGGCGCTATTCCTTTCAGGTAGTAGGCAGACATCGCCATGGGCGGTGTGAGGAACGAGGTCTGCAGGTTGAGTGCGATAAGGATGCCGAAGAACAGCGGATCGACATTGAACAGCGGCAGCAGCGGCAGGAAGATCGGCACGAAGATGATGATGATCTCAGACCATTCCAGCGGCCAGCCGAGCAGGAAGATGATCAGCTGCGCAAGCAGGAGGAACTGCAGCGGGGTCAGGTCGAGATGGGTGACAAATTCCTTCACTACCTCCTCGCCGCCGAGATAGGAGAACACCGAAGAGAAGGTCCAGGAACCGACGAACAGCCAGCACACCATCGCGGTGGTGCGCACCGTCAGGTAAACCGACTCCTGCAGCCGCGTCCAGGTCAGCCCGCGATAGGCGAGCGCAAGCACGAGACCGCCCAACGCGCCGATTGCGGCGGCTTCCGACGGCGTTGCAAGGCCGAACAGGATGGCGCCGAGCACCGACAGGATGAGGATGGCCAGCGGGAAGAACGAGGTCAACAGCATCCAGGCCACCTGCGCGGCCGGTATCGGTTGCTCGGGCTCCGGCGATTTCGGTGCAAGGTTCGGCTGCAGCATGGCGCGCACGACGATGTAGACGAGGTACATGCCGGCAAGCAGGAAACCGGGCAGCAGCGCACCGGCATAGAGCCGCACGATCGAGACGCCCGAGGCGGCGGCATAGACGATCAGCATGATCGAGGGCGGGATGAGGATGCCGAGCGTTCCGCCGGCGCAGATGACGCCGGACGCGAACCGGGTGTCGTAATTCTGCTTCAGCATCGCCGGCAGCGCGAACGGGCGCATCAGCGTGACCACCGCGCCGAGAATGCCGGGTGCGGTGGCAAACAGCGCGCAGGTGACCAAGGCGGCGACGGCCATCGATCCGGGAACGCGCCGCGCCACGATCGACAGCGTTTCGAACAGCTTGTCCACGATGTTGGCGCGTTCGACGATGTAGCCCATGAACAGGAACAGCGGGATTGCGGTCAACACGTCGTTGGAAATCACCGAATAGGTCTGGTTGACGAACAGGTCGAAAATCCTGTTGTCGAACAGGTGCTTCATGCGTTCGGCATCGAAATAGGCATAGTAGCCGAAGCCGATGCCCATTGCCATCAGCGTGAAGGCGATCGGGAAACCGAGCATGATGACGACGATGAAGAGCCCCAGCATCAGCAGGGCGATTTGGGGGTCGGTCATGTGCGTTTGCGCTCCGGCTCGACGACGTCCACCGCCTCGCTGGCATGATGCAGCGCGGAAAGACCTTCCTTTTGCAGCTTCTTTTCCATTTCCTCGACGTCTTCCTCCGGCCGGGGCCATTCGTTCGTGCGCATGGTGATGATGCAGCGGAAGACCTGCGCGAGGCCCTGGATCGCCAGCAGCACGCCTGCGGCGATGATTACCGTCTTGAACTGGTAGATCGGGATGTTGGCCGGGCTCATCGAACTGACTTCAAGGTAGCGCCAGGAGCGGCTGACGAACTTCCAGCCCGCAAACACCAGCGCCAGCACGCCCGGAAAGAAGAAGATGAAATAAAGGACGAGTTCGACCTTGGCCTGCGTGCGCGGTTGCCAGAGGCGATAGAGGAAATCGCCGCGCACATGGCCGTCGCGCGAGAGCGTGTAGGCGCCGGCCATCATGAACATGGTGCCGTACATCATGTAGCTGAGGTCGAACGCCCAGGGCGTCGGCGAATTCAGCACGTAACGCACGAAAACCTCGTAGCCGACGCCGAAGGTCATCACCAGGACGCACCAGGCGAACACCTTGCCGAACCATGCGGACAGGTTGTCCGCGAAACGGATGTAGGACTGCAATCACTCCTCCCGATCATGCGAAGCCGGACGGGGCCATGCCCCGCCCGGCAGATCGCTTCTCCCCGACGAGGAGTTACATCTTGCCCGGGAAATAGTGCTTGTAGGCGAG
Source organism: uncultured Paracoccaceae bacterium (assembly GCA_937873685.1). Taxonomy (GTDB): domain Bacteria; phylum Pseudomonadota; class Alphaproteobacteria; order Rhizobiales; family Rhizobiaceae; genus CALMYO01. The sequence continues at coordinate 8,283 of CALMYO010000189.1, forward strand.
CTCGTAGTCGGGAGCGTTGTTCAGCGAATAGAACACCACGCGCTCCGCCCACGCCTTCTGGCTGTCGACCACCTTGGCGAAGAACGGATCCTCCATCAGCGGCGGCAGGATCTTGTCCCATGCCGCAAGCTGGGCCTGCAGCACCGATTCCGGCGTACGCTTGACGTTAACCCCGGCTTCCGTCTGCAACTTGGCAAGATCGGCCGAGTACTGGTTCATGGCGAGCGCGAAGTTGGCGAGATGCGCCGCCTCCACACCGTACTTCAGGATCGCCTGCAGGTCCGGCTCGAGCCCCTCGAATGTGTCCTTGTTGAAGATGTACTCGAAGGATTCCGAGGCCTGGTGGTACGACGACAGCATGTAGTTCTTGGCGACATCCTGTGCGCCGAAGCGGCTGTCGGAGGTCGGATTGTTGAACTCGAAGCCGTCGATGACGCCACGTTCCATCGCCGGCACGATTTCGCCGCCAGGAAGCTGCGCAACGGAAGCGCCCATTGCCTGGAACAGGTCGGCGGCGAGGCCGACCGTGCGGTACTTCAGGCCGGAAAGCTGCGCGGCGTCGGTGATCTCGCTCTTGAACCAGCCGAGCGGCTGGGCCGGCATGCCGAAGGACAGGAACCCGACGACGTTGAGGCCGAGGATATCCTGCGTGAGCTCACGATAGAACTCGTAGCCGCCGCCGTGGTAGAGCCAGGCGATCATCTGGTTGGCGTCGCAGCCGAAGACCGGGCCGGTGCCGAACAGCGAGGCGGCCTTGTTCTTGCCGTACCAGTAGACCGGGACGGTGTGGGCGGCGTCGATCACGCCGTCATGGCAGGCGTCCTGCACTGCGAAGGCGCCGACGACGGCGCCGGCGGGGAGCAGGTCGATCTTCAAGCGGCCGCCGGACATCGCCTCGACGCGCTCGACATACTGCTGCGCCATCTCCTGGAAAATGTCGGACGCCGGCCAGGACGACTGCATCTTCAGGGTTTTCGGCGCCTGGGCAAGAACGGCCGGAGCAGCAAGCGGAGCTGTCGCAGCCGCTGCGCCGGCGGCGATGGTTGTCGTCTTCAGGAAACTGCGGCGTGAAACCGTCTTGTCTGTCATGGCATATCCTCCCTGGTCGCCACTTTATAAATTGCAAGCACGATCATAGGCGACGCGCGAACAATGGCAAGCGCCGGTTCAAGTACGACTATCGTCGAATACGACCGTTCCAGTACTCCACCAAAACCGCAAGCAGGGCGAACACCATCAGCGTGGATAAGCCGCCAAGCAACGCATCCGACAGGAAATGTGCGCCGAAGGCGACGCGCATTCCCGCCGTGGCGAAAGCAACCGCTGAAAGCGCTACAGCTGCGCGAAGCCTCTGGTCCGGCGGGAACAGCGGCGCAAGGCCGATCAGGAGAAAGCCGCCTGCCGCCTCTCCGGAAACAAAGGAACAGTTGGCCAGGCAATGCTGCGTCCATTCTCCGGCCGAAGCAAAGGGCAGGTGCCCGCCGAACAGGTCGACGTCGCGAGGGCGGGGGCGCCCGGAGAAATTCTTCAACACACCGTTCACCAGCAGCCCCGGTCCAAGCACGAAAGCTGCGATCACGGCGCATTTCAGGCGCGTGCGGCCGAAGGAAAAATTGCGTTCCTCGAAAAAGTCCACGCCGACGGACATTAACAGGAGCAGCGCGACGAGGCCGGGCAGGTAGTGCAGCACTTCCCTGATCGCGCCGACAAGGCGATCCGAGGCCAATGGAAACTCGATGCAGTAGCGCTCCGTGAGGGCGCAATCGGCTGCATCATGAAACCAGCGGGAGACGGCAAGGTCGATTTGCGGCGTCTGGTGGAACAGCACCAGCAGCGTGAGCCACAGCACGGGAAGGCCGGCCACGACCAATGGATGCGTCCATGCGCCAAAGGCCGATGCACGTTCTTGCGTTGTGGGGCGTCGCGGCGGGGGAACCGGAAGGGCGGCGGAATCCGTCATTGGCCGGTGTTTTACACGACCTCATGACGCGGGCAAGGCAGGCAATCGGTCATCCGAGCTTGCGATACACCTCGCCGCGCTTCGCCACGGTCACGATCAGGATCAGCAGGCGACCGTCCTCGATGCGATAGACAATCCGCCAGTCGCCGACGCGAATGCGCCACAGATCGATGTGGCCGGAGAGTTTCTTGACGCCGGCGGGGCGAGGATTGCGGCGCAATTGGAGCAGCGCCTGCTCGATCCTGTGCAATTCCACGCGATCGCGGATGGCCCTGAGCTGCTTGCGCGCATCGCGTTCGTACTCAAGCTCCCACACGAGCGATCAATCCTCGTGCAGATCGCCGAAAACTTCTTCGTGCGTGTATGTGACCGGGTTCTTCTCGTATTCCTCAAGCGCTTCCAGCGCCATCTTCAGCAGGGCGCGGTCTTCGAGTTCCTCCAGGATCTCGTAGTCCTCGGCCGAAACGAGCGCGGCGACCGGCTTGCCATGCTTTTCGATGGTGAAACGCTCGCCGCCGAACTGCACCTGGCCGATCAGGTCGGCGAACTTCTTGCGGGCATCGGTGACGCTGTAGCTGGACATGGCGAAACTCCGCTTTGGAGATTTGTACATAATTGCAATTCTGACCGGAATCAATCTGAATCTGGCTGTGCCGTCGACGTGTCTCTTGCGTTTGCAGGCCACTCCAGCCAGCGGCCGATGAGGTGGCCATAGGCCATCGCGCCGAGAAAGCCGCCAAGATAAATGCCAGGTACAGCGCGCGGCAGGGCAAGTGCGGCCATCCATGTCGCTCCGGAGAAGTAGCCGAACAGCAGGGTTGCCAGCAGTGTTGTCGGCAAGCCGCAAAGCGCGAAGTAGCGCACCGACCGCCGGTCGCGCTTGAAACCCCAAGTGAGCGTCAATAGGTAGCCCGGCCATGCCGTGATGGCGGTGTACAGCATGCCGGCAAACAAGAACGCAAAGAGATCGCGCATGACGCTGTGGATCGATCCGAAGCGCCCGCCATCCGGCAGCGTGGCCGGCACGGCGATGGTTGCGATGACGACAACCACCGCGACGGTGACCGCAAGGGCGTACCCGAGCAGCACCCAGCCAACAAACCGCAGCCATTCGAGCGCCCGCCGATCCGGAACCTGACGACCGCCGGAATCGCTCACCCCTCGCCGTGCCCGGCAATCATCATCTCCTCCAGCGCCAGCCGGTCGGTCTTCCGCATGCGTTCGCTTTCCGACTTCAGCTGGCCGCAGGCGGCAAGGATGTCGCGGCCGCGCGGCGTGCGGATCGGCGAGGCATAACCGTTGGCATTGATGAAATCGGCGAAGCGCTCGATCTGCTCCCAGTCCGAACATTCATAGGCGCTGCCCGGCCACGGATTGAACGGAATGAGGTTGATCTTGGCCGGAATGCCCTTGAGCAGGCGCACGAGATCGCGCGCATCGGCAAGGCTGTCGTTGACGCCCTTCAGCATCACGTATTCGAAGGTGATGCGGCGCGCGTTCGAAAGGCCGGGCCAGGCGCGGCAGGCGTCGAGCAGCGCAGCAAGCGGGTATTTCTTGTTGACCGGCACCAGTTCGTCGCGCAAGTCATCGCGCACGGCGTGCAGCGAAATCGCCAGCATCACCCCCGTCTCGGCGCCGATGCGCGGTATTTCGGGCACGACGCCCGACGTGGACAAGGTGATGCGCCGCTTCGACAGCGAGAGCCCGTCGCCATCGGCGAAGACCAGCAATGCGTCGCGCACGTTGTCGTAGTTGTAGAGCGGCTCGCCCATGCCCATCATGACGATGTTGGAGACGAGGCGGCCTTCGGCGGGCACAATCGCGCCGGCAGGCACATCGGCGCCCGGAAAATCGCCGAGGCGCTCGCGCGCCAGCAAAACCTGGCCAACGATCTCGCCGGCGGTCAGGTTGCGCACCAGCTTCTGTGTGCCGGTGTGGCAGAACGAGCAGGTGAGCGTACAGCCAACCTGGCTGGAAACACAGAGCGTGCCGCGGCCCTCCTCCGGGATGTAGACCGTCTCGACTTCGACGGGCCGTCCGGCGCCGCGCGGCGGATAGCGCAACAGCCATTTGCGCGTTCCGTCGTTGGAAATCTGCTCCTCGACTATCTCCGGCCGGCCGATGGCGAAGTTTTCCTCCAGCATCGCGCGCAGGTCCTTCGACACATTGGACATGCGCGAAAAATCGTCGACGCCGCGCACATACAGCCAATGCCAAAGCTGCTGCACGCGCATCTTCACCTGCCGCTCCTCGACGCCGGCGCCCCGCAGCGCCTCGGCAAGCTTCTCGCGTGTCAGGCCGACGAGCACCGGCTTGTCGGCGGCGCGCGGCGCGGGAACGGGCGCCGGACGGGAGATGTCGGAAACGAGCGTGACTGTCATCGCGGCAAGTCCAAATGCGAACGGCCCGCACCGTCGAGGCAACGGCCGGGAGAAGCGCTGTCGTTAACATGAAACGCCGGCCCGCGTCACGGGCCGGCGGTGAATGGGTCAGTCGTCAGGCGGGCGTGGGGCCTACTTGCAGGCGCTGATTGCCTTCAGGGCCGCCGAAATGCCCTTGAGCGAGTATTCGTAGCTCGTCGGCGTGCCGCGGCGCGACGTGGCCTTCACCACCATCTTCGAACCGGCCTTCATGGCGTTGACCAGCGCCGGCTCCTGCGCGGCGTTCTCCACCCAGGCCGAATTCGCGTTGGTGAACAGGGTGAAGGCGTTGCCGTCGACATTGACCTGCACCTTGGAGTTCTCCTTCAAGGTATAGCCGGCCATGAATTGCGGTTCATAGGTTACGTTCTGGCTGGTGCGCTGGGTGACCAGGAAGAAATTGTCGCCGTGATCGACGTTTCCGGGTTCCTTCACTGTCGGCACGGAAAGCGCATAGCACACCGTTCCATTCGAAGACTGATAGGAATAGGCGCCCCAGTCATTGAACGAACCGATTCGTTTCGGTGTCTGCGCCATGGCGTTTGAAGTGGCTGCCGCGACAATCAGGCCGGCCGCCGCTGACAGGGTGACGATCGTTTTCGGTGACATTTTCCCTACCGGATAGCTGTCAGTGGTGTCTCGGATTCAATGCAAAGCGCGGCCCTGACGGGCCGATTGCTTTAATTTGACTTAAACAGGGTTACGAAACCGTGAACGACACCGGACAAGTGCGTCGCGGCGCTGATCGCGACCCCGCATGCGGCCGCAGCCGCTTTCATTTTCTTGTCGCCAGAAAGCGGCAACAGTTTGACTTTCAATACGGAAGTGAAACACCTTGTGAAGAAACCAAAGGCCAGACAGCGCCGGCAAATTGCCGCGTTTGTATGGCCATGCAGACCGGATACCTGCGGCCCGAGATGACGCCTGAACAAAAACAGCGGTTTGCCGATCTTGCCGGGGCGGTCGCGCGCGACCGCGACCGGACCGCCTTCGCCGAGCTGTTCGACTTCTTTGCCCCGCGCCTCGTCGCCTTCTTGTGCCGAAACGGCGCAAACAGGGAGACGGCGGAGGAACTGGCGCAGGAAACCATGACCGTGCTGTGGCACAAGGCGCATTTGTTCGACGCCTCGAAAGCCACGCTGTCGACCTGGCTTTTTCGTATCGCCCGCAATCGCCGCATCGACCTGGCGCGGCGCGACAAGTCGGACCGCATCGATCCGGCCGATCCGATCTTCCAGCCCGAGGCGCAGGGCGATCCCGGCGAACAACTCGATGCGGAGAAGCGCGACGAGCGCGTGCGGGCTGCGCTCGCCACCCTGCCGCACGAGCAGCTGATCCTGGTGCGACAGGCGTTCTTCGAAGGGCTGTCGCACAGCGAGATCGCGGAACGCGCGGGTCTGCCGCTTGGCACCGTCAAGTCGCGCATCCGCCTCGCATTCGGGCGCATGCGCAAGGCGCTTGAGGCCGATTCCAAGGTGGATACGGATTTCAGCGGCGGTCCGTGATGGTCCGCCGGTCGGAAAGGGCGTTTACGCCTCGTTGCGCAGTTTCTCCAGCGCGGCGCGGGCGGCAGCGCGGTGCGCCGGCGTGATGTTGCTGCGCACGGCTGCAAATGCAGCGGTCAGCACCGCTATGTCGTCGGAAAAGCCGACGAGGGCAAGGATGTCGGGGACCATGTCGGCCGGCATGACGAAGTAAGCCAGCGCCGCCAGGATGATGCCTCGCGCCTTCAAGGGCGTCTGCGGATCGAGCGCGCAGTACCAGGACGCCACGACCTCGTCCATGAACGGAACGCGCGCGCCGGCGCGCAACACTGTCTTCCACAAGTCGCGGCCGACCCGTTCGAAGCGGCTCTGTGTTGTCTTGTCGTCGCCCGGCTCGAGAATTTCGCCGATCAGCACCTTGTCCATCACGCGCCTCCGTGAAATTCGCGCGACCTCAATATGGTGCGGGCGGTCGACGGGCGCAAGTTTCGGCGATGCCATGCTGGCCGATGGTGAGTAAAGCGTTGCGGCCTTGCGACCCGGGCGATGCGCGGTCGAGATGCATATACGGGTCGATGCGCCGTCAAACTAGAGCGTTTCTCGGGCAAATTGGAGCAGTTTGTTCGAACAGCGATCTGGCGGCTCGATGTTCTTGGCCTGCAAGGTCTCGACCGCCCCGGCGCTGGCGTAGCCGGCGTCGCCCGGTACGGTTTGCGCGAGCCCGACCGTGCGCTCCATCGACAGGATGGTTGCGCAAGAGGTCGGCTGGTCGGTGGGTGTGGTGGCGACGTTCGTCGAAAGGATCAGTTGCGAGCCGTCGGCATCAACCACGGCCTGCGCATTGTAGGCCTGGCGGTATTCGTGCCGCGCCGATTTGCGCATCAACTGGCTGTCGGGGTCGGCCAGGTTGATCTGCCTGTCGCCGCGCGGACCCGGGCCGGACCGAGCGAGCGGGGAAGAGAAATCAGGGCGTTTGGCACGTCACCGCGGCAATCCGCCAAGTTGTCTTAGAGTCTGTCCGGAAACAAGGCATTCATTTACAGAGCCTTCTGACCATCAT
>CALMYO010000190.1 GCA_937873685.1 uncultured Paracoccaceae bacterium
GTTCAGGCAGAAAATCCACTCATCTCAACTGTGCAGATTTGTGAGGCCGGCTCTCTTCATTCGCCAGAAACGCTTCCCGTTCGTTTGCACATGAAGATAGAGGCCAGCGCCATCGGCGATTTTGTATGGCTTCTCGCGCGGTTCGGCGCTGCTTACTGCAAAGTCAGAAAGTGCCATTGGGGGGGGCGCAAGTTCGATCGGTTTCGATACCCCTGCATACTACCCCCAACTTTTTGCGCTGCAAGGGCCCGCCATGCGCAGGCATGTGCATCGGGATACGCCCAAGGCGTTGAAACTAGGCCGCTTTTAAGCAGTTATGTTCAATCTTGGAAAGGGTAGCTGGTGCCAGGGGCGGAATCCATATCTCACGCCAACCCACTGAAAAAAATATTTTATTAGATACAACTTATTTACACGTACCCCATTATTTACCCCTGAATTCAACCATAGAGGTGGTTCGATTCCCAAAACACTACCACTGATAATCAAGGCGACACATATGTAAACGCGATACTTGAGAACGAAACCGCTCACGAAAAAGCCAGCGCCGGAGCGCTGGCCTTATCTGGTGCTGTTCCAGCTTGTTAACGGCTGGACCGCGTTTTCTGAACATCCCAACTTGCCAAAACATAAACGTGCTGTCAACCTTGCCCGCAATTCAAGCGATTGGAGCGACCGGCGATGGTTCAGACTATTCGAACCCTTGGCATCGATCTCGGCACCAATTCGCTCGGCTGGTGCTTTGTAGAAACAATCGGCGAACCGGGGCAGACACCTGAAGGCCGGATTGTCGGCATCGGCGTGCGGATTTTCTCGCAGGCCGAGATGGCTGGGCGTGACCCGCAATCGAAAACGTCGCTAGCGGTCGCCCGGCGCGAAGCTCGGGCGATGCGCCGGCGGCGCGACCGATATCTGTCGCGCCGAAGCGCGCTGCTTCGAACCTTGACCGAATTCGGACTGATGCCCGCCGACGAAGTTGCGCGCCAGAAACTCCTCGCGTCAACCGGAGACGGTCAGTACGGTGCATTGGACAACAGTGTTCACGGATTGCGGGCCCGCGCGCTCGATGCACCGCTCTACGCGCATCAAATCGGCCGCGTCCTGTTCCAACTCAACCAGCGCCGCGGATTCAAGTCGAACCGCAAAACCGATCGCAAGGACAACGAGGCCGGAAAGATCGCGATTGGAGTATCGAGGCTTGGACGCGCAATGAGTGAAACCGATTCTCGCACCTACGGGGAGTTTCTCTTCAAGCGCCGTAAGGATGGCAATTCCGTCCGCACGCGGCTGCGGCCGGAAACCGGCGACGATTCGAATGGGGAAGGATATGACTATTACCCCTCGCGAGCGGCGTTGGAAGCCGAGTTCGATGCGATCTGCGAAAAGCAGGCTGAGTTTCACCCGGCCCTGTTGACTCCGGAGCGAATCGGATTGTTGCGCGACATCATGTTTTTCCAACGACCGCTCAAAGCACCGAAGCCAGGAAAATGCAGCTATAATCCGGCCGAAGAGCGCATGCCGAAGGCGCATCCGCTATTTCAGTCTTTCCGGCTCTACAAGGAAGTCAACGAGCTCGAAGTGATTGGCGAAGACCAGACTTCCCGCAAGCTGAAGCCGGACCAGCGCGATGCTCTGGCGATGGAACTGCGTTCGAAAAAAAGCGCAACTTTCTCAGTGTTGCGCAAGCGCTTGAGGCTCCCGCAAGGGACGCGTTTCAACAAGGAGAGTGAAAACCGCACCAAATTGGTCGGTGACGAAGTCCATGCTTCGCTTGCTGATCAGAGCGCTTTTGGTAATCGCTGGGTCGAGTTTCCGATTGAGCGGCAGTGGGAGATACTTTCGAGGCTTCGCAATGAGGAAGACCGAGACGTGCTCGTCAACTGGCTGGTTGATCATTGCGGTCTTCATGCTGATGAGGCGAGGTTCGTCGCCGACATCAATCTGCCAGAGGGTTACGGACGTTTGGGGGAGTCAGCGCTCATGGCACTTCTGGACGCGCTTAAAAACGAGACCGACGACAGTGGTTTCGTGATTACCGAAGCCGAAGCGGCTATACGGGTTTACGGCCGCACCAATTCGGAGGACGATCCCAACCGCGGAGGATTGGATTTCCTTCCGAACTACCAGGAAGTCCTCGAACGGCATATTCCGCCCGGAAGCGGAGATCCGGACGATCCCTATGATGATTTCAAGGGCAGGATAACCAATCCTACAGTGCACATCGCACTTAATCAGTTGCGCCGCGTCGTCAACGCAATCATTCGTCGGCACGGCAGGCCGGATCGAATTGCCATTGAACTCGGGCGCGAACTGAAACTCAACGAGAAGCAGCGCGAGGCTATCAACCGGGATATCGGCAAGAACACTCGTGAGGCGCAAGCCAGGTCTGACAAGCTGAAAGAGTTGGGGCAGCCGGACACGGGGTACAACCGAATGCGGTTGAAGCTTTGGGAGGAACTCAACCCGAAGGAACCACTCAACAGGGTTTGCGTGTATTCCGGCGAACCGATCAGCATCGGTATGCTGTTCAGCGACGAGGTGGATGTCGACCACATCCTCCCATATTCGAGGACGCTCGACGACGGTCAGTCCAATCGAATTTTGTGCAAAGCGCATGCAAACCGGCAAAAACGCAATCGCGCGCCGGCCGATGTGCCAGAGTGGTCATCCCGGTACGACGCCATACTGACGCGCGCGGGCAATCTGCCGCGCAACAAGCAATGGCGATTTGCGGTAAACGCTATGGAGAAGTTTTCCGACGAAGAAGGGTTCATGGCGCGGCAGTTAACAGACACTCAGTATGTGTCGCGCATGGCGCTGAGCTATCTTGCCGCGCTCTACCCGGCAGAAGAAGCCGACATCCAGGGCGTATTGCGGCGCCACAACCACGTTCGCGCGTTGCCTGGCCGCATGACCGAGCTGCTGCGGAGAAAGTGGGAACTGAACCAGCTTCTGCCCGATCACAACTACTCAGATCCGGTCAAACAGAAGAATCGTCTCGATCATCGCCATCATGCCATCGACGCAGCGGTAATCGCCTGCACCAGCCGGGCATTGATCCAGAAACTAGCGACCGCGTCTGCCGCCGAAGAGGAAAGGGGGACCGAGCGGGTGATCGCCGATGTGGAAATGCCTTGGCCAAGCTTTCGCGACGAACTGCGAGAAGCGATTGCCAGCACCGTGGTCAGCCACAAGCCCGATCACGGCACGGTGTCCCGATCGGGCCTTGCTACTGGAAAAGGCCAGACCGCCGGCAAGCTGCACAATGATACCGCCTACGGCCTGACCGGCGAGAAGGACAACAAGGGTAACGACCTGGTCGTTCGGCGCAAGCCGATTGGCGGATTCAAAAAGCCGTCCGATCTGCATGCCATTCGGGATCGCCAGCTTCGCGAAACGCTTTGGGAAGAGACGAGAGGCCTGAGTGGCAAGGAGTTCGAGCAGGCGTTGCTGCGGTTTTCGAGGCAACCGAAACTCAATGGAAAGCCGAATCCCTTCCGCAACCTGCGTCATGTCCGCATCGTCGAACCGCTGCAGACAATACACGTCCGCGACAAATCCGGCCGTGCGTACAAGGGATACAAGGGCGACTCCAACCACCGCTATGACGTTTGGAGATTGCTCGACGGCAAATGGTTAGCGGAAGTGGTCTCCACTTTCGACGCACATCAGCCGGGATGGTCGTCCAATGTGCGGTTGCAACATCCGACGGCAAGGAAAATTCTCAGCCTGCATCAAAACGATATAATCGCCATCGATCGCGATGGCGCACGCCAACTCATGCGTGTCGTAAAATTCGGAGCCAATGGACAGGTGACATTGGCCGCGCTGCATGAGGCCGGCACCCTCAAGACGCGGGATGCCGACGAAAGCGATCCTTTCAAGTACAATTCCCCGACAGCCGGTGGCCTGAAAAAACTGAAGGCTCGCCAGGTGCGCGTCGATGAATTGGGAACTGTTTTTGATCCGGGACCGCGGGATTAACCAAGAGTTAACCTTTATCGGGAGCTCGATCCGGGAAGTGATACCATGTCAGCATGCACCGAATTGTCGACATCGCGACAGACGGCCTGCATTTGGCCGTTCATCGTGGCTTTCTAATAATAAGCGAAGGCCGTGTCGAGCGCGGCCGAATACCGCTTGACGATATTGGCGCGCTGATTGTCCATGCACATGGAACAACCTGGTCGAACAATGCCTTAGTAAGGTTCACGGAACGGAATGTGCCGGTCGTAATCTGCGCACAAAACCATTCGCCGGTGGCTTGTGTCTGGCCTGTCTCTGGCCACCATCTTCAAGGCGCGCGGCTTCGTTCGCAAGCGGAAGCAACCAAACCGCTCAAGAAGCAGATATGGCGAAGGATTGTCGCAGCAAAGGTGAGAATGCAGGGCGCTGTACTCTGCGCTTGCGGAAAGGAAGCTGGCGCTTTCGACACGCTGGCACGCAGCGTTCGTTCCGGAGATCCGGACAACGTCGAAGCGCAAGCCGCCCGACGATACTGGCCGCTGCTGATGGGAAAAGAGTTCAGACGCGACCCCGCGGCCGAAGGCGCGAACGGATTGCTCAACTATGGATATACAGTAGTGCGTGCAATACTATCACGCGCGATCTGCGCTAGCGGTTTGCACCCAACCCTCGGTGTTCACCACTCAAACCAGTTCAACGCTTTCGCCCTGGCGGACGATTTGATGGAACCTTACCGGCCGATTGTGGACATGGCGGTCTTCAACCTTGTTGCCACGGGTGAGGTGACCGTCACTCCGATCACGAAAGCTGTGCTGGCCTCACTCGGATCCCTTGACCTTGAAACGCCCGAAGGCGTCAGCCCGCTTTCGACTCACGCCGTGCGTTTGACACATTCGGTGGCGACCTCGTTCGAGCGCGGGAAGTGCGAACTTTCCCTGCCGGTTCCGCCATCTCCTCTGGCATTGTCAGGCATCGGCAAAACGGAAATTGCATGACGACGCTTCATACACAGCACAACGGGGAAGGCGGAGGGCCCACGCACCTTTCCGCCTACAGGCTCATGTGGATACTTGTAACATTCGATTTGCCTGTCGAGACGAAAAAGCAGCGAAAGGCGGCTCACGATTTCCGGATGTTTCTGCTCGATCAAGGCTTTGAGATGAGTCAGTTTTCGAACTATCTTCGCTTCTGCAACGGTAAGGAGCAGTTCGACGCCTATGTTCGTCGCATCGAAAGAAATCTTCCTGAACGCGGCCATGTGTTCGTGTTTCAGTTTACGGACCGACAGTATGAAAACATTGTTCGATTCTCCGACCAGTCGCGGAGACAGGCGCAGAAAAATCCCGGACAACTGGCGCTTTTCTAGGTTTGCAGTTCATTTTCTATGTCCTATCTCCGGTCGATCACCCTTTTATATCAGGGAGATAACCGAAGATAGGAGCATAGCAGTTCAGAAAACGCGGGCCAACCGCAACT
>CALMYO010000191.1 GCA_937873685.1 uncultured Paracoccaceae bacterium
TCGCATGATGGTCAGAAGGCTCTGTAAATAAATGCCTTGTTTCCGGACAGACTCTTAGTTTGAAAAAGCACGATAGCCCGAGGCCGGTTGATGGAGGAAGGCCAGAACTTCTTGAATCTTTCCTCGGTAGATTGTTCTCCGGCTTCACAAGCGGGCACCCATGTATAGGTGCCCGCACCACAAATGCTGAAGAAAAGCAATATATGTCTGTTATTCGCGATATGTCATCTGTTGAAAGCGCATTTAGCGTAATGTCTGATTGGGATTCATACCTTAATATATCAGATGAATTGGATCCAGTTATAAAGACGTGTGTTTTTGTTTTTCAGGAACCTGTCGCCACACAGGATGAATTTTGTGGAAAATTTTGGAAATTTATTCAAACTCTTCATGATGTCGATTGCCAGTTTTATGACTGGGATCAGGCAGTTTCGAGCGCGATTAACGATGATCGTTTCGAATTTAGCCTTTGCGGTCGGGCAGTGTTTACAACCACTCTCAACCCGGCAAATCCGAGATATGCTCGAAAATTTGCGTTCCCAGCTTGGGTAATGAACCAAACAAGACAATTCGATTACCTAAGATCTACCGGTCAATTCGCGCGGTGGCAGCAAAAAATTCGCGCTGCCGATTCAAAGTTTGACCCTTCTGGCCAGTTCAATCCTATTCTGGTTGATCACGGAAATCAATCAGCTGCCTTTCAATTAGCTGGGTCTGCTCCGAAGGAATTCTTTTTCAAAGCAAATATCAATGAAGAAGATAAGAAAGCGGCACGTAGTCGGATTATTGAGCAAGCTAATAGGGAAGGAACCTCTTCAGATATATTAGAGGCAATCATGAATCGGCGCAAATGAAGAAATGGAAAGCCAGTGTATTACAGTTACTGATGCCTAGGATTGTGGAAAAATCGGTGTTGTAAGTGCCCGCCATCGCTCTTGAATACTGCGATCATTTACATCAGTCTGATAGCATCGCAATCACCTCAGGGAGGGCGTCGTCATGGCCGCTGTTACCATTCGCAATCTCTCCGAAGAGACGCATCGCGCGCTGAAGGTCCGCGCGGCGCAACACAATCGCAGCACCGAGGCGGAGATGCGCGCCATCCTCGAAGCCGCCGTGCGTCCCGAAGGTCGGGTTCTGCTCGGCACGGCCCTGTCGGATATCAGTCGAAGGATGGGGCTGACCAATGCCGATTTCGAGGCGCTCGAACAGGCACTTGAGGAGGTCCGGGATCGCCGTCCTGCCGAGCCCATGACCTTCGAATGACCGCGCGTTTCGGAAACCGGAAATCAAATGTAAGTTTCGATCCGCTGGCGGAGGTGAAAGCCGCCCCGCGCCCTACCTGTCGCTCTTGCGCCACCGCGGATTCGCCCACGGTTCCTGGTTCGACGGCGCCAGCGGCTCGCGTCTCAGAATGTGATCCGACGCCTTTTCGCCGACCATGATCGACGGTGCGTTCAGGTTGCCGTTGGTAATGCGCGGGAAGATGGAGGAATCGGCGACACGCAGGCCGTCTACCCCGATCACCCGGCATTGCGGATCGACGACGGCGAAGACATCGTCGGCGCGGCCCATGCGGCAGGTCCCGCAGGGATGGTAGGCGCTCTCGGCATGGTCGCGGATGAAGGCGTCGAGCGCCGTGTCGTCCTGCGCCGCTTCGCCGGGCTGGATCTCGCGGCCGCGAAACGCGTCGAACGCCTGCTGGCTGAAAATCTGGCGCGTCAGGCGAATGCAATGGCGGAAATCGCGCCAGTCGTCGTCGTGGCTCATGTAGTTGAAGACGATCTTCGGGGCGACACGCGGGTCTGCCGATGACAGCCGCACATGACCGCGCGATTTCGAGCGCATCGGCCCGACATGCGCCTGGAACCCGTGGCCCTTGGCCGCCGTCTTGCCGTCATAGCGGATGGCGGCGGGCAGGAAATGGAACTGGATGTCGGGGTAGGGCTCGCCGGCGCGCGATCGCACGAAGGCGCAGGATTCGAAGTGGTTGGTCGCGCCAAGCCCTGTCTTCAGGAACAGCCATTCGGCTCCGATCAGCGCTTTGGGAAAGAGGCCGAGCCGCGAATTCAGCGTCACGGGCTGCAAACATTCCTGCTGGATGTAGAGTTCCAGATGGTCCTGCAGGTTTTCGCCGACGCCCGGACGGTGTGCGGCCACCTCGATTCCGTGCGCCGAAAGCAGCGCGCCGTCGCCGATACCGGAAAGCTGCAGCAGCTTCGGCGAGTTGATCGCCGAGGCCGCGACGATAACCTCGCGCCGCGCCTGCACCACCTGCACCGCGCCGCCGGTCTCGATCTCGACACCTGTCGCGCGCCCGCCCTCTATCGTCACCCGCCGGGCGAATGCCTTGATCAGCCGCACATTCGCCCGCTTCAGCGCCGGGCGCAGATAGGCGTTGGCGGTGGACCAGCGCCGCCCGCCATGGATGGTCTGCTCCATCGCGCCGAAGCCTTCCTGCTTCGAACCGTTGTAATCCTCGGTCAGTTCGAAACCGGCCAGTCGGCCTGCCTCCACGAAGGCGGCGTAGAGCGGGTTGGTGCGCCGGCCGCGCTGAACATGCAACGGCCCGTCGACGCCGCGCCAGCCCGCCTCGCCGCCATGGCTGGTTTCCATGCGCTTGAAGTAGGGCAGCACATCGGCGTAGCCCCAGCCGGTCGCGCCCGATTCCGCCCAGTGGTCGAAATCGAGCGCATGGCCGCGCACATAGACCATGCCGTTGATCGAGGACGAGCCGCCGATGACCTTGCCGCGCGGCGTGGCGAGGCGGCGCCCGCCGAGATGCGGCTCGGGCTCGGAGCGAAATCCCCAGTCGTAGAGGCCCATGTTCATCGGATAGCTCAGCGCCGACGGCATCTGGATCAGCGGCCCGATATCGGAGCCGCCGAACTCGATCACCGCAACGCTGGTCCTGCCGTCTTCCGACAGGCGATACGCCATCGCCGCGCCGGCCGAGCCGGAGCCGATGATGACGAAATCGTGCTGCGAGTGGACGGGCAGTGCCTTGCTGCTCATAATAAGCTCTCGGCTGGGCGCTCACGCCTGCGGATGGCGAAGCGAGTCGAACGACATGTTCATGTGTTCGGCGAAGGCTGGCCGCTGCGTCAGCCGCTGGAAATAGGCCTCAAGCGCAGGCGTCTCAGCGCGCGGAAACCCCAGCGTGAAGTAGCGGTAGAGCTGTTGGCCGGCGAAAATGTCGCCAAATGAAAAGCTCTCGCCGGCCAGATACGGCCCCTTGCCGATGCGCGCGTCGAGCCGCGTGACGAGCAGCTTCAGCACATCGAAGGCGCGGGCCATCGCTGCTGCATCGCGCTCATGCGCCGGCGTGCGCACCAGCGGCAGGAACACATTGACGATGAAGGCCGGGTAGAGCGTGGAGCGGCACCATTCCGCCCACATGTCGAGCGCGGCGCGCTTCGACGGGTTTTGCGGCCAGAATGTCTCGGTTCCATAGCGCGCGGCGAGATAGCGTACGATCGCAGCACTTTCCCATACCACCGTCTCGCCATCCTCGATCGCCGGCACCAGCCCGTGCGGGTTTTTGGCGCGGAATTCGGGCGCATCGGTGCCGCCATGCGGACCGCCGACATCCAGCCGCTTGTGCGAAAGGTTGAGTTCGGCGATGGCCCACATCACCATCTGCACGTTGACCGACGTGTTGCGGCCGTGAACGACGATCATCCCGTTACCCCCTGCCTCGCGAAACCGGCTCTTGCCCTAACAGGAAGCGCCGCGCGCGCAAAGCCGCGTTCGCGACATTGTCTGGCCGGTTGCGAAACCCTTTACGCGGCGCGGTGACCGGTCCATTCTGCATTCCTGAAAACATCGAGGGAGCAGATGCAATGACCGCGGCAATCGTCGGATGGGCGCATTCGAAATTCGGCCGGCTTGAGGGTGAGACCGTCGAAAGCCTTGTCGTGCAAGTGGCGCGCGAGGCGCTCGACCATGCCGGTATAAGCGCAGACGATGTCGACGAAATCGTGCTCGGCCATTTCAACGCCGGCTTCTCGGCGCAGGATTTCACCGCCTCGCTGGTGCTGCAGGCCGATGACCGGCTGCGCTTCAAGCCGGCGACGCGGGTGGAAAACGCCTGCGCCACCGGCTCGGCGGCCGTGCGCCAGGGCATCCGCGCCATCGAGGCGCGCGCCGCGCGCGTGGTGCTGGTGGTCGGCGTCGAGCAGATGACGACGACGCCGGGGCCGCAGATCGGCGAGAACCTGCTGCGCGCCTCCTACCTGCCGGAGGACCGCGACACGCCGGCCGGCTTTGCCGGCGTGTTCGGCAAGATCGCCGCAGCCTACTTCCAGCGCCATGGCGACCAGTCGGACGCGCTGGCGGCAATCGCCGCCAAGAATCACAGGAACGGCGTCGCCAACCCCTATGCGCAGATGCGCAAGGATCTCGGTTTCGAGTTCTGCCGCGCCGAAAGCGACAAGAACCCCTATGTGGCCGGACCGCTGAAGCGCACCGATTGCTCGCTGGTCTCCGACGGTGCGGCCGCGCTGGTGATCGCCGATATCGGCACGGCGCTTGCCATGCGCCGCGCCATCGCCTTTCGCGCCAACGCCCATGTGCAGGATTTCCTGCCGATGTCGAAGCGTGACATTCTCGGCTTCGAGGGCTGCGCGGTGGCGTGGCAGAAGGCGCTTGCCGAGGCCGGCGTCGCGCTCGATGACCTGTCCTTCGTCGAGACGCATGACTGCTTCACCATCGCCGAACTGATCGAATACGAAGCGATGGGGCTGGCGAAGCCGGGCGAGGGCGCGCGCGTGGCGCTCGACGGCGTGACGGCGAAGGACGGCCGCCTTCCCGTCAACCCGTCCGGCGGGTTGAAATCGAAGGGCCACCCGATCGGCGCGACCGGAGTCTCGATGCATGCGCTCACCGCCATGCAGCTTGAGGGCACGGCCGGCGACATGCAGGTCGACGGCGCCAAACTCGGCGGCATCTTCAACATGGGCGGCGCGGCGGTGGCGAACT
>CALMYO010000192.1 GCA_937873685.1 uncultured Paracoccaceae bacterium
ACAGGCTCCGGCCGGGGGTGGGGTGAGGTTGCAGTATCCACCCCCTCCGGCCCTTCGGGCCACCTCCCCCATTAAGGGGGAGGAGGGAGCCGAGGCGATCCGCCGTTTGCGCCCGGTGCTCATGCAGCCCGAACATGCTCGGGCTGGCGCGTTACCGCCCGATCAGCATGAAGGCGGGAACGTCGTTGCCGAAACCGGGCGGCACAGGCTCGAAATCGCGGTCGCGATGGCGGTCGTTTCGCTTGCGCTCGGCCGGTCTTTCTTCGGCACGTGCGGTAGGCGCGGGTTTTGCTGCGGGAGCCTGCTTTTCTTCCGTCTCCGGCATCGGGGACTTTGCCCTTGCGGCATTGTCCTCACGAATCGCGTCCCGGCGCTTGTCCTTGCCCGGTTTCGCCGATGCTTCATCCCTCGCATCGACCTTTCGCGCGGCCGGTTCGCCCTTGGTCTCGGCCTTGCGCGCCGCCGGCTTTTCGTCGGCGCGGCTGCGGCGCTTGCGGCCGCGGCCGGCGTTTTCGCTGTCGTCGTGCGTGTCCGGTGAATCAGCGGGAATGGCGTTCAGCCATTCGACGTCGCGACCGATCAGCTTGACGATGGCGTCGAGATACTTCTTGTCTGTCTTGTCGACGAGCGTGAACGCCTTGCCGGAACGGCCGGCGCGCCCGGTGCGGCCGATGCGGTGGACATAGTCCTCGGCGTGGATCGGCACGTCGAAATTGAAGACATGGCTGACATCGGGAATGTCGAGGCCGCGCGCGGCGACATCGGAGGCGACCAGCAACTGGATCTTGTTTTCGCGGAAACCGGCCAGCATCTGCATGCGCGCGTGCTGGTCCATGTCGCCGTGCAGGGCGCCAACAGAAAACTCGTGGCGCAGCAGTGATTTGAACAGGTCCGACACATCCTTCTTGCGATTGCAGAAGATGATGCCGTTCTTGATGTCGGTTTGCGCACGGATGAGATCGCGCAGGCTGGCGCGCTTTTCAAAGTCCTTCTTGCCGACGCCGACAAGCTTCTGTTCCACGGTGGCGGCCGTTGACGCGGGCTTCGCCACCTCGACACGCACCGGCGCATGCAGGAACTGCTCTGTCAGCCGTGTGATCTCGGGCGGCATGGTGGCGGAAAAGAACAGCGTCTGGCGGGTGAACGGGATCAGCTTGCAGATCCGCTCAATGTCGGGGATGAAGCCCATGTCGAGCATGCGGTCCGCCTCGTCGATCACGAGGATTTCGACACCCGTCAGCAGCAGCTTGCCGCGCTCGAAATGGTCGAGCAGGCGACCGGGCGTTGCGATCAGGACGTCGACGCCGCGCTGCAGCTTGCGATCCTGCTCCTCAAACGAGACGCCGCCGATCAGCAGCGCGACGCTGAGCTTGTGGTTCTGGCCGTACTTCTCGAAGTTCTCCTCAACCTGCGCCGCCAGTTCGCGCGTCGGCTCGAGGATCAGCGAGCGCGGCATGCGCGCCCGCGCCCGGCCGCGCTCAAGACGGGTCAGCATCGGCAACACGAAGCCGGCCGTCTTGCCGGTGCCAGTCTGGGCAATGCCAAGGATGTCCTTGCCGGCTACAGCGTGGGGGATGGCGTCGGCCTGGATCGGCGTCGGCGTGGTATAGCCCGACGCTTCAACGGCGGCGAGAACCTTCGGGGAGAGTCCGAGTTCAGAAAAGCTGGTCAAGTTCGGAGTAATTCCAGTTTGCGCAAACGGCATTATCGCCGCGCTGGCGGGTTCCATCAGGGTGCCGCAATTGAAGTGGCGATAGGTGTTTCGGCCGATATTGTCAACCGATCATGTCCGATGTCGTCAAAACGTCACAGGTTGCGATCAGTTCCGCCATTTCCAAAAGCAAAAAGGCCGGCAAACCGGCCTTTCGCGTTGCATCGATCTCCATGCACTCAGGCGAGGATGAAATCGTCGGCGCGCAGTTCCGTTGACAGCACGCCTTCAAGCAAGGCGGAGCCGTTGGCGAAGGTGAGCAGCAAGCCGTCAACCGTGTCCGTCCAGGCGCCTTGCACGGCAGCCCAGTCGGTCAGGCCGGTATCGGCGCCGAGCCAGATGCGGTCGGTCATGCCGTCGCCGGCCCAGAAGTCGGTGATGGTGTCGTTGCCTCCCCCCGCATCGCGGACCCAGAACCCGTCAAAACCGTCACCGCCGGTGATGACATCGTCGCCGAGACCGTCGAGCGAATCGGCGCCATCGCCGCCGGTCAGGCGGTTGTTGCGGTCGTTGCCGGCGATCGTGTCGCCGAAGCTCGTGCCTACCACGAATTCGATGTTGGCGAAGGTGTCGCCGGCCGCGTCGCCGGCGGTTCCGCCGGTTGCCAGCGAAAGCGCGATTGCCGCGCTGGCGCCGGCGTAGTTTGCGGTGTCGACGCCATTGCCGCCATCGAGCGAATCCGCGCCTGCGCCGCCGACCAGCTGGTCATTGCCGCCGTCGCCATTCAGCACGTCGTCTCCCAGGCCACCGCTGATGCGGTTGGCAAGGAAGTCGCCAGTGATGATGTCGTCGTGGTCGGAGCCGAGCACGTTTTCGATCGAACGATAGGTGTCGCCGCCAGCGCGGCCGCCATAGCCGCCGGTGAACAGGTTGACCGAGACGCCGGAACCCGCAAACTCGTAGGAAGCGGTGTCGACGCCATTGCCGCCGTCAATCGAATCCATGCCTGCGCCGCCGATCAGGTGATCGTCGCCGTCGCCGCCCATGATCACGTCGTTGCCGTCGCGGCCGTTGATGCGGTTGTTGCCGGCGTCGCCGGTGAGCACGTCGTCGAAGCTCGATCCGACCAGATGTTCAAAGCCGGTCAGGACATCGCCATCCGCCTCGCCGCCGCTCGCAGCGCCATTCAGCGCGACGGTGACGCCGGCCGTGGCGTTCCAGTAGACAGCTGTGTCGTTACCGCCCACGCCGCCGTCCATCACGTCGGCGCCCGCGCCGCCTTCCATCACGTCGTTGCCGTTGGTGCCGATGCCGGTATCGTTGCCGCGCAGCAGGTTTATGATGTCGTGACTGGACGTGCCGATTTTTTGTCATTGCCATTGGTTCGATTTATAGTTGGCATCGTCGCCCCCATCGAGACGACTGCCGCGACATGCGGTTTCGTCTCACTGACGATCTCTGCCCGGGAATCCGATATGTCGCCAGTGATCGTCGTCGCTGCTCGGTGAGCTTCGTCACGCGCCATGCCCGACGGCAGCCCATAGGCTGCCGTCGGGCCGGGATCAGAGGATGAAGTCGCTCGCGTTCAGGGCGTAGCTGCCCTGGATGGCGAATGCCGATTCCGCCGGAT
>CALMYO010000193.1 GCA_937873685.1 uncultured Paracoccaceae bacterium
GGCATACGATATCTGATCGTGACTGGAGTTCAGACGTGTGCTCTTCCGATCTGCCCGCATTGCAGCGTCGCCATGGAGGAATCGCCGAGCAATTCCATGGTGTAGACCGGCGCATCGATCTCGCCGGCGGCGGCAATCGACGCATCCTCGGCGCGAAAACCGAGCGTGATCTTGCCGCGCGGCTTGGCATCGAGTCCGGCGATGCGAATGCCCGGCGCCTCGAACACACCGTCGGCGATCTCGCCATCGACGAGGTTCATGGCCGGAGAGCCGATGAAGCTTGCAACAAAGGTATTGGCGGGGCGGTCGTAGATCTGCGTCGGCGAACCGACCTGCTGCACCACGCCCTTGTTCATGACGACGACGCGATCGGCGAGCGTCATCGCCTCGATCTGGTCGTGGGTGACGTATATCGTGGTGGTCTTCAACTCATGGTGCAGGTTCTTGATCTGGGCGCGGGTGGAGACGCGCAGCTTGGCGTCGAGGTTGGACAGGGGCTCGTCCATCAGGAACACTTTCGGCTTGCGCACGATGGCGCGGGCAAGGGCGACACGCTGGCGCTGGCCGCCAGAAAGCGCCGCCGGCCGGCGATCGAGGAAATCCGTCAGTTCCACCATTCTTGCCGCGCGCATCACCCGCTCGTCGTGTTCGGAGGCCGGCACACGGCGAACTTTCAGCGGAAAGCGGATATTTTCGTAGACGCTCATCGTGGGATAGAGCCCGTAGGACTGGAACACCATCGCAATGTCGCGGTCCTTCGGCTCCAGGTCGTTGACCACGCGGTCGCCAATGCGGATCGTACCGGAGGTGATGTCCTCAAGGCCCGCGATCATGCGCATGGTCGTGGTCTTGCCGCAGCCCGAAGGCCCGAGCAGCACCAGAAACTCCGTGTCGGCGATTTCGAGGCTGAACTCCTGGACGCCGACGAACGCCCCCCAGCGCTTGGTCACCTTGTCGAGCGTGATCGAGGCCATCGCGTCTATCCCTTTACCGCGCCGGCGGTGAGCCCGCTGACGATCTGCCGCTGGAAGAACAGCACCAGCACGAAGAGCGGCGCGGTTGCCGAGACCACCGCCGCCACCGCATACATCACGTTGCCCTGAACCTGGGTCGTGCCAAGAAACCCGGCGATGCGCGGCACCATGGTCTGGTTCTCCTGGCTCAGCAGCATCGCGGTGACCGCGAAATCGTTGTAGGCCAGCAGGAAGGAGAACAGGCCGGTGGTGATGACGCCCGGCCACATCACCGGAATGATCACCCTTCGGAAAGCGCCGAAACGCGAACAGCCGTCGACCATGGCGCTTTCATCGAGATCCTTGGGGATCGACTGGAAGAATGAATGCAGCATCCACAAGGTGAAGGGCTGGTTTATCGCCACCAGAACTATGACCGATGTTGCCAGATAGCCCCAGATGTTGAGCTGGAAGAACGGCAGCAGGTAACCGGACACCAGCGTGATATGCGGCATGGCGCGGAAGATCAGCGCCGCGATCAGGATCCACCAGGCGTAGCGGAAGTTCGAGCGCGACAGGGCATAGCCGCCGAGCGTGCCGAGCGTCAGAGAAATCGCCACCACGAAAACGACGACGATGCCGGTATTGAGCGCAGCGCGCCAGAATTCGTTGGTCACCCAGGCGCCATGGTAGCCGGCGCCCGTAAACGCGCCGCCGGTCTCCACCGTGGTGCGCACACCCCACAGCGCATAGGTCCAGTTCTCGCGGCTGAAGAAATCGCCCTGCACCTTGAACGATCCCCACATCGTCCACAGGAAGGGGAAGGCGGCGACCAGCAGCCACAGCACGACAAAGCCCATCGCGGCGGTTTTCAGGAAAGGTGGCATGCGGTTTGCGGCCATAACGTCACCTCTTGCGCGAGAAATCGCACCAGGTGCGCACGAGCACCGGGCTGAGCAGCAGGGCGACGCCGAAGATCGTCAGCATGGAGGTTGCAGCGGCCGAGCCGTAGAGCGGCTCGCCCTGGTTCTTCAGGTCGTTGTAGATGATCCACGAAAGAGAAGTCGCGTGCGCCTCGGCATTGAAGCCGACCACCGGCTCGAATACGCGGAAATTGTCCATCAGCTGGATCAGCCCGACAAAGGTCGCCAGAGGGGCGAGATGCGGGATCACCACATAGCGGATGCGTTCCCAGCGGCTGGCGCCGTCGATCATCGCCGATTCCAGCGTGTCGGCCGGCACCGTCTGCAGGCCGGCATAGAAGACGACGAAGGCGAACGGTGCGGAATGCCAGATGCCGTAGACCATCAGCATGATCCAGGTCAGTGGCGCCGAGGCTTTCAGCGACAGGTTCGGATCGTTGGCCAGGCGCTGGATCGTAGCGCCGATCACGCCGTTGGCGTCGATCATCCAGAACAGCACCAGCGATCCGATCAGCGGCGTGATGATCATCGGCAGAAGCGAAAAGAAGATCGTGGGCCCTTTCAGCACCCGTGGCACCGCGTTCACCGCAAGCGCGATGGCGAAACCGAGCACGATGACGAACGGTGTGACGACGAATGTGTAGGCCAGCGTGAACAAAAGCGCTTTGTAAAACGGCAGCGCAAACATGGAGGAAAGGAATGCGCCAAGGCTGGAGGCGCCGCTCCACATCTGCGCCAACTCGCCGGTCGCGAGGTGATTGCGGTTTAGGTAGATCGACAGGCCGGCAAACTGGCCGAGCGGTTCGGCGCGGCGCAGCGCTTCGGTGGCCGCGGCATCCACCTGCATTTCCTTCTTGCAGCCGAACGGGCCGCAATTCTCCACTTCCACCATCACGCGGTCATGCGCAACGTGCAGCGACTGCATGAAAACAGAGGCGATCGGCAGCGCGATGAACACGATCATCGCCAGTACCGACGGCAGGACAAACCAGAAAAAGGTACGATGCGGCATCCAAAGCCTCGATTGTCTCAGGCCCTGCGGACGAGTTCGGGAATGGATTTGGGCGCGCGGCGCCTTGCAGCCGCGCGCCCGGCTTTCGCGGCTTACTTGATGAAGCCTTTTTCCTTGGCCGCGGTCACATAGGCGGCTTCGGCGTCGGCCAGTGCCTGAGCGGCGTCTTCCTTGCCCGACATGAAGTCGACGACCTCGGCGCCGAGCGCGTTATGCAGCAGGCCCATGTAGGGAACCATCGGATACGGCTTGGCGCCAGCGCTGGCAGAAGCCAGGACGCCTTCCCCGTTCGGGCCGGGCGTATAGCCGCCGATCAGCCAGACCGCCTTGTCGACATTAGCGTTGGCCATGTCGCTCGACGTTCCGTGCGCCAGCGCGCGGAAGGTCGCCTCGGCGTCCTCGTCCGACGCG
Source organism: uncultured Paracoccaceae bacterium (assembly GCA_937873685.1). Taxonomy (GTDB): domain Bacteria; phylum Pseudomonadota; class Alphaproteobacteria; order Rhizobiales; family Rhizobiaceae; genus CALMYO01. Next base: position 3,300 of record CALMYO010000193.1, read on the forward strand.
TTCTTCGCCACGGTGAAGCCGTCCCACCACAGTGTGGTAGCCGGAATAGACCCGCCACCAACCGTCGGCGCGCCGGCGATCTTTATGGCTCCCGCGATCTCCGGCGTCGAGCCTTCCGCGTCGGTCACAGCGCCATAGCGCGACCCCCAGAACACCGCCATCGCGGTCTTGCCAGCCTCGAACTCGGCCTGCAGCGCGTTGGAATCGAAGGTGAGGAAATCCGGGTTCATGTGGGTGGAGAGCGACTTCAGCATTTCCAGCGTCGCCACGCCCTTCTCATTGTTGATAGCCGGTTCGGCCGAGCCTTCCTTGAAAAACTCGCCGCCCATGCCGATGTACATGTTGACGAATTCCTCGCCGAGGTTCCAGCCCGCCTTGTAGGTGCCGCCAAGCGGGTGGTCCATCAGGCCCTTTTCCTTGATGAGCTTGGCCGCCTCGAGCATTTCCTCATAGGTCTTCGGCGGCTGCACGCCGGCCTTTTCGAGAATGTCGGCGCGGTAGAACAGGTGCTGGGCATTGGCCATGAACGCCACCGCCATCACCTTGCCATCGATGGTGATCAGCTGCGTTTTCTGCAAGCCCTCGCCATATTTGGCGACATAGTCGTCGAGCGGGCGGATCAGGTCGCCGTTCAGCAGCGGCTGGATCGAGGAATTCGCCACGATGTGCGAGGTGAATTCCGGCGGGTTGGCCGAAAGCCCCGGGACCGCGAGCGACTCGTGCTCCTTGGTCTGGTTCTTGGTGACCGTGACCGCGCCTTCGGCGCATTCCGAAGCCTTGTCGACCACGGCATGCAGCGCCGGAAAATCGTTGGAGAGGATTCGCACCGAACCCTTCTCGATGCCGCAACCGGCATATGCGTTTGTCGATGCCGCCGCCAGCGCCACGCCGGCAAGCAGGATAATCCTGGAAATTTTCATGTGGCTCTCCCTTAGCGGACCCAGACGCCGCTTCCTGTTTTTCGCCTTGGGGCGACGAGCGGCATGTTTACAGACTGACAGTTTTTGAATACGTATGCAAGAGAGGTGATTGCGGAAATTTCAGGCAATCGCCAGCCCATCTAACCCTTCGGAGCATTCGATGGCGTCTGCCGAGATCATCACCCTGAAGCGAAACCTGAAACCGCTGCTCGACCGGCTTGCCGGTGACGGCGCGGCGGAGTTGGAGTCAAACATCGCCGCCTTGGCGCATCCGCAGGCGCATTGGCGCGTGGCGCACCCGCTGAACGAGATGACCGGAACCGAAAACGCGCGCTCTCAGGTATTCGCGCCGCTGATGGCCGCGATGCCTGATCTCGAACGCCGCGATGTCATCTTCGTCGGCGGTACCTACGAAGACCGCACCTACATCGCCGCGGTCGGCCACTATTGCGGTACGTTCCGGCGCGACTGGCTGACGATTCCCGCAACCGGCCAGCCAGTTTATCTGCGCTACGGCGAGGTGTACCAGATCGAAAACGGCCGCATTGTCCAGGCGAACCTGCTGTGGGACATTCTCGACCTGATCCGCCAGGCCGGCTTCTGGCCGCTGGCCCCCTCACTAGGTGCCGAAGGCATGTGGCCGGGACCGATCACCGCTGACGGCATCGTGCTGCATGACATCGACCCGGCGCAATCGGCTTCATCGATCACCCAAACGCTGGCCATGCACCGCAAGTTGGCCGAATTCGACGATCGCGGCAACCTCTCGCGCGAGGCCCTGCTCGCCATGCCGCAAAAGGAGCACTGGCATCCGAAAATGATGTGGTACGGACCCTCCGGCATCGGCACGACACGCGGCTTGCAAGGCTTTGTCGACTATCATCAATTGCCGTTCCGTATCGCTTTTCAGCGGCCACAGGGCAGTTTCGAGGAAGTCACTGCGCAACGCGCACGCCACGGCGCTGGACACTACATCCGCATCGGCGATGGCGCTTATTCGGTCACCGGCGGCTGGCCGAGCGTCTATGCGATTCACAACGGCGGCGGATTCGCTGGCATGGGGCCAAGCGGAAAGCCGGTGTCGATGCGCGTGATGGATTTCTACCTCCA
>CALMYO010000194.1 GCA_937873685.1 uncultured Paracoccaceae bacterium
GACGCACACGAGGCCAACGGCGAGCGCGGCACGAGCCCGCGCGCCGCCATCGACCTGGCGGCCAGCAAGCGCGAGGAGGGGCCGCCCTCGTGATGCGCGCATGAGTGCGACGCCCGACGAGAAGATGATGGCGGCCCCGCCCGAGGCGGGGGCGCGCGTGGGCGGGGGCTGGGCCTGGGGCGTCCTCTTGGGGGGGGCCACGCACCACGGCGCTTTTGGGCTTGGCCCGCCATTCTTCAAACGTCGCCATCGCGGCGAGCCGGCGGGCGGTGACATCGGCGCCGGGCGAAACGCGGTCATAGGGCAGGCAATCCCAGCCCGGCAGTTGCACCACGTCGAGACCCGGATCGGCAAAGCGGATCGCCTGCTCGATGTCGGGCAGGCGCTGGCCGTCGCGCAGGATCGCGATCAGCGGCCCGCCCTGCCCGGCCGTGCGCGCGGCACGCGCCAGCACGAAGCCCTCCATGCCGTCGGCAACGCCGGTCAGCGTGATGCGGCCCGCATCGGCGGGGATGGCGAAATTCTCCGGAAAGGTCATCGGGCTGCGCCGGCGCTTTCGGCAGCGGTCTGGCGAATGCGCGCAAACAACGGCGTATCGAACGCAGCCGGCGTCGGCTTTTCGCCCATGATCCACTGGAACAGGTCGCGGTCGAGGATTTCAAGGATAGCCTCGAACTCGGCGAGGTCGCTATCGTCGAGTTGCGCCAGATGCGTGTCCGCAAACCGCCCGAGGATCAGATCCATCTCGCGCATGCCGCGATGCCAGGCGCGGAAACGGGCGCGTTTGCGGCGCGGCGAAAGGGTTTCGGGATCAAGGCTGCTCATGGGACCGGTCGGGACGTGGGAAAATGGCCAACGGCCGATCGGACCTATAGCGCTGGCAACCGGCCTTGTCAGCCTTGATCGCTTCTTGCGAGCCGCTACCATGCACGCCATGCGTCCCTCCCTGCTCGATCCGCTGTTTGCGCCGGTGACCGTGCTCGACGGCGTCGGGCCGCGATTGGCCGGCGTGATGGCGAAGCTGTTGCCGCCGCCGGAAGGCATGGACGAGCCACGGGTCGTTTCGCTGCTGTTTCATCTGCCGCATTCGCTGATCGACCGGCGCAACCGTCCCGGAATCGCCTTTGCGCCCGAAGGTGCGATCGTGACGCTGCAAGTGCGCATCGACCGCCACCAGCCGCCGCCGCGGGGAAACCGCAGCGCGCCCTATCGCGTGTTCGCCGATGACGAGACGGGCGAGATCGCGCTCACCTTCTTTCATGTGAAAGGCAACTATCTGGAAAAGGCGCTGCCGGTCGGCGAGACGATGCTGGTTTCCGGCCGCATGGAATGGTTCAACGGCCGTCCCTCCATGGTGCATCCCGACCACATGGTGCGCGCGTCCGAAGCCGAATCGCTGCCGTTGGTCGAACCGGTCTATCCCCTCACTGCCGGCCTGCCGCCGAAAGTGCTGCGCCGCGCGGTGACGGGCGCACTATCCCGCCTGCCCGAACTGCCGGAATGGGACGATGCGCCGCTGAAGGCGAAGCAGGGCTGGCCAGATTTCGGCGAGGCGCTCGCCCGGCTGCACAACCCGCAAGCCGCGCTCGACCTTGAGCCCGACGCCGTTTCGCGCCGCCGCGTCGCCTATGACGAGTTGCTGGCGGGCCAGCTTGCACTAGCGCTGGTGCGAAAGCGCATGAAGCGCGCCGCCGGCCATGCGCGCACCGGGGACGGCAGCCGGCAGGCGAAGATCCGCGCCGCCTTCCCCTATCCCCTGACCGGGGCGCAGGAGCGCTCATTGGCCGAGATCGCCACCGACATGGCAGCGCCGGAGCGCATGCTGCGGCTGTTGCAGGGCGATGTCGGTTCCGGCAAGACCATCGTCGCTCTGCTTGCGATGGCGATTGCCGCCGAAGCCGGCTTCCAGTCGGCGCTGATGGCGCCAACCGAGGTGCTGGCGCGCCAGCACGCGACAACCATCGCCCCGCTCGCGCTCGCCGCCGGGCTGCGCACCGAATTGCTGACCGGCCGCGAGAAGGGAACGGAACGCACGCGCATTCTCGGCGGCGTGGCGGAGGGTCGGATCGACATCCTGATCGGCACCCATGCGCTGATCCAGGAGGGTGTCGAATGGCGTCGCCTCGGGCTGGCGGTGATCGACGAGCAGCACCGTTTCGGCGTGCACCAGCGTCTCGCGCTCTCCGACAAGGGCGATGCGCCGGACGTGCTGGTGATGACGGCGACGCCGATCCCGCGCACGCTGGTGCTGACCGCCTATGGCGACATGGACGTCTCGCGCCTCGACGAAAAGCCGGCGTTTCGCCAGAAGATCACGACCGCGACAGTACCACTCGACCGGTTGGCAGAAGTGGTGGACCGCATCGCCGCCGCCGTGGAAGAAGGCCAGAAAGTCTACTGGATCTGCCCGCTGGTGGAGGAATCCGACGAGTTTCCCGCAACCGCCGCAGAAGATCGGCACGCCGCGCTGGCAAAGGTGTTCGGCGACAAGGTCGGTCTGGCGCACGGACGCCTGAAGGCGGCGGAGAAGGACGCTGCGATGGCCGGTTTCCGCGAGGGCCGCACGCGCATCCTCGTCGCCACCACGGTGGTGGAAGTCGGTGTCGATGTGCCGGACGCCACCATCATCGTGATCGAACACGCCGAACGCTTCGGCCTGTCGCAACTCCACCAGTTGCGCGGCCGCGTCGGGCGCGGCGACAAGCCGTCGACCTGCCTGCTGCTCTACAAGGCGCCGCTCGGCGAAACCGCCCATGCCCGCCTTGCAATCATGCGTGAAACCGACGACGGCTTTCGCATCGCCGAGGAGGATCTGCGCCTGCGCGGCGAGGGTGACGTGCTCGGTTCGCGGCAATCGGGCCTCGCGGCCTTCCGTGTCGCCGATCTGGAGGCGCATGGCGACCTTCTGGAGACCGCGCGCAAGGATGCCCGGCTGATCGCCGAGACCGATCCCGAATTGTCGACCCCGCGCGGACAGGCCCTGCGGCTGTTACTCTATCTCTTCGAGAAAGACGCCGCGGTGCGCCTGCTCAGGGCAGGTTAGGCTCTACTCCGCCGCTTCCGCCGGCGGCAGCATAACGCCATCGGCGCGCGCCAGTTCGCGCACTTTCCGCTGGTAGTTCGGCGTCACCAGGCCAGCCGAAATCACCAGCTTGGCCGCATCTTCTACGGTCATTGTTAGCGGCAGGACCGACTTGCGCGGCACGAAAAGCAGGAAGCCTGAAGTCGGGTTGGGCGTTGTTGGCAGGAAGACCGCAATAGCCTCCTCCCCTTCGAGCACATCGGAAACCTCGCCATCGGCTTCTGTTGCGATGAACACGATCGCCCAAAGTCCCTTGCGCGGATACTCGACCAGCGCCACCTTCTTGAAGGTATTGGCCTTTTGCGAGAGCACAGTCTCGAAAATCTGCTTCAGGCCTTTGTAGATGTTGCGCACAAGCGGCATGCGGTCGAGCAGATGTTCGCCGAAGGCGACGATCGAGCGGCCGACGAAGTTGGCGGTCAGGAAGCCGACAAGCGTGATCAGGAACAGCGCGACGATCAGCCCGAAACCCGGAACCGCAAATGGCAGGTAATTGTCGGGATTGTATCGGTCGGGCAGATAGGGCTTCACCCAGCCGTCGACCCACAGCACGAAGGACCAAGCCAGATAGGCAGTAATCGCCAGCGGCGCGCAGATAATGAAACCGGTGAGGAAATAGTTCCTCAAACGGGTGGCGGCGGAACTGCGGTGGACGTGTTCGGTCATTGATCGGATGCCCGGCGGTCAACAGCAAATGGCGCCGCCGCGCTTTATTTGGATGAATGGCGCGGCAAAAACAAGGCCGGGACGCGCGTCCGGCCCTGATGCTACTCCACCGTCACCGACTTGGCGAGGTTCCGCGGCTGATCGACATCGGTGCCCATCAACACCGCGGTGTAATAGGCCAGCATCTGCAGCGGGACCGCGTAGACGATCGGCGTGATGATTTCCGGCATCTCGGGCATCTCGATGATCTTGACGCCGTCAAGCGACACATGCTCGGCGCCTTTCGGATCGGTGATCAGGATCACCTTGCCGCCACGCGCTGCCACCTCCTGCATGTTCGAAACGGTCTTGTCGAAGATGCGGTCGTAAGGCGCGATCGTGACGACCGGCATGTGCTCGTCAATCAGTGCGATCGGCCCGTGTTTCAGTTCGCCCGCGGCATATCCCTCGGCATGGATGTAGGAGATTTCCTTAAGTTTCAACGCGCCTTCCAGCGCCAGCGGGAAATTGGTGTCGCGGCCGAGATACAGAACATCTTTCGCCTTCGAGAGATCGCGCGCCAGCGCCTCGATCTCATGATCGAGCTTGAGCGCGAGCGAGGCGAAGCGCGGCGCTTCCGACAGTTCGTGAACGTATTTTTCTTCCTGCGCCCGCGTGATCGCGCCGCGTCTTGCCGCCGCCCCGATTGCCAGCGACGCCAGCACAGTCAGTTGGCACGTGAAGGCCTTGGTGGAAGCTACGCCGATCTCCGGACCGGCAAGTGTGGGAAACACGACGTCGGCTTCGCGCGCGATGGTCGATTCGCGCACATTGACGATCGCGGCGATATGCTGGCCGTTCTGGCGACAATAGCGCAGCGACGCCAGCGTGTCGGCGGTCTCGCCCGATTGCGACACGAACATCGCCAGACCGTTCTTCGGCAGAGGCATTTCGCGATAGCGGAATTCCGAGGCGATATCGACATCGACCGGCAACCGGGCGTGGCGCTCGAACCAGTACTTGCCGACATGAGCGGCAAAGGATGCGGTGCCGCAGGCCGTCATCGCAACGCGATCGAGCCTGGCGAAATCGAACGGCAGGCTGTCGACACCGGAGACACGCCCTGCCCCGAAATCGAGGTAGTGCGCCAGCGTGTGCGAGATCACCTCCGGCTGTTCGTGAATCTCTTTCAGCATGAAATGGCGGTGGTTGCCCTTGTCGACGAGCAGATGCGATCCGACTGACCTCTGCACAGCGCGTTCCACCGGCTTGCCGTCGATGTCAAAAACTTCATGACCGTCGCGATGGACGACGCACCAGTCCCCATCTTCAAGATAGGTGATCATGTTGGTGAAGGGCGCCAAGGCGATCGCGTCCGAGCCAAGATACATTTCGCCATCGCCATGGCCGATCGCCAAAGGGGGCCCGTTGCGCGCGCCGACCATCAGGTCGTCCTCGCCTTCAAACAGGATCGCCAGCGCAAAGGCGCCGACAAGACGGGCAATCGCCTTGCGCGCGGCCTCAGCCGGCGCGTGACCTTCGCGCAGATATTTCTCCACCAGATGCGCTACCACTTCGGTGTCGGTCTGTGAGGCGAATGAGAATCCGTCGGCGATCAGTTCATTGCGCAGGTCCCGGAAATTCTCGATGATGCCGTTATGCACCACCGCCACGCCACCGGAAAAATGCGGATGCGCGTTGGTCTCGTTTGGTACGCCGTGTGTGGCCCAGCGTGTGTGGCCTATGCCGATGGTTCCGTCGAGCGGCTCGGATTTCAGGCGCTTTTCCAGATTGACCAGCTTGCCCTCGGCGCGCCGCCGAGCAAGTCTGCCATGCTCGATCGTCGCGACGCCGGCGGAATCGTATCCGCGATACTCCAGCCGCTTTAGCGCATCGACAAGGAGCGGCGCGACCGGCGCGCGACCGATGATTCCCACAATTCCGCACATTAAGGCAAACCCCGTTTCGTAACCCTCGCCGTCCGGTCTAGAGACGAACACTCAGTTTCGGAAGTCACAATACGTGACAAATCCTTGCATTCTCGCCCATATGCAGCTCTGTTGGCGGAATCGCCGAACCCTTCGTTCGCAAGTTCCCGAAACAAGCCGGGGAAGGTGGGAAAGGATGGCGCGATCCGCTTGCTGCAATGCACAATCCATAGCAGGAGCGTCACGAATGACAAGAACCGGCGGGCAACTGATCGTCGATTGCCTCCAAGCCAACGGCGTGGCGCGGTGCTTTGGAGTTCCTGGCGAAAGCTACCTAGCGGTGCTTGATGCGCTGCACGATTCGCCGGTGGAATTCGTTGTCTGCCGCCAGGAAGGCGGCGCAGCCATGATGGCGGATGCGCATGCGCGCCTGACCGGACAGCCGGGCGTGTGCTTCGTCACCCGCGGTCCCGGCGCCGCCAATGCTTCTGCCGGCATCCACATCTCGGCGCAGGACTCAACCCCCGTCGTGATGTTTGTCGGTCAGGTCGGGCGCGCCATGCGCGGGCGCGAGGCGTTTCAGGAACTCGACTATCGCGCCGTGTTCGGCACGATTGCCAAATGGGTGGTGGAGATTGACGATGCAGCCCGTATTCTCGAACTGGTGACGCGCGCGTTTGCGACCGCCGTCAGCGGCCGGCCCGGGCCGGTGGTCGTCGCCCTGCCGGAGGACATGCTGCGGGAAACCGCCGATGTTGAAAAGCCCCGACCCGCGCAGCGCATCGAACCCGCACCCGTATCCGGCGACATCGCTGCACTGGGTGAAATGCTGGCGCGGGCCGAACGTCCCGTCGCCATTCTCGGCGGCTCGACCTGGGACGAAGCAAGCGTCGCCGCCTTCATGCGCTTTGCCGAAGGCTGGGCGTTGCCGGTTGGCGTGCAGTTCCGCCGCCAGATGCTGTTCGATGCCCTGCACCCCTGCTACGCCGGCGATGTCGGCATCGGTGTCAACCCCGCGCTTGGAGCCCGAATTCGCGATTCCGACCTGGTGATCCTGGTCGGCGGACGCTTCTCCGAAATTCCCTCATCCGGGTACACGCTGCTCGACGTGCCGCAGCCGAAACAGCCGCTGGTGCATGTCCATCCGGACCCGGAAGAACTTGGGCGCGTCTACCAGCCGACGCTTGGCGTCAACGCCTCGGCGCGACGCTTCGTCGAGGCCTTGTCCCGACTTAAGGCGCCGAACACGGTTGCCTGGGCTGACGAAACGGCGAAGGCGCATGCCGGCTATCTCGCTTGGTCGACGCCGCCGGCCGAAGGGACGGGACGCTTCGTGCACATGGGTGCGGTCATCGCCCACCTCGAAAGGACCGTCGGAGACGATGCCATCTTCTGCAACGGTGCGGGCAACTACGCCACATGGCTGCACCGGTTCCGCCGTTTCCGCCGCTTTGCTACGCAGGCTGCGCCGACTTCCGGATCGATGGGCTATGGCGTCCCGGGCGCTGTCGCCGCCAAGCTCGCCTTTCCGGATCGCGAGGTGATCGCGCTTGCCGGCGACGGCTGTTTCCTGATGAACGGACAGGAATTTGCAACCGCCGTGCAGCATGGCGCTGCGATCGTTGTGCTCGTGGTCAACAATGGCATGTACGGCACAATCCGCATGCATCAGGAACGGGAATATCCTGCCCGGATCTCCGGAACAGCGCTCGCCAATCCGGATTTCGCCGCGCTCGCCCGCGCATTTGGCGGCCATGGCGAACGCGTTGAAAGAACGGAGGTTTTTCCGGATGCTTTCGCCCGTGCGCGCGCCAGCGGCAAGCCGGCGATCATCGAGATCATCCAGGATCCGGAAGCGATCACGCCGACGCAAACCCTTGACCGCATACGCAATCGCGGATGAGGACAACCAGAAAATGCAAACTCGTTAAAATTGTAGACTTGCGATGAAATCGACATAAACGGGTCATGCCACAAGGTGACGTCATGACAAGCCCCCTGCGTTTCACTGCCCGCAACACCGGCCCCAATCCGATCGAATGCGCCAAGGCGGAGTTGCTGGCGTTGACCACGCTTGCCGACGGCAAGGTGCTGGAGGACGAGCGCGTGGCGGCGGAAGCAATCCTCAACTGCGGCAAAAAATGCGGTCACGCCTTGACTTGCGCCGTCTACGCCAGCCGGTTGGAAAACGACCGCGACCATGCCGACCTGTCGCAGATAGTCACGACACTGGCATGCCTGCGCATCGAGGAAAAGCTCGGGCTCATTGAAGCGATGTGGCGTGTGGCATGCGCGGATGACGAGTTGCATGTCGACGAGGTCAGCCTGATCTACAGTGTCATTGACGCTTTCGCGGTGGCGGGCGGCGACGCAAAGGCAGCCTGAGGAGCTTTGCGGCCCGCAGGCAGGCAGGCGAGGCAGTCGGAACAGGTTTGCCGCCTCTGCACACAATGAGGAATGGATTTCCCCATTGGACGCCAATCACGACAGCATTGCGCCAAGCCATTCTAGCCGGGAACCTCTATCCATGCGCACTTCGGATAACGGAGGCTGGCCATGGATCTGGTACCCCTGATAGATCGCTTTGGCGAAGCCGGTACCGCCGCAATCGGCGGCGCTGTGCTTGGCATGCTGTTCGGCTTCCTTGCGCAGCGCTCAGGCTTCTGCACCCGCTCGGCGGTGCTGCAACTCGCGAACGGCGGCAAGCAACCGGCCATCTGGCTCCTTGGTTTTGGCGCGGCTGTCCTCGGCGCGCAGGCTCTCCTCTATGCGGGATTGATCGACGTCGCCGAGACGCGTTTCTTCGCAACGGCGCAAAGCCTGTCCGGCACGTTGATCGGCGGCGCTCTGTTCGGCGTCGGGATGGTGCTGACGCGCGGTTGCGCCAGCCGCCTGCTGGTGTTGGCCTCGGGCGGCAATCTTCACGCCTGGTTTTCCGTCGCCATCATCGCCGCGGTCGCCTGGGCAACCTTGAACGGCGTCCTTACACCACTGCGTGACGCGCTCGCCGGGCTGTGGTCGACGGCCGATATCGGCGGCAATGCATTGCTTGCCCATGCCGGTCTTGGTCATGCGGCCGGACTGACGCTTGGATTTGCCGTGCTGGCCGTTGGCGCGTTCGCCGCCATCCGTCGCCACGTCTCGCCATGGCTGGCGGCAGGCGGCGTTGCCGTCGGCGCGGTCATCCCTGCCGCCTGGTATTTCTCCGGGGCGCTGTCGACGCAGGTCTTCGAGCCGATCCAGGTCGAGGGCATCTCCTATCTCCGCCCGCTCGCCTCGACCCTTGATCTCGCTGTCTCGGCTGGTGGCGAAGGTTCCCTCAATATGGATACCGGCCTGATCGCCGGCACGGTGTTTGGCGCTTTCCTTGCCGCACTGCTGTTCGGCGACTGGAAACTGCGCGGATTTGGCGAGGCAGGCGCGCCGCCCGCATGGCGCTATGCGCTCGGCAGCGCGTTGATGGGTTTCGGCGGCGTGCTCGCCGGCGGCTGCACCATCAGGGCGGGTTTCACC
>CALMYO010000195.1 GCA_937873685.1 uncultured Paracoccaceae bacterium
CAAGGCGTATTTCTTCTTCGGCGCGCGCGCGCGCCTCTTGCTCGGCGGCGACCCGCGCCGACTCGATGTCGCGTTCGATCGCCGCGATCAGCCCCTTCAACGACCGCGCACTGGCGGCCAGCTCCGTGGCGCGGGCGCGTTCCGCCTCGCTGGCGGCCGAGAGCGTTTCCTGCAACGCCTGCTTCTCGGTTACGAGGCTAGCGAGGCGCGTCTGCTCTTCAGCCTGGCGCGCAAGCGTCGTGCGGAGGTTTTCCTTCTCGAGACGTATCGCCTCGGCAAGCTGCGTCAGCCGCTTCAGGTCGTCGGCAAGCGCGACCGTCTCGGCCCGCATTTCGGGCACCACGGCGCCGAGCAGGATGGCGCTGCGCACCGAGGAAAGCGCATCGTCGGGGCGCACTAGAATTGCCGGCGGCGGTTTCAGGCCCATGCGCTGCAGCGCCGCCAGCACCTCGGCGAGCACATCGCGGCGCGCATGCAGGCTGGCCTTCACCGTTTCGCTTTGCGTCGCCAGTGCCGAGAGCTTTTCTTCAAGCGCCGCGGCGCTTTCGGCCAGGGCGCGTTCGGCGGCCGCGGCCTCGATCAGCGCCGAGGAAAGACGCGCCCGTTCTTCGGAAAGGGCGGCCGCGCGCGCCGCAAGTTCGTCGGCGCGCTGCCTGGCCTGCACCATGTCGCGGGTGACCGTTTCCAGCCGGCCCGAGGTCTCATTGCGCTTCGTGTCGAGATTTCCGTCTGTGGCAAGGGCCGGCGCGCCGGTCGAGGCGACCGCAAGCAGGACCGCGGCCAAACGCGACCGGAAACCGAAACGCCTGTGCAACCCTGAACGCAAGGGATCTCCGACCATTGATCCGCATCATCGACTTGAGCCGGTATTGAGCCGGCGACGCCTGTCGATTGACTATACCCGACTGCGTTAACGAAGCATCAACCAACTGCGCTGCGGACACGCAAATGCGACTCACATTCGATCACGTTTTCGCGCGGTTGCCGTAACCCCGGACCCGATCGCCGCATCAATCCCGGTGATAAGGATGCCCCGCCAGCACGGTCGCCACCCGGTACAGCTGTTCGGCAAGCATCACACGCACAAGCTGGTGCGGCCAGGTCATCGTTCCGAAGCAGACCGTGCGTATCGCAGCGTCCCGCGCAGCGCCGTCATGACCGTCCGGCCCGCCGATGGCGATCACGGCCTGTGCCTTGCCCGCATCGCGCAGTCGCGCCAGCATGTCTGCAAATTCGCGTGTGGAGAGCGCCTGGCCGCGTTCTTCGAGCAGCACAAGGGCGCAGCCCGCGGGGCAAAAACCGAGAAGCTCGGCGCTTTCCTCGCGCTTGCGGGTCGCCACATCAGGCGCACGGCTTTCGGCGATCTCGCGCACGCCCGCAAACTCCAGTCCAAGCGGGCGTCCGGTCGCCTTCAGACGCTCCAGATAACGTTCGACAAGTTGGCGCTCCGGGCCGGCCTTCAGCCGCCCGACGGCATGGATGGATATCTTCATCTCCGACCCTTGTTCAGGCCGGTGGCGTATCAGTGCACCGTCGTGTCGTCCAGATCCGGCGTCTGCCACATCTTTTCGATGGCGTAGAACTCGCGCACCTCGGGGCGGAAGACATGGACGATGACATCGCCCGCGTCGATCAGCACCCAGTCGGATGCGTTGAGCCCTTCGACCCGCGCCGCGCCGAACCCAGCGTCGCGCAAGGCGGACAACAGGTGCTCGGCCACCGCCTTGACATGGCGGTTGGAACGACCGGACGCCACTACCATGTGGTCTGCAAGCGCTGATTTTCCGCGAATGTCGATGGTGACCAAGTCCTCGGCCTTGGAGTCTTCGAGGCTTTCGAGGACGGTGTTCAGGACCTGCGGCCGTGCGCTGGCTGCGCCGGCCTTGGCTTGCGAGGGATCGATATACGCCTCGCTGAGGTGGGCAGTTCTCAGTGTCTTTCCTTTCACGTGCCTGGTTCGGGCCGAAACCGAAGCGGCCCTGGAGCGAAAGGTGGCATGGGGCCGTGTCAGTTTCAAGACAAGGGTGACAACGAATGGTTAACCAAGGTTTACCGCCGGTTACCGTCGGCTGGCGGGTGTCGGGCTTTATCGCGCCTGCCCGGCGGCGCGGATCGCGGTTGAGGAAAGCGATGAACGCGGTCCATGGATGAAGGTCCAGGCGGGAGGTTTCATGCGCGAAAGCGCCGGCGCATAGGTTTCGTCGATGCGCGCATGGTCGAAGGTCTTCGCCATCTTCGACGACAGGAAGGACAGCGTTGCGCCCGGCCGGTCGATCACGGCTATCGGCATCGACAAGGCGATCTCGCGCCATCTTTGCCAGCGGTGGAAATCGCGCAGGTTGTCGGCGCCCATGATCCACACGAACCGCACGCCGGGATTCCGCGCCTTCGCCAGCGCGACCGTGTCGGCGGTGTAGCGCACCTTGAAGGCGGCCTCGAAAGCGGTCACCTTCACGCGCGGATCCGTGTTGAGTCGCCGCGAGGCGCCTATGCGATCTGCAAGCGGCGCCAGCACCCGGCCGCTTTTCAGCGGATTACCCGGCGTCACCATCCACCACAGCTGTTGCAGGCGAAGGCGGCGCAAAGCGATCTCGGCGACCAGCAGATGGCCCTCATGCGGCGGGTTGAACGACCCGCCGAACAGTCCAACAGCCATGCCGGGTTCGACATGCGGCATGGCGAGCCAGGCGGGGCGGGCGCCGCCCGCAACGTGCTCCGCCATGCCGGTCAGGGACGCACCTGGCCGGCGCCGCGCACTCGGTACTTGAACGAGGTAAGCTGTTCGACGCCGACCGGCCCGCGTGCATGCATCTTGCCCGTGGCGATGCCGATCTCGGCGCCCATACCGAACTCGCCGCCATCGGCGAATTGGGTCGAAGCGTTGTGCAGCAGGATCGCCGAATCGATCTCGTTGAAGAAGCGTTCGACCGCTTGGGCGTCCTCGGCGACGATCGCCTCGGTGTGGTTGGACGAATGTCGCGCGATGTGGTCGATTGCCCCGCCTATGCCGTCAACCAGCGCAACCGAGATGATCGCGTCGAGATACTCGGTTCCCCAGTCGGCATCGGTCGCCGGTTTTGCGTCAGGATATCGCGCCGTCACCTCCTTGTCGCCACGGATCTCGCATCCTGCCGCGGCAAGTGCGTCGAGCACGGGGGCCAGCAGTCGGTTTGCGTCGGCGCGGTCAACCAGCAGCGTTTCGGCCGCGCCGCAGATGCCGGTGCGCCGCATCTTGGCGTTGACGGCGATCGCGATCGCCATGTCGAGCTTCGCCGACTTGTCGAGATAGAGGTGGCAGAGCCCTTCCAGATGCGCGAAAACAGGCACGCGGGCATCGGCCTGCACCCGCGCAACCAACCCCTTGCCGCCGCGCGGGATGATGACGTCGATGGCGCCGCCAAGCCCGGCCAGCATTTCGCCGACGGCGGCGCGATCGGCCACGGGCACCCGCAGGATCGCGTCGACCGGAAGCCCCGCGGCTTCCAGCCCCTCGACAAGGCAACGATGAATCGCCTCCGATGAATGGAACGAATCGGAGCCGCCACGGAGGATGACGGCGTTTCCCGCCTTCAGGCAGAGCGCGCCGGCATCGGCCGTTACGTTCGGCCGGCTTTCGTAGATGACCCCGATGACGCCGAGCGGCGTGCGCACGCGCTCGATATGCAGGCCGTTCGGCCGGTCCCACTCGGCGATCACCGCGCCGACCGGGTCGGGCAGGTCGGCGATCGCGCGCACCCCGTCTGCCATGGCGCGCACGCGGCCGCGGTCGAGTTTCAGCCGGTCGAGGAAGGAGGGGGCCATGCCGGCCTCGCGCGCATTCTCCATGTCGATGGCATTGGCGGAGAGAATGGCGTCGGTCGAGCGCTCCAGCGCCTGCGCCATGCCTACCAGCGCCGCATGCTTGCGCTCGGCGGTCGCCGTCGCCAGCGGTCGCGCCGCCGCTTTCGCGCGCCGGCCGATATCGGCCATCAGTCGGGAAATGTCGGATGCGGTGTCGGCCTTGTCGAGCATGGCGGCTTTCCTTTCAGCGGCGGCTTATAGCTGAGGCGGACCACCCTGCAAACTGCCCGGCCGCAGCGTCGCAGCCGCTGAACGGACAGCTTTTGCCGCGTTGTTGCATGGCTGCCATAGAGTTATGCAACGCAACATGTTTGCATGGCCCCAGGCGGCCTGTATTGGCCGTGAACGGGCAAGGGCGTGGGCGGAACCGAAATGCTGGAGCGTATCCGGGCGTTTTTCAATTCAATCAGCGAACCGCAGGACGAAGCGGCCCGCGTATTCGCTCCGGGCGACCCCGTGCTTGCCGCCTCCGCGCTGATGCGCCATGTGATCGAGGCCGATGGCGTGCTGCGCCCCGAAGAGGACGCCCGATACGAGAACGTGCTGCGCACCACCTATGGCCTGGACGACGATAGGCTGCGGCGTCTGATCGAGGAAGCGCGCGACGCCAACAACGAGTCCGTCGACCTCTATCGTTTCACCAGCGTTCTCAAACGCACGCTCAGCGACAACGCCCGCATCGATTTCATCGAACTTCTGTGGGAACTGGTCTATGCTGACCGCGAGAACCACGAGATGGAAGACAATGTGGTATGGCGCATCGCCGAACTGCTCGGCGTCGCTGCGCGTGACCGGGTGATGCTGCGCCGACGGGTGCGCCAGAAAGCGCTCGGCGTGAACGGAGAAGACGACGAAACGTGAAAACGACGAAGAATGGCGCGCGCCGCGACATCCTGATTGTCCTCCATCAGGAGCATTCCAGCGCTGGCCGGATTGGCCAGATGCTACAGGCAAAGGGCTTCTCGCTCGATATCCGCCGCCCGCCGCTCGGCGACCCGCTGCCGAGAACGCTGGACGAACACGCGGGCGTCGTCATGTTCGGCGGACCGATGTCGGCCAACGACACCGACCCCTACATCCGTCGGGAGACCGACTTTCTTGAGGTGCCGCTGAAGGAAAACCGGCCATTCCTCGGCATCTGCCTCGGCGCGCAACTGCTGGTCAAGCACCTTGGCGGCGACGTGGCGACGCGACCTGACGGCTGCGTCGAGATTGGCTGGTATCCGCTGAAAGCGACGCCAGAAGGACGCGCCTTGATGGACTGGCCGCCTATGGTCTATCATTTCCACCGCGAGGGGTTTTCGCTGCCGCGCGGCGCGACGCTGCTTGCGACCGGCGATCTCTACCCGAACCAGGCCTTCCGCTACCACGAGAACGCCTGGGCGATACAGTTCCACGGCGAACTGACCCAGGCGATGATGCAGCGATGGGTGGTTCGCGGCGCGCACCGCTTCGTGCTGCCCGGCGCCCAGAAGGGCCACGAGCACCTTAAGGGGCGGATGTTCTACGACGGCCCGGTGCGCGACTGGCTGTCGAAATTCCTCGACCGTGTTTTCGGGGTGAGGTGAGTGTAAGATATCATGCGCAAAGCCGCGGCTCGAGGGTTGGATCGAACTGAACGGTGAGTTCGGAAAGACTGCCTGGAGCGTCTGGCGTACAGCCAAGGTTCCCCCTTCCAATTCAGTCGGCTGACTGTCAAACTGCCGCCGATTCGGGAGGCGGAAATGACCGCGGCGGAGACCACGCGCGAGGCCTTGACAGCGGCTGCGGCAGGGCTGTTCTGGAAGCAGGGCTACGCCGGAACCAGCATTGCCGACATCGCGCGCGAAGCCGGTGTGCCAACCGGCAATGTCTACTACCATTTCAAGACCAAGGTGGATTTCGCTCGCGCCGTAGCCGGCATGTTTGTCGCAGAAACCGGGGAGATGCTGGCGGTGATCGAGCAGGCGCAGGCAGAGCCACGCGCGCGCTTGACCGCGCTGGTCGAGCGTTTGCGTCAAACCCAGCGCGCGCGCCTTGAGGGCGGTTGCCCGATCGCGCGCGCTTGCCAGGATTTTCGCTCCGCAGCCCCCGACGCGGCAACGCTTGCGGGGGAAAGTTTTGCGCTGATCACAGGGTTCATCGGCCGCGAACTCGGCCGCACCGGCTTGCGTCCGTCCCTGGCGCTTGCGCGCGGACGGGCGTTTGTCGCCGAGTGGCAGGGTGGTATTGCTTTGGCCTTCGCGCTTGGCGACGCGACCGTGCTCGCCGAAAGCGCACGGCGCATGGAGATCACCTTGTTTGCCAAATAGGCAAGCACGCCGGAATCGTTAACGTCTTTTCTGAATCGAAGGACACGCTGAAGATCCGGCGCGCGATCCGTCGCCAGCCGCGTCAGAACTGGATGTCGAACTTGCGGATCAACCCGATCTTGGCGGTGAACTGGTCTGCAGAACCGGCCCTGGTAACCGGCGAGTTTGCAGCGTCGCCGATCAGGCGGGCGTAACCCGCTCCGCCTTCGATCGCCCAGTGTTCATTGGCGTCGTAACGCACCAGCGCTTCCACGCCGATCGACTTGACGCCGCCGCCGGCCGAAAAAGCCGGCATGCCTGAAGCTGCCGATTCCGCGGCTGTGACGCCGAAATAGGTGTTCATGTAGGTCGAATCGGCAAAGGACAGCCGCGGTCCTGCGCTCACGGTCCATTTCTCCGCCGGTCGCAGGATCACGTCCGCGCCGGCTTCGCCGACCCAGCCCTTGTGGCCCGAAATGCCTTTGCGCAGATCGCCGAAGACGCGGAAACTCTGCCACTCGTAGCCCGCGCCAAGACCCAGCTCGATCGATCGTGAGACCGCGTTCAAACCGGTCAGCGATGCGTCATCGCTGGCGTCGCGCCGGTCGACGAAGCGGAAGGACGGCTTGACGAAGAATCCGGATTCCGATCCACCGATGTCGAGCGCGCCGAAGTTCAGCTTTTTCAGGCGAATGCTTGGATAAGGGCTCAGCATGTAGGAGCTGGCGCCTTCGTAGCGTGGCGCGGCCGCGCCGCCGCCGCCAAGTTCAAGCACAAGGCGTCCGGTCTTTTCGCCGCTGAGAGCCGGTGTTGCGGCGAGGGCCAGGATCGCGAGAAGAGATGTTCCGCCAATAACGGAATACCGGAAACGACCGAGGCGTCCGACGCGCATACCCGATGACGCAGGCCTATTGTCTGCTGTTCGCATTGTGCTGGTCAAACGTCTGTTTCCCGTACCCGATACCATGCCGTTTCAACAGCGCTGTCATGCCTCGACAACGGTGAACGCGCGGTTAGCGTTCCATGTCGTCCAATCATGGAAAGAAGAAGACACAATCGTGGCGGAAATAGGTGTGCGGGCGCCATGCGGCGCTCAATGCGATTCATACCTGTTCGCCGCGACCGTTTCGGCATGCCCGGCCAAGCGCCGAACGCAGGATGGCGCGGTGAAACGGCAAGACCAGCACGAGGTATAGCCGCCCGAGCAGGTTGTGCCTGCGGATCAACGTTGTCACCGCAGTGCGCTCCGAATCGCTGGCACTATCGAGCACCAGCCGGAAGTCGAGATGGCGGTCATTGAAGCCGAGTACGATGAACTGCGGCGTTTCATCCAAGACCGGAAAGAAGCCGACACTGTCGACATGTTTGCAGTGCGTTGTCTGCAATCCGAATGGCCTGACCATCACATTGCGAAGCGCCATCAGGGGGGCGAGCCAGACGGGAAAGGCGGCAACGATGGCCAGCGCGGCAGCGCGCGGTGTGGCGAAGGGGGCAGCAGGCGTCGCCGCCCAGCGGTCGGCCCAATCGGCCTGCGGCAGGGCCGGGTGCGGCAGCCGGACCGGTTCTTCAACTGCCGCGCCACTATTCATGACTGCCCCTTGCGGAAATCCCGCCATTGCACCGGCAAACGAGGCCGTTCTTTCCTCAAATATGAATTGGCTTGGCAAACGTGGCGAGCGCGGCCTCCTTCACCGCCTCGCTCATCGTCGGATGGGCATGACAGGTGCGGCCGAGATCCTCCGACGATCCGCCGAACTCCATCAGCACCGCCGCCTCGTGGATCATCTCGCCGGCCCCGTGCCCGACGATGTGCACGCCGAGCACGCGATCGGTCTGCGCATCGGCCAGCACCTTCACCAGACCGTCAGTCGCCAGCATCGCCCGCGCGCGGCCGTTCGCGGTGAAGGGAAACTTGCCCACCTTGTAGGTTGCGCCGGCCGCCTTTAGCTCCTCCTCTGTCTTGCCGACGCTGGCGACTTCCGGGCTGGTGTAGACGACGCCGGGAGTGACGTCATAATTCACGTGGCCCGCCTGGCCGGCGAGGATTTCAGCGACCGCCACGCCCTCGTCTTCCGCCTTGTGCGCCAGCATCGGTCCGCGGATCACGTCTCCGATTGCGTAGATACCGGTAACCGAAGTCGCGAAATGGTCATTCACCTCCACCCGGCCGCGCCTGTCGAGCACAACTCCTGCTTCGGCAAGGCCAAGCCCCTCGGTGAACGGCCGGCGACCGGTCGCCACCAGCACCACATCGGCATCGATCTTCTCGGCGTCGCCTCCCTTCGCCGGTTCGAGAGTGACCTTCGCGCCCTTGCCGGCCTTTTCCACCGACGTCACCTTGGCGCCGAGCCGGAAAGTGAAGCCCTGCTTGCCCAGCATGCGCTGGAACTGTTTCGACACTTCGGCGTCCATGCCGCCGAGGATCGAATCGAGGAATTCCACGACGGTCACTTTCGCGCCGAGCCGCGCCCAAACCGAACCGAGCTCCAGCCCGATGACGCCGCCGCCGACCACCACCATGTGGCCGGGAACCTTCCCGAGCGCGATCGCATGGTCGGAGGAAACGATTGTCTTGCCGTCGAACTCAAGCTGGACGCCCGGAATGCCGGCCACTTGCGAGCCGGTGGCGATGACGATTTTCCTGGTCTCCAGCACGGTCTCTTTCCCGTCTTCGCCGGTGACCGACACCTTGCCCTCGCCGAGCACCTTGCCGTAACCATGGTGAACATCGATCTTGTTCTTCTTCATCAGGAACGCCACGCCGTCGACATTCGCCTTCACGGTCGCGTCCTTGTGCGCCATCATGGCCGCAAGATCGAGTTTCGGCTTGCCAACCCCAACGCCGAGCGTCGCCAGGGTGTGGCCGGCCACATGGAACATCTCGGAAGCGTGCAGCAGTGCTTTGGAGGGAATGCAACCGACATTGAGACAGGTGCCGCCAAGCGTCGCGCGCTTTTCCACAACGGCTGTCTTGAGGCCAAGCTGGGCCGCCTTGATTGCGCAGACATAGCCCCCTGGGCCGGTTCCGATGACGATGACATCGTAGCTCATTGTTCTTCCATCCTGTTCAAGCGTCGTTCAGGGCGCTGCGTCTGGCCGGCGCCGCAACGGGATCAGCGCAATCGCCAGCACCAGCGCGCCTTCGATCAACAGGGATATCCCAATGCCGAAGATGGTCGAAATGCCGATCAGATCGTGCTGCAACTCGATATCGGAAGTCGGGCGGCGGCGATAGACGACGACCGTATTATCCGTTTCGCCCCCTTTCGGCGCGAGGTTGACATCGACATAAGCCTGCCGCACCCCGATGGGGCGCACCAGTGAGTCCTGTTCGTTGACGAACTGGTATCCGGGCTCCTCGTGCATGAACACGTTGAGATCACGCTCGCCCGAATTGACGAAGGCGACCCGCTTGGAGCCGTGCTGCCAGCGATCGGCGACATTCGAAACCTCGATTGTGGCGACCGCATGCGTTTCGTCCGGCGTTTGCGGCCGATTGTAGGACAGCACCATGCGGCTTGCGGCATCAGATGCGCCGGACATGGCCACCGCAGATCCGGTGTCGTTCGCGCGTCGGGGCAAGCCGATCCGCAGTCCCTCGCCCGAAATCGCCAGCGAGAGCGATTCGCAGCTTGACGGCAAGCCGCGGCCGAGCCCGACGCCCGGCCGGCGTGAAAAAGGCAGCGACAGCACCGCCTCGGTGGCTTCTGCGTCGGTCGTCTGCGCCCGGTAACCGCCGCCGAGCATGTCGACCAGCACGAGATAGCGAGACCCTTCACCAACCGGGCTTGGATACACATACAGGGCAGACGTGCCACAATCCCCCTTGGCTGTAAGCACCTCCAAACCGATTGCTGCGCCAGGGTCAACCCGCAACAGCGCGTCGATGCGCGCACGCGCCCAGATCGAGAGCGACAGCCCTGTGACGATTACAATTCCTATGATGACGGCCGAACTGCGCAACAGCCGGCCGGCGCCTTGCAATCGTGCAATCAGAACCCGCCGGGTGACGGCCGTCATGACGAGGCTACCGCCCGCCAGTTACATCGATGGTCGCGCCGGTGGAATAGGAAGCGGCGCCGGACAAGAGCCACACGATCGCCTCCGCCACTTCTTGCGCCGAGCCTTCGCGCTTCATCGGCACCGCGCCGCGCATCTGCGCCACCCGGTCGGGCTCGCCGCCGGAGGCGTGGATCTCCGTTTCGATGATGCCGGGGCGAACCGCGTTGACCCGGATGCCTTCCTCCGCCACTTCACGCGCAAGACCGATGGTGAAAGTGTCGATCGCCCCCTTCGAGGCGGCATAGTCTACATATTGCCCGCCGCCGCCGATCACCGCGGCCGCGGACGACAGGTTGACGATCGCCCCGCCCTTGCCGCCATGGCGCGTCGACATGCGCCTCACCGCCTCGCGGGCGCACAGGAACGAACCGATGAGGTTGATGCGCATCATCCGCTCCAGCCGCTCTGCGCTCATCGCGTCTACGCGGCACTTCATGTCGACTACGCCGGCATTGTTGACCAGCCCGTCGAGAGCGCCCCAGCGCTTGTCGACGGCCGCAAACAGGGCGAGAATGTCGGCCTCGTTGCCCACATCGCCCCTGATCCCAAAGGCTTCGCCGCCATTCGCCTCGATATCGGCCACCACGGCCTTCGCGGCCGCCGCATTGGCGGCATAGTTGACGGCGACGCGCCAACCGTCGCGAGCCGCAAGCCTGCAGACAGCCGCGCCGATGCCGCGCGAACCGCCG
>CALMYO010000196.1 GCA_937873685.1 uncultured Paracoccaceae bacterium
CCTTGACGGCGACCTTCACCGGTTCGCCGTCGCGCAGCACTTCGGCGGCATGCACCTGGGCGATCGAAGCCGCCGCGACCGGTTCGCCGAACGAGACATAAAGGTCGTCGAGCCGGCGACCGGTCTGGCGCTCGGGGCCGGATGCATCGCCGATCCGCAAGCGCGAAAGCCCTTGTGGGACGCTGCCGCGCTCGACTGGCTGGACAAGGCCGATACGCACTTTCTCGCCATCGGCCTTGCCGGCGGCGCGCTCGATTATGCCAGCCTGGTGGTCGACGGACCGCCGGCGCCGCCGACGAGCGGCGATGTCGCGCTGGTCGGCTGGGGCTGGTTCGCCAATCTCGAACCGGGCGACCGCATCCGCATCCGCGTCCTCGGTCCGTCCGGCGGCGTCATCATCGATTCGACCGACAGACCGCTCGACCGCGCCAAGGCGGCGTACTCCGCCTTCGCCGGGCGCAAGGGCACGCCGCCGCCGGGCGATTACCGGTTGCTGGTCGAACTGATGCGGGGCGGAAAGGCCTTCGACAGGCGCGAAAAGACCGTGACGATACGCTGACGCTCAGCGCAACCGGATGAAAGCTACCTCCATCCTTGCCCATCCCCAAAGCGGCTACGGCATTCACATTTCTGCGGGGCGAAGGCGCCAGTGGTACGGGGAGTTTCCCTCCCCCTTGTGGGGAGGGTGTCGGCGAAGCCGACGGGTGGGGGTGAATTGTCGCGGCAAGTTTTTGAGACTGTTGAAGAACAGAGATCGAATACACTGGCGTGGCTGGCGTTGTCTCCCCCACCCCCGGCCTCCGGCCGGATCCGCCCCACAAGGGGGAGGGAAACTCCCCGTACCGCCGATGCACTGCAACACACTGCCGGAAAACCTGACAACGCCAAGAATTTGCAGTGCCTTGCCAGCCATTTCATTCCCCTCCAATGGTCACGAACGTGATGTGCGAATCCGGTAGCCACAGGGGGAGGGGCAAGGGTGGGGGTATCAACCAGGAAAATGATTTCGTTCGTTCGATGGCGCATGGCCAAGCCCGGTCGCCGATCCGCATGCAGCGCGGGTAGTTTCACACCGCCATCGCCTCGGTCTCGGCGCGCAACCGCACATGCGGCGCGTCGGGCAGGGCTTCGACATCGTCGCGGGTCAACACCGTGTCGCGAGCGACGGGGCGCACCAGCCCCACGCCACGCCCCAGCCCGATCGGCAGGGCGTCCGCCGCCACGGACCGCGCCGCCGGCCAGCACTTGCCGTAGACCGTGAAGCCGCCCTCGCCATCGAGCATGTCGCCTGCCGCGAGATCCCGCTTGGCGACCGCCACCGCATCGGCGTTGAAACCGCGCGAGCAGCCTGTCGGCTCGCCGCGGAGCGCGGCGCTCAGCACCGAGATGCCGAGTTCCATGCCGATCAGGTGGAACGGCTTGTACATGGCGGCATACCGCCCGGCCGAATCGACCGGCAGCCCGTATTGGCGAAAGCAGGCGGCGGAATAGGCGTTCGGCGCTTCCAGCACCACATAGACGCCCCAGCGCAGGTCGCGGAACACCGGCCTGCCGTCGCGCTCCAGCGAGGAGACGACCTCGACCATGCCGCGCCCTTCAACCAGCCCGCCCTCGGCGCGCGGGCGCAGCACAAGGGCAAGGTCGTCGACGCCGCAAGGCGGAAACAACAGCCCGTCCGCAGGCGCGGCGAGATCGCAGGCATTGGCGATCGCCGCCATCTCGATCGCCGACTTCGTGCCGTCGAGAAAGGAATTGAACATCTGGCGGTTCATGCCGGCGGCCTTCGCCTGCTCCGCGGTCAGCCCGTAGTGTGCCCACACCCCGTCTGGCGTCACATGGTGATAGGCGGGCAGGTATTTCGTGCCCTTGCCCGCCGCTTGCACGATGAAGCCGGCGGCGCGCGCCCAGTCAACCATCTCCGCCACCAGCGCCGGCTGGTCGCCGTAGGCCATGGAGTAGACAACGCCCGCCGCGTCGGCGCGGCGCGAAAGCGCCGGCCCGCACAGCACGTCGGCCTCCACATTGACCATCACCACGTGCCGCCTGGCCCCGATCGCGGCCAGCGCATGGCGCACGCCTGCGGCCGGATTGCCCGTCGCCTCGATCACAACGTCGACGCCGTCATGGGCGCAAGCCGCAACGCCATTATCGAGGAAGGCAGTGCGGGCGATCAGCGCCTCGTCCCAGCCGACGGTGCGACAGGCGTTGCGCGCACGATCCGGATCGAGATCGGCGATGGCTGCAACCTCGAGCCCTGCCGTGTGCGCTGCCTGCGACAGGAACATCGAGCCGAACTTGCCGGCGCCGATCAGCGCAACGCGCACCGGCTTTCCTGCCGCCGCGCGCGCCTGCAGTTTCGCGAAGAGGTTCATGACGTTCGGTCTCCCTTCAGGCGCTTGTGCGCAGCAGCAAGCGCTGCACCACCAGTCAGCACGACGGTGCGGTCGCCACTGGTGCGAAGATGCGCGGATGCGCTGTTGACGGGTTCCGCCACGACCCCGCCGAACCGCGCCTCGCCGACCGTGACCGGCCGGCCCGCGATCAGGCAAATGACGTTGGTCGCCGTGTCGTCGCGGTCCTGCGGCGCATCGGCATAAGCCCAGGTGAAGCCGCCGCCGATCAAGGCGTTGCCGAAGACAAGCCGCCTGCCTTCGCCATCGGTGGCGGTTTCAAGGCACGGTTGGCAGAAATACCAGGGATAGCGCGCGAAAGGACGCTGCGGCGCTCCGCAACCGGGGCAGAAATGATCCGCCAACGCTCCGCTCACCCGCCTTTGCTCTGCCGCAGCGCCGTCACCTCGATCTCGACCTTCATCTCCGGCCTGATCAGATCGGCGACGATCATGGTGGCGGCGGGGCGGATAGCGCCGAAATGCTCGCCGGTCACCTTGAAGACCTCGGCGCTCCAGGCGGCGTCGGTGACAATGTAGTTGGCGCGCACCACGTCTGCAAGGCTGAAGCCGGCCTCCTCAAGCGCCTTCGAAATCGTGGCGAAGATGTTGCGCGCCTGCGCCTCCGCCCCTTCCGGCATTGTCATCGACGCATAGTCGTAGCCGGTGGTGCCGGAAACAAAGCACCAGTCGCCCTGCACGACAGCGCGGCTGTAGCCAGCCTGTTTCTCGAAGGGCGAACCTGTGGAGATCAGCTTGCGCATGGGTTTGCCCTTAAAGTCAGTCCGCGCGCACGATGCGGTGGACGATGCGCCGCACCGCCGGCGCCACGAAAAGCACGATCGGGAAGGCGATCGCCCAGGTGATGACCCATGCGCGCATCCATTTGCCCGCAAAGGACGGATCGCCGACGCCGACGGCCATCACCGTGGAAATCCCGGAGACGAAGAACGTCATCATGCCCGCCAGCAGGAAGCCGAAGGTGACATGCTCCAGACGCTTGGGAATGAAGGGTTTCATCAGGTGTCGTGCTCCCGCAGACCGCTCACGCCCACGGCCGGCTAGCGCCGGCCTTCGCCTCGTAGGCGTCGATCGACGGCGCCTTTTCCATCGTCAGGCCGATATCGTCGAGGCCGTTCAGCAGGCAGTGCTTCTTGAACGGGTCGATGTCGAACTTGACCACGCCGCCATCGGGACCGCGGATTTCCTGCGCGTCGAGATCGACGGTCAGCGTCGCATTGGCGCCGCGGTTGGCGTCGTCCATCAGCTTGTCTAGGTCTTCAGGCGAGACCACGATCGGCAGGATGCCGTTCTTGAAGCAGTTGTTGTAGAAGATGTCGGCAAACGATGTCGAGATCACGCAGCGCACGCCGAAATCGAGCAGCGCCCATGGCGCGTGTTCGCGCGACGAGCCGCAGCCGAAATTGTCTCCGGCGACGATGATCTTCGCCTCGCGGTATGCCGGCTTGTTGAGCACGAAATCCGGGTTCTCCGAACCGTCCTCGTTGAAGCGCATCTCGGCAAACAGCCCCTTGCCGAGACCGGTGCGGCGGATTGTCTTGAGATAATCCTTGGGGATGATCATGTCGGTATCGACATTGACGATCGGCAGCGGCGCGGCAACGCCGGTCAGCGTGGTGAACTTGTCCATGTTCGCCGGTTCCTTGAAGATGCGGTTCGCCGCGCTTAGCAAAGCGGCGTCAAAAGCGCAAAGGGCGCGAGGTCGCATTCGCCTTTGGTTTCAGCCCAATGGTCTAATTTACGCCGCCGGGAGAAATCGTGTTAAACAGCACGCGACGCCGCCGGTGAGGAGCATCTGGCGGCATTGCGTCTTGCCGGGGAGGAATTCATGTCGACAGGTGTCGTGCACAAGGTGCTGCCGCAGGCCAAGGAACGGGCGTTGATCGACGACGCCAAGTACCTCAAGTGGTACAAGCAGAGCATCAAGGATCCGGACGCTTTCTGGGGCAAGCACGGCAAGCGCATCGACTGGTTCAAGCCCTACACCAAGGTCAAGCACACCTCGTTTACCGGCAAGGTCTCGATCAAGTGGTTCGAGGACGGCGTCACCAACGTCTCCTACAACTGTATCGACCGCCACCTGAAGAAGCGCGCCAACCAGACTGCGATCATCTGGGAGGGCGACAACCCTTACGACGACAAGAAGATCACCTACCAGGAACTGCACGACAACGTCTGCCGGCTGGCGAACGTGCTGAAGGCGAACGGCGTGAAGAAGGGCGACCGCGTCACAATCTACATGCCGATGATCCCGGAGGCCGCCTATGCGATGCTGGCCTGCGCCCGCATCGGCGCCATCCATTCGATTGTCTTCGGCGGCTTCTCGCCGGACGCGCTGGCCGGCCGCATCGTCGACTGCGAATCGACCTTCGTCATCACCGCCGACGAGGGCCTGCGCGGCGGCAAGACCGTGCCGCTGAAGAACAACACCGACCACGCCATCGACATCGCCGCCAAGAACTTCGTGATGGTGAAGCATGTGCTGGTGGTGCGCCGCACCGGCGGCAAGTGCGGCTGGGCGCCGGGCCGGGACATCTGGTATCACGACGCGATGGCGGGCGCCGAGCCGCATTGCGAACCGGAGAAGATGAAGGCGGAGGATCCGCTGTTCATCCTCTATACCTCCGGCTCCACCGGCAAGCCGAAGGGCGTGCTGCACACCACCGGCGGCTATCTCGTCTGGGCGTCGATGACGCACCAGTATGTGTTCGATTACCACGACGGCGACATCTACTGGTGCACCGCCGACGTCGGCTGGGTCACCGGCCATTCCTACATCGTCTACGGGCCGCTCGCCAACGGCGCGACCACGCTGATGTTCGAGGGCGTGCCGAACTATCCCTCGCCGGCCCGGTTCTGGGAGGTGGTCGACAAGCACAAGGTCAACATCTTCTACACCGCCCCGACCGCGATCCGCGCGCTGATGGGCGCGGGCGACGCCCATGTGACGAAAACCTCGCGCAAGACGCTGCGCACGCTCGGTTCCGTCGGCGAACCCATCAACCCGGAAGCCTGGGAGTGGTACTACAATGTCGTCGGCGAGCAGAACTGCCCGATCGTCGACACGTGGTGGCAGACCGAGACCGGCGGCATCATGATCACGCCGCTGCCGGGCGCGACCAACCTGAAGCCCGGATCGGCGACGCGGCCGTTCTTCGGCGTGCAGCCGCAACTGGTCGACAACGAAGGCAACGTGCTCGACGGCGCAACCGACGGCAATCTGTGCATCACCGATTCCTGGCCCGGCCAGATGCGCACGGTCTATGGCGACCATGAGCGCTTCATCCAGACCTACTTCTCCACCTACAAGGGCAAGTACTTCACCGGTGACGGCTGCCGCCGCGACGAGGACGGCTATTACTGGATCACCGGCCGCGTCGATGACGTGATCAACGTCTCCGGCCACCGCATGGGCACAGCGGAAGTGGAGTCCGCGCTGGTCAGCCACGAGACCGTCTCGGAAGCCGCCGTGGTCGGCTATCCGCACGACATCAAGGGCCAGGGCATCTATTGCTACGTGACGCTGATGGCTGGCGTGGAGCCGTCGGACGATTTGCGCAAGCAGTTGGTCGCCCATGTGCGCAACGAGATCGGCCCGATCGCCTCGCCCGACAAGATCCAGTTCTCGCCCGGCCTGCCGAAGACGCGCTCTGGCAAGATCATGCGCCGCATCCTGCGCAAGATCGCCGAGGACGATTTCGGCGCGCTCGGCGACACCTCGACGCTCGCCGATCCGGCGGTGGTCGACGACCTGATCGCCAACCGGCAGAACAAGAAGGGGTAATTCCCGCCTGCGTCACGAGCTACGCGAACGCCCGGCCCTCGTGCCGGGCGTTTTGCGTGACGCGATTTTTCACTTGCGCGCCGCGAACTTCGCCCCCACATTGGCGCATCGTCAACGAAACGAAAGGAGGTGATCCGATGTCGAGCGAAACCTGTGGTGCGAGCTTGTGCGGATCGTTCGTCCTTCGGAGCAGCCTCTGAAGGACCGCGCGTGAGGTGGGCCAAAAGGCCGGCAAGCCTCGCATCCTGTGAAGACTTCGCGGCGCCGCCCCTTCCGGTGATGAACCGGACACCAAGGGGCGGCGTTTCGCGTTCTGGGGTCCGGCTCTGACGTCGCGAGCGCAATGTGGCAACCGCGCGCGCCTTTTCCTCCCGCTTGTGGCTACGATATTCACACATCGCCTTTCGACACCCCCCTCTGTCCTGCCGGACATCTCCCCCGCAAGGGGGGAGATTGGCCTGTCGCGAACGCCTTCGCCCGCCTTGCGACGGTTGCGCCAAGCGCAAACGGTTCGAAGTGAGGCGCAAAGCGGCCCGCGATCCATTCTCCCCCCTTGCGGAGGAGATGTCCGGCAGGACAGAGGGGGGTGAATGGCGAGAACACGCTGTCTTCGAAATGTGTGAATCGCGTAGCCATCGAGGGGAGGGAAAACCTCCCGGGCGTCCGCCCGCTACACGGGCTGCTTGCTTGACCCACAATGACGCTGCGGATCCGAACTCCTCAACAAAAAAAGCGCCGCCCCGCGGGGCAGCGCCTGAATGCGGCTTCTTGCGGCCGGTTACTTCGTCAACCGCAGCTTCTGGATGTTCCTGGCGATCTCCTCGAAGGCGGCGGTAAGCTGCGCGCCGTTCTTGGCGTCGAAGAAGAACGTTTCGCCGGAGGTGTCAGGCGTGGCGCAGGCCTTCATCATGGCCGCAGCCTGCGTCGGTGCGGCAAAGGCGATGGTGTAGACCGTGATGCCGTTGGCGCGCATCGATTCGCACAGCTTCAGCGCATACTGTTCGGAATTGGCCTTGGTCGCCGAACCCGACGAATCGTCGCAATTGTACGGAACGCCGGAATTGTAGTGGGTGTTGAAGACGCCGTCGGTCATCAGAACGGCGATCTTCTTGACCCCCTTCGTCTTCATCGCTTCCGGGGCCGAGGCGGCCGGCCACACCGTCGACCATTGCGGCGACAGCATGTAGTAGCTCCAGGCGGTGGCGATGTGGCCGGCCGTGCAGCCGGAGGCGGTGAAGCTCTTGATCGTCGTCTCGAGCGCCTTGCGGTTGGTGGTCAGCGGCTGAACCGCAGCTTCGCGGCACTTGAAGGGCGGATTGCCATAGGCAAGGTCCGGCCCCACCGGTGAGACTCCCGGAGCGGCGTCGCTGTACTTGTCCGGGCCGATGCGTTCGGAAACGCATTTGGTCGAAGCGCCCTTGGTCGCCTTCTTGGCATAGGCGCCGGCGTTGACCTGCCCGGCATAGGGAACGAGGCCGACGCGCACGCGCGGATTCTTCGGCGCGGTTTCCGGCATCAGGATCGACAGCGCGTTCAGCGACGCCGACTTGAGATCGTTGAGCTTCTGGTTGTTCGGCACGCCATTGATGTCGTAGCCCATCGACCCGGTTATATCGAGCGCCATCGCCAGTTCCACCTTGACGTCGGAGTATTCGGCGGCTGATTCTACCTCGATGGTCGTCTGCTTGATGCCGGCGATGCTCATCAGCGCCAGCGGAAAGGTGGAATGCGCCTTCACGCCGACGGTCTTGGCAACGAGGTCCACCGGCACGTCATCGATGACGAAATTCGTCTTGTCGATCCCTTGGGCCGCGAGATTGCCATCGATGAAGCCGCGCACAGCGGCCTCCGCGTCGTCGGCGTCGATCACGCCGGTGGTGATGTCGCGCGTCACCGCTAGCACAGCGGCGTCCACGATCGTGTTCATCGTGTTCTTGGCGCTTGCCATGCGGGCATAGTCGATGCCGATACCGGTCGCCGCCACCATCATCGGCATGGCGAGCGCAAGCATCATGGCGAAGTTGCCGTCTTGGTTGGTCGAAAAGCGGCGGATGTTCGCCGGATTGAGGATGTGCCGCATCTTCAGTCTCCGTCTCGGTTAAGAGTTCGGAAACGCAGATGCATGGCGCGCGCCGGAATTCGGCGCACCGCGTCCGCCATCCGCTAGCATGGTGCAAGTTGTTGAAAACGCCTTATTTTCAGAAAGAGTAAGGTAAACCGTCCGTTAAACGGAAAACCGCAATTCGCGCATTGCCGCCTCGTTCAGTCTTTAACAGCCCGATGCGGCTTCATTTTGGCACAGGCGTCCGATGGCCGCTTCTGTCCCGAATAGGGACGGGCAAGACCGCGCTGAAGCATCGCCTGCGCCAGATCGACGCCATCGCCAGACTCGACCTTCGCCAGCACCCGGCCGTAATATTTGCCGCCACCGATGTCTGTGAGTTCAACATGGTCGCCGGCGAGAACCGCCAGCGCAAATCGCGCCTGCCTTGCCGCGCGCCGCTCGCTCTTGCATCGGGCCGAAATCTCCGGCGCATCGATGCCACGTAGGCGCACCAGCACCGTCACCGCATGCTGTGGCCACACAACAGCGCGCACCAGCATGGTGTCGCCGTCCACGACGCGCAGCACCTCGGCCTTCACCGGGCCGGCGACGGTTTCGGCCAGCGCAGGGAAAACGGCCGCAAAGAGAATCACGGCGGTGCAAGCGGGAACGGCGAATCGCATAAGGAATGGATAGGAATATTTTCCGTTCACGGCAAGGCGCAAATCCGGCGAAGCGAAACGGAGAGCTTTTCGGCAGTTGGCTGCGCGGCCGTGTTCAGAAATCGACCGCTATGCCCTTGACTTCCCAGTCGCCAAAGCGCGCCGGATCGGCGCCGCCGCGCCCGCCAAGCTCCGGTTCGGCCGGCGTTTGCCGGTCCGCCGCCCGCCGCGCCTGCGCTTCGGCGAGCGCGCGTTTCGCGGCGGGCGTCAGCTTCAGTGAACGGTGCAATTGTGCGCCCTCACCCTGATGGTCGCTCGTTGCCTGTCCCGTTTCGCCTGCTGTCCTCATGGTCTCGCCCATCGCTTCGCCAATTCCCGCGCCAACCGCAGCCTTCCCGCTTGAACCTGACGCCGCCACGACCCATCATATAGGCCGCAGCTGCGCTGCTGTGAACCGCAAGGAAACCGACCGATGAACATGATCCGCACCGCCATGCTGCTCGCCTTCATGACCGCGCTGTTCATGGCGATCGGCTATGTCATCGGCGGCTCTGGCGGCATGATGATTGCGCTTGTCATCGCCGCCGCCATGAACCTGTTTTCATGGTGGAACGGCGACAAGATGGTGTTGCGCATGCACAACGCGGTCGAGATCGACCGCGCCAATGCGCCTGAGTACTACCAGATTGTCGAACAACTCGTTCAGCGCGCCGGTTTGCCGATGCCGCGCGTCTACCTCATCAACTCCGACCAGCCGAATGCGTTTGCCACCGGCCGCAACCCGCAGAACGCGGCGGTGGCCGCCACCACCGGCCTGCTGCAGCGCTTGAGCTACGAGGAACTGGCCGGCGTGATGGCGCACGAACTCGCCCATGTGCAGAACCGCGACACACTGACCATGACGATCACCGCGACGCTGGCCGGCGCGATCTCGATGCTTGGCAACTTCGCCTTCTTCTTCGGGGGAAATCGCGACAACAACAATCCGCTCGGCGGCATCGGCATGTTGCTGGCGATCATCGTTGCGCCTTTCGCCGCCATGCTGGTGCAGATGGCGATCAGCCGCACACGCGAATACTCCGCCGACCGGCGCGGCGCCGAGATCTGCGGCAATCCGGAGTGGCTGGCAAGCGCGCTCGCCAAGATCGCCCGGGGCGCGCAATCCATCCCGAACATGGCGGCGGAGCGCAACCCGGCAACCGCGCACATGTTCATTGTCAATCCGCTTTCGGGCGAGCGGATGGACAACCTGTTTTCCACCCATCCGAACACCGAAAACCGCATCCGGGCCTTGATGGCGATGGCGCCGGAATTCGGCGCGGATCGCGATCCGTCACCCGCGCAACCCGCCAGCAGCGGCCCCGCGCGCCGAACCAGCGTGCCGAAATCCGGCCGCTGGGGCCGCGATGGCGCGTGAGGCGTCGGTCTTGGTCGATCAGAAATCGCTGCGCAATCGTCGCAAAAGCGCTGGGCCGGACAGGCGTCACGAAGCACCTGACGTCCCGGGGCTTGCCCTGCGCAAGGCAGCCGCGCGTTTGCTTGGTGCGGTGCTGGAGGCTGCGACGCCGCTCGATGGCCTGACCGACGACGAACACGGCCACCCCCAGTATCTCGCGCTGACACAGCGCGACCGGGCGCTGGCGCGCGCGATCCTGCTCTCGGCCTTGCGCCATCACGGCGGGCTGGAGCATGCGCTATCGCTGCTGACCGACCGTCCCCTGCCTCCGAACGCGACCGCGCTTCGCCACATCCTGCATGTCGGTCTTGCGCAGATCCTTTTCCTCGACATTCCCGACCATGCCGCGGTCGCGCTTGCCGTGGAGGCTGCCCGCGCCGATCCCCGCGCCAACCGCTTCGCCGCGCTGGTCAACGCGGTGTTGCGCCGCGCCGTGCGCGAACGCGAGGCGCTGCTGGCGGCGATTGCCTTGGCCCCAGCCGGGCCGCAGTCGTTCGTGGCGCGCCTTCGACAGGCCTGGGGCAAGGAGGCGGCCGATGCAATCCTCGCCGCCCATGCTGCCCCGCCGGCGCTCGACCTGACCTTGCGCGAAGATGTTACAGGTTGGGCGACACGTCTCGGCGGCGAGGCGCTCGGGCCATCGACCGTTCGTCTTGTCAAGAGCGACACGCCTGTGAACGAGTTGCCGGGCTATGCCGAGGGCGCCTGGTGGGTGCAAGACTGGTCGGCCAGCCTGCCGGCCCGGTTGTTTGGCGACCTTTCCGGAAAGACCGCGCTCGATCTGTGCGCAGCGCCGGGCGGCAAGACGGCGCAGCTGGCGTTGGCTGGCGCGAAAGTGACGGCGCTCGACCGTTCGGCCAACCGGCTGAAACGCCTGCGCGCCAATCTTCAGCGGCTGAAGCTCGAAGCCGAAGTGCTGGAGGGCGATGCGCAGGGCTTTGATGACGGTCGCGTGTTCGATGCGGTGCTGCTTGATGCGCCATGCTCATCCACCGGAACAGTGCGCCGCCATCCCGACGTGCCCTTCACCAAATCGCCGGACGAGGTTGCGAAACTCGCCGCCCTGCAGGCGCGCATGCTCGACCATGCCGCCGCACTGACTGCGCCGGGCGGAATGCTGGTGTTTTCGAACTGCTCGATCGATCCGGCGGAAGGCGAGGAAGTCGTCGCCGACTTCCTGGCGCGCCACGACGATTTTTACACGCTCCCGGTCGCCGAAGCGGAAATTGGTGGGATAGCTGAAGCGATCGACACGCGGGGTCAGGTGCGCACGCTTCCCTTCATGACGCCGCCCGGGGCCGCGGCGTCTTCGGGAATGGACGGGTTCTTTGCCGCGCGCCTGCGGCGCCGCGTCTGACCGCAGCAAGGCAGTCGGAACCAGGGCACAAGCGGTTGAAGCGTCACAAAGGCGATTGCGTCGTTCGAAAGGCGCGTTAAAGGTAGTCCGGGGCGCAGCGGGATCACATACAGGAAACCGGGCGTGACGGACATTCTCTACGCCCGGAGCGAAGTCTGGGCGGCCCTCTTGAGGGAAATCTGGCGGCGCATGCGCAAACGCATCCGCACCGGAATCATCTGGCGTCGACGGGTTGGCGGACGGATCGCAGATCGCATTACCTTGTCGCCGCCCGACCTGCACTTCGGCGACGCACAGGTTGCGCGCGACATCTATGAAGGACGTTTCGCCTTTGTGGGTTTCGGCGTCGAAACCGGCGGCGAATCGCCTTTCGCTGTCGCTCCCCCTTCTCTGGCCTGGGAGGAGGAACTGCACGGCTTTTGCTGGTTGCGGCACCTTGGGGCAGCGTCGAGCGATCTTGCCAGCGCAAATGCGCGCGCGCTCGCAAACGACTGGATAGAGCTCTGGGAAAGGCGTAACGCGGAACCGGCCTGGGCGCCAGGCGTGACCGCGCAGCGCGTCCAGTCCTGGTTGCGGCATGCGCCGCTGGTGCTGGCCGGAGCCGATCACGTCTTCTATCGCCGCTTCATGCGCGCGCTGTCGCGCCAGGTGCATTTCCTGCGCCGTGAAGCGCGCGACATGCCTCCCGGCGTCGACCGGCTCAAGGTGCGGATCGTGCTTGCGATCGCCGCACTCGCCCTGCCGAGGCTCGGCATCGCACGCACCGCGTCGCGCCGACTTGCGGAGGAGCTCGATGCGCAAATCCTGCCCGACGGAGGCCATGTCTCGCGCAACCCGCTACTCATTGCCGAACTGCTCGCGGAGTTGCTGCCGCTGCGCCAGTGCCACGCCGAAGCGGGAGTTCCTCCGTCACAAGCGCTGGTCGGGGCCATCGACCGGATGTTTCCGGCGCTGCGCTTCTTTCGCCACAGCGACGGCGCGATTGCGCATTTCAACGGCGCCGGCCCGACGCCGACCGGACTGGTCGCCACCGTGTTGCGCCAGGACGAAAGCGCTGGACAACCGCTCGCGGCGGCCACCCATTCCGGATTCCAGCGCCTCGCCGCGGGCGGAACGGTGCTGATCGCCGATACCGGAGCGCCGCCGCGGGCGGATCAATCCAGCCTTGCCCATGCGGGTTGCCTGTCTTTCGAATTCTCTTCCTTGCGGCAGCGCATCGTCGTCAATTGCGGCGCTCCGGCAATTGCCGATGAAGACCTGCGCCAGTTGGCGCGCACCACAGCGGCCCATTCCACGGCAATTGTGGGAGAGACATCGTCGGCGCGCCTGCGGTTCCCTCCGTCACTGTCGGAACTTCTGCGCACGCCGCTGTTGCGCGGTCCGCGCAAGGTGGGCGTGCGACGTCTCGCGGCGCGCGACGAATCAGGCTTCGTTGCCGAGCATGATGGCTATGCCGCAGCCTTCAACATCCTGCATCGCCGCACAATCCTCTTGCATGAGACCGGCGATGTCATCGACGGGGAAGACCGGTTTGCCGCCGCCAACGGACGCAATGTGAATGTCAAGCGCGACGGGGTGATCGTCCGCTTTCACCTGCACCCGTCGATCGGGGCCGAGATCCTGCCTGCCGGGCTGATCGCCTTGACGGCGCAGAACGGCGACAGGTGGATCTTCGCTGCCGATCCGGTTGCCGGCGAAATCGCCGATTCGGTCTACTTTGCGGCGACCGGCGGGCCGGTTGGCACGATGCAGATCGTGCTGGATTTCAAGGCGTCGCAGACGCCTGTCGTCACCTGGCGCTTCACCCGCGTGCAACGCGGCGCGCCTTAGAGTATCCGTGATGATCAAGCCACTTTTTCCTGCCATGGCTTTCCTTTCTTGAGGAGTGCGTTGTCGAGGATGACGAGCTTTCGCGTGATTGCTGTGATACCAATCGCCCGAACCGGTGACTCATTTTTGGGATTCCCGTGATGTCTGAACTCTGACTCAACAGAGGCATGAGCAGAGGAGTCGACCATGGGACGGGCTGTTGATGTTACACGCCGTGATTTGTCAGCGGATGGCCTGAGGCGGGAAGCCGGTCGGATCAGCGACGGTCGGGTTGTTCGCTGTGTTCTTGCGATCGCAATGGTGTTTGACGGCATGACCCACGACGAACTAGCCGCTGCATTCACTGAGACACTCGGCATCTTTGGCGGAAGCGACGGTTCCGGCCGCCCGTCCGTCGTCTTCACCGGCGCCGGCCTGCGCATCTGGGGAGGTTGGCATGTCGTCAATCACGTTGCCGAAACGCCGCTGTTTGCCAGAAAGGCCACCATCGCCATGGCAAAGGAGGTCTAGGAGATCTTCAATCCGGCAAATACGCATTAGAGTTTGTTGTGAGCCGCTTCCCTTCCCCACCGTGAAAACGGTGGGGAACTTCATTGGTTGAGCGAAGTCCGCCTTGCCTGCCTTTCGATCACCGTTTTGAAATACTTGCGAGCCAATCCCGTATCGTTTCAGGATCCGGCTCCAAGGGTTGGGCAGGTTCTCCGACAAAGTTCACGAAATCAGGCAGATTCAATGCGTTGACGCCGACAAGAACGGGAATTCCGGTTTCGAGCGCCGTTGCAATCGCCGCGCAAAGCCCGCGGCCGGTGCCTTCCTGTTTTCCGAACTTGTTGACGATGAGCGCATCGGCCCCGTCAAGGCGCTTCTCCACTTCGAAAGCAATGTTCTCGATCGCCTCGCCGTCCAGTCGGCAGCCGCGCGCTTGCGAGCCAAGCCGCTGGCTGATCCGCAGCAAGGGTCCGTCCGGCAAGACGCGCAGATCCATGTCGCATGGATGCGCGCCAATGTCGGCCGGCGCTTTGCGCACCGTGCCGGCAAGCCGCCAGCCTTCACCCTCCAACAGACGGACGGTGCGGGACAGACAGTCATCGATGCGTCCGCGCCCTGCCAGGCTCACGTAGCCGATCATGCTGGCGAAACCGGCGTCAGGCGCCAGGCAACCGGAACCTGTCGAGGTCCCGGTTGCAACATTGTTGTCGAACGTCAAAGCTCGACTTCCCACGACTTGAAGCTGAGCTTCGCCGTCGCGGGGCTGGCGTCGGCGATCTTGCGGATATTCGCCTAGGTCTGCTTGTAGTTCGGTAGGATCAGGGTGTTCGTGCCCGCGTTGATCACGTTGCCTTGCGTGCCGGTTGGCGCGCCGAACAGCATGAAGGTTTCGTTGCGACGCGCCGTCGGTTCAACGTAGACCATCGCCTGCGTTGCGCCGACATCGTTATAAACCTCGGCCATGTCGCCGTTCTTCAGTCCAAGCTCCGCGGCGTCCTCCGGATTGATCTGGAGGTATGGCAACGGGAACCGGTCGGATACGAAATCGTTGTCCTGGTCGAGGAACCAGTTCTGCCAGTTGATGTTCGAGCGGCCGTTGTTGATCAGGAAGCGATGGTTCGCCTTCTGCTGCGCCTTGCCCGGGGCTTCCAACCCGCGCCAGCCGCCTGCCATGAACAGCGCCTTTCCATCCTCGCGACCATGCCGCTTGAACACGCCGTTCTCGTAGAGTCGTGGCGTGCCGATCAGCTTGCCATCGGCAAAGCCGGTCACCGGTTCCTGCACGCCGTTGTTGCCCATGGCGCGCAAGCGCTCGTAAGTAACCTCGGGATTGCCCTGATGGTAACCGTCCATGAAGGCGTCTTCCTCGGTCTTCCAGTCATAACCCTTGAACTGGTCAGCGTATTCGTTGCGCCCCTCTTCGCGCAACACGCGCTCGAAATGGTTCGCCATTCTTGCCGCGATCAGGCAATCGGGCATCGCCTGACCCGGCCCGTCCATGTACTTTTCGGTAAGACGCAACCGCCGCTCGCCGTTCATCGAGGTCAGGTTCATTTCACCCGACTCGACCGCCGGCAGGATCACATGCGCAGCCTGCGCATTCTGGGTGTGGATGATGTCCACATGCACCGAGAAAAGCCCGCCGGCATTGATCGCGGCCACGATCGCATCGACCATTTCCTCCCGCGTCGCTCCGGCGCGCGCATCCATCGCCTCCTTCACCATGTTGGTGCGGCGATTGTACTCGCGCTTGAAGGCGACTGCGTTCAGCGTCGTCTTGAAGTGGTCCGTCGCCCAGTTGTGATGCACCTTGCCGCGACCGGCGATGACCAGTTGGTCGAAATATGGCGCCGGCCGGCCGACATGACCGTCGCCAGGACGGTAGTACCCTTCTTGGTGGCCGCCGAGACGGCAACAGCCGCCGCCTTCGCGCCCGACATTGCCGGTTGCGAGCGCGATGTTGAGCAGCGCGCCGATCGTACGGTAGTTGTCGTTGCCCCAGATGATCCCCTTCTCGTAGGCGGTCACGCATTTGCGGCGCGCGCCGTCCTTCGGCTCGGCAATCCAGGCCGCCGCCTTGGCAATGTCTTCGGCGCTTACGCCGCAGATTTCAGCCGCTTCGGCCAGCGACATCCGGCAGGCCGCCCGCGCCGCCTCGTACGATCCGAGATTGGCGGGATGCGCCTCATCCTCCGGCACCGCAACACCGTCAGCGAATGTGCTGGCCTTGATGAATTCCGAGTCAACCCAGCCCTTGTCGGCGATCTCGGTGAACAGGGCATTGAACAGCGCCAGATCGGTGCCGGAGTTGATCTGCAGGTGCAGCACATTGTCCTTGCCGGCGACTTCTTCGCAGGCGTTGATTGTGACCGTGCGGCGCGGATCGACGACCAGCACCTTTGCGCCATTGCGCATGCCCGGAACCATGTGATTCAGGAACAGGTTGGTCTGCGTCTCGATGGGATTTGCGCCGACAAGGAAAATCGTGTCGGTCACCTCGTAGTCGGCATACTGGTAATTCAGTTCGTCGACGCCCATGTCGCGGCTCGAATGAACCTCGGAGTTGTAGGCCGGCCGGTTGTGGATGCGGCAGTGCTTCACTTTCATCGAGCCGAAATAGAGCTTCCCCTTGCCCCAGGTGTTCTCTTAACCGCCGGCCGAGCCGCCATGGTCGAACATCGAGACGAACAGGTTGTCCTCGTCGTCCTTGTCGATGACCCGCGCCGTCACCCGGGCGACGAGGTCGAGCGCGTCGTTCCAGCTGGTCGGCTGCCAGGGGCCGTAGCGCCAGACCAGCGGATCGGTCAGGCGCTGCTGTTGGGTTCCGGTGACGTCCGAGCGGCGATTCTCGGCCATGCGCGCGCCGCGCACCGAACCAAGCCCCGAATTCACCACGCAGCCGTGATCCGGCTTGATGACGAGGTGCACGTTCTGGCCATTCTGGCGGACGACATTATACATCGATGGCGCATACCACGCCTCGGTTTCCATCGGCTGCTGCTTCGATAGATCCTCGCCCGACCAGTTGTTCTGGGCGGTTCCCTGCCGGTTGACCGGCCAGGTGTAGGCCTTGTAGCCGCAGCCGACGATGCAGTAGTGGCAGGTGACGTTGTGCGATTTTGCATCGGCCGGGATGATCGGAAGCCGGTCGATCTGACGTTTGTAAGCCATCTTTTCCTCCCCTACGCCAACACGTTCGACAGACGGCCATAGATCAGTTCGTCCACGCCTTCAGCGAAGATGTCGCCCTTGTCGTCGACGCGCAGCAGGAACTGCGGCAGGTTCTGGGTCGCATGTCCCCAGGTCTGTTGCCCGCCAGCCTCGCAATCGAAACGGCTGTAATGACCGGGGCAATTCAAGGTCTTGTCGGCGGCATGGTAGGTCAACTGCCAGCCCTTGTGCGGGCAGAGCACCGAAAACGCGACGATATCGCCGTCAGGCCCGGCCCCGCCATCGACGGGCGAACCGAGTTTGAGCAGAACGCCTGGGCTGTCGGCATCGGGATAGGCGATGTCCATCGGCTCGTTGGCCTTCAGGTCGGCGACGTTCGCCAGACGGTTCGACGGATAGTCGAGACGCGCCAGCGACTGCGCCTTGGCTGGCGTTGCGGGAATCATTGTCGCCACGGCCGCGCCGGTGGCGCCGAACACGCCTCCGCGCAGGAATTGCCGCCGGCCGACATCGACCAGTTTGTCGCATTTCATGATTTGGTTCCTCCCGGAATGTCTTGCGCCGGGAAGTTATCATCGCGGCTGGAAGCGCCGCCACGCCGCATTTGTCGTTGCTGCAGCGCAATAAGATATTGATTTCAAGGAAGATTTCCGGACGTTCGGATTTCCGAACATCGGCAAACCGTCAAAAGCCGAGTTTTTGCATCTTCTCCCAGAGCGTCGTTCTCGACACCCTGAGCAGCTTCGCCGCCTCACCGACCTGCCCATTCGTTCTTTCAAGCGCCGCCGCAATCTGCGCTTTCTCCGCCGCGTCCCGCGCCTCCGCCAGCGGCCGTATGTTTTGCACGGCGGCCCGTTCCGGAAACAGGTCGGAAGTCAGCACCATCGTTCCAGCGGCTGCGTCCACCGCCCGAATCAGGCGAGACCGCAATTCGCGCCCATTGCCGGGCCAATCGTGCGCACGGATGGATTCTTCGGCTGTTGCGGCTATGCCATCAAGTGGTGTGTTTCGACGTGCATTCATGTCAGGAAAAAGTTGCAAGGCCAGCCAAACGGCGTCGTCCGGCCGGTCGGCCAGCGGCGGGACAACAATCTCGTGCGCTTTCAAGATGTCGAGGAGATCGGCGCGGAAGCGATGGCCTTCCATCCTTTGCTCCAGGGCCATTCCGGCGGTTGCCAACAGCCGGAAGCGCGCCGTCTGGAGCAGGTCGACGATCGCATCTTGCGAAGCGCGTTCCAATCGCCCGATGGCGACCAGGACCAGCGTACCGTCGCCCGCGGCATCGGCTGCCGACCGCAGTTCTTCCGGGCCGACATCGTGGCCGCTAGGGCGAAAGCGCCGCGCGTCATTCGTTTGGTTCCATTCATCATTTAGCCCTCGGGTTCATTGCATTCGGGAAAGAGTCATCGCGGTCCGGCACGGCGTCATTGCACCGGGCGGACAGCAATGGATGTCGCGGGGTTGAGATCGTCGTTCGGGTCGGTGAAGACGCCTTCGGGAAACGCAACGGAGACGGGCGTATCTGCCGTGTCGAGGCAGAGCAGGTGGTTGTTGTCGCCATCACCCAGGTCGGCCAGCGCGGCCGGTGTAACCTCCCGCTCGGTCCCGTCTGCGGCACGCACGGTCACACGGTAGAGATCGCGCTCCGTGTCACCGGGCTCGCCGCCGTTCTCCAGCGTGACGCCGCCGGCCCAAACCACACGCACAGCCTGCTGAATGCCATCGGTCGGACAGTCGTCGCCATCGGTGCGGCTCTGGCCAAGGCCAAGGTCCTGCGCTGCCAGGTCCGCGACTTCGGCCATCACCAGGGTCGGTCCGGGCGCCAGCGGCGTCACGTCGACGGATGCGCCACGGAAATCAAGCGTGGCATCGATCGAGTGTAGATGGCCCACGACCTCGACCTTCACCGGCGGGTCGCTCTCGGCGCTTCCGAATTCACCCACCAGCAATACAGTACGCAGTTCTCCTGCGTCGGTCGCTGGCAGAAGCGTAACGCAATGCATCTTGCCGGCCGCACCGGACGCGGTAGTGACCTTGAAATCACCGGCCTGCATCGTTGCATGGTCGATCTCGGTCGAGAATATGACCGGCATCCCGTCCTTGCCGGGTGCGCCCCGGCAGATCAGCCGTGACAGGAATGGCAAGGCGTTGTCGAGCCCGAAAAAGGCGGACAGAAGCTCGGCGGATTGGCCGCCACCTGTCCGCGGCAAGGCGGCGTCTGCGGTCGTATCGGCCAGTTCGCTGTTGGTGACGTCAGCCATGCCGGGCGTCGCGCCAAGCGACCCGAAGGCGGCAATGGTTAGGATGCACCGCAGGGATGCGCCGACCATCCAGCGCGACAGCGCTCGAGTGTGGACAGCATTTGGCACAGATGCAGTTCGAGTGATCGACATGGGCTTTCCCGCTGGATTATGCGTTTGCAGCATACATCCCGCAGGTATCGCTCAGCGACCGCTAGTCAGGATCACCTTCGGCCAAAGGATATTCATTTCTGGCCAGAATCATTCTGGACCATGGAGAAAGCCTGTTCCCGGAATTCTTTCGGCGTAAGCCCCGTCCAGCGTTTGAAGCTGCGGGTAAAGTTCGAGGACGACTCGAAGCCGAGCGTCCCCGCAATGGCCTTGATGGGCTGGGTGCTGCCGGCGAGCAGGTCCCGCGCACGCTGCTGGCGGAGATCCTCGACCATTTGGCGATAAGACGTGCCGGACCGGTCCAGTTGCCGGCGCAATCCGCGTTCGGAATAACCAAGCTCTTCCGCTATCTCGGAAAGCGAGACGTTCAGATTTTTCACCTTTTCCAGAATGGCCATGACCTGCGTGACCGGGGTTGCGTCGAACGACATTTCCTTGGCGAACTGTTCGCAAAGGCCAAGCAGGCGTACATGATTGATCGGGTCGGCGCCGGGCAGCGGTTGGTCCATCAGCGTGGCGGGAAAGATGATCCGGTTTTCCGAAGCCTCGAAACGGACGGGAATCCCGATTTCGGATTCGATCGCAGGCCAGTTTACGGGCTCGCCAATTGTCATCTCGGCACGGGTCGCGACCCTGTCGGCGCGCAACATCGCTTTCAGCAACCCATTGATGGCAACGATGGCACTGCCGAATCCGAAATACTCGATGTCTTCGAAAGGGAACTTGGAGCGCAAGCGAATGGCGGCTTCGCTGGATTGCGATCCGGCGTCAGCTGCGAGAACTCGGAATTCGAACGCGGGGAAGTTCAAGAAGAAGAACCGCGCCAGTACGTCGAGCCCGTCCCCGAAGCCGGCTGCATTCATGGCGGTGTATGCCGGCAGGCCGATATAGGTGGGTTGGAACTTCAGGGCCAGCTTGATCCCGAGATCCGGATCGCCGGTTTGCTCGATGGCATTGAGAAAGAAGCGACGGAGGGGCTGGAAACCGCATCGGAAGTGCGGGTCACTCAGGTGGCTATCCTGAAGTCCTGTTTCCGCAAGCAATGCCTCCGTCGAATAGCCCTCTTCCCCGAGAACGCGGAAGACGAACCCCGGGTAATTCATAGGTAAAGCCGGATCGTCCGGGGTAAACACTCTGCGCGACACGCAATCCGCCTCCTCATTAACCGGCTATGATGTCATAACCATACACGGTCCTGTACAACGACCAAAGAGCTGGGCGATAATGGCTCAAACATCGTGGTCCGTCGCCAC
Source organism: uncultured Paracoccaceae bacterium (assembly GCA_937873685.1). Lineage (GTDB taxonomy): Bacteria > Pseudomonadota > Alphaproteobacteria > Rhizobiales > Rhizobiaceae > CALMYO01. The sequence goes on from CALMYO010000196.1 coordinate 20,868, forward strand.
CATTCGGCAAACGGTGGTAGGCATTTTCATGGACTTTTATCGCATTCTTAGGCCAGCCTGGGGCCAGTATAGCTGGGCGGCTCATGGTGATCATCGCTACGCAGTCACAGACGCCATAGAAAGCGTGAAACCCGTCGCGCATCGGGCGCTCTCGGGTCAGACGGCAATTTGACTAGCAGCAACTATGGCTCCTGGGCTGGAGTCACGTTTTGTTGTGGAGATCGAGATTCATGGTTGGGCCCGGAACCTTCATGTTGTGGTGCAGCATGCCATCCAGATCTTCCGTAACTTGAATGTCACTTTTCACCGAGCAAGCTCCGTTTCCGTACACCTGTAGCGAACGAGCGCTTGCCCCCCCCTCTCGACTTTCGACTAGGCCAGGTGGGCCAATGACTGCCTTCGGGAACAGGGTGCCTGCATTTGGTTGACCGCGATGGGGGCGCTCATCCGCCGTTGGAGCCGAATGATGAACGTATCTATCCGCTTCGGCAACTGAGCCTGTGGCTTTCGGACCGGTTCCCATCAGCAAACCTCCTTCTGTAGTGCGAGAAAGGCACCCCAACGTTCCAACAACCGACGCCGCTTTTCGATCAAGTCCGAACGCTGATAGGCGCGTTCGACGGTCGAGCCGACCTTGTGGCCAAGAGCGGTTTCCTTGACTTCGTATTCGGCGTCGGTCTGCTCCTCCGCCCACGTGCGGAATGTCGCGCGGAAACCGTGCGGCCGGTATTCCAGCCCTTCCCTTTCCATGAACCGCGCCATCGTCGCATCCGACATAGGCTGGCCGCCCGGCGGTGGAAACAGCAATGCTTGGTCCGGCGCGATCGACGCTGATCTGATGATCGCCAGCATCTCGCTGGCCAACCGCACGCAATGCTCGACGCCGCTCATGGTGTGTTTCGCGGCAGAGGTGAGGATTTGGCCTGCGACATCGGAGTATTGGTTCGAAATCCCGGCCAAACGGGCGGATTTCCCCGGCAAACAGGCAAGCGTGATGGTGAAACAGCTGCAAGGGCCACACTGTAGGCGCTCTTGAACATCAGCAATGCCTGGTGTTCGGCTTGCCGCAGGGCGGAACCGGGAAAGACACTCCGTCACGGAAATGAGGGAATGGCCCCTGGTCCTACCGTCGCCACCGCTTTCAAGCGCTTTGTCGGGCGAGTGAAGTTCTCGAGTTCGACATTCGGTAATGCGTTGGTTACAGACGCGGATCGAGCGCCAGATTCGCAACCTGTTCGCTTCTCCCGGGTTCACTGAACGCCGCACGCCGATGCCTCGACGATTCCCGGCGCTTCACCCCCCCTGCAATCGATGGCAGATCTGGTCCAGCTGCTCCAACGTCCTGTAGCGGATGCGCACTTCGCCGCCCTTGTTGCCGTGGGCAATTTCGACTGCCAGTCCGGTTCTGTCAGCAAGCAGCTTTTCAAGCGCCAGCGTATCTGGATCCTTCTCACGCTTTGAGGATCCGCCTTTCGGCTGACCCTGCGCACCATCTGCGCCATCCTGGGCCAGTGTCTCGGCTTGCCGCACCGACAATCCCTCGGCGAGAATGCGGCGAGCGAGACGCACGGGCTCTTTCGCCGTGACAAGTGTCCGCGCATGACCAGCGGAAAGGCTGCCATCGCGCACCAGGTCAAGCACATCCTGCGGCAACTTCAGGAGCCGTAACGTATTGGCGACATGGCTGCGGCTCTTGCCGATTACTTCTCCGAGTTCCGCCTGGCTGTAGCCATGCCGGTCAATCAACTGCTGGAGACCAAGCGCTTCCTCTACCGCGTTCAGATCGCTGCGCTGGACGTTCTCGACAATCGCGATTTCCAGCGCCGCGCGATCGTCAACGTCGCGCACGATGATCGGCACCTCGGTCAGGCCTGCTTGCTGCGCGGCGCGCCAACGGCGTTCGCCGGCAACGATCTCATAGACCTCCGTATTCCCCGCTGAACGGCGCACGAGGACCGGCTGGATGATCCCGTGCTGGCGAATGGAGGCGGAAAGTTCATCGATTTCGCCGGCATCGAAGTCTCGGCGCGGGTTTGCCGGGTTGCGGCGCACCATCTCTATGGGTGCGTATCGTTCGGCAAGAATGTCGCGTTCCGGTTCGGGGCGTTCGATTTCGCCGATCAAGGCGGCCAGGCCGCGTCCCAACCGTTTCCTTGAGGTATCGTCCACCATGATCTAACGCCTTCTTGAGTGTTTCACGTGAATCCGGCTTATTGTTTCGTTGCCGAATCTTTTCAGGCTGCGGGACGAAGCCGTTCTCGACGGATGACTTCTGACGCCAGGCTGAGATACGCTTGGCTTCCCGCACATTTCAGATCGTACAGGATTGCAGGTTTTCCATAGGAAGGCGCTTCGGAAATCCGCACATTGCGCGGGATCACCGTGTCATAAACCTTGTCGCCAAGATGCGCGCGTACATCGTCGACCACCTGGGTCGCAAGGTTGTTTCGCCTGTCGAACATCGTCATTACGATGCCCTGAATGGCCAGTCCCGGATTAATTGACGAACGAACCTTCTCAACAGTCGAAAGCAGCTGACTCAATCCCTCAAGCGCAAAGAACTCGCATTGTAGGGGAACCAGCACCGAATCGGCGGCGGCCATGGCGTTGATGGTGAGGAGGTTGAGGGATGGCGGGCAATCTATCAAAACATATGTATAGGGAATCGATATTTTTCTCAGTTGGTTTCGTAGCCGGAACACTCGATCCGCCTTCGCAGCGATCTCCATTTCGACGCCTAGCAGATCCATTGTCGAAGGGATGATTGACAGGTTCGGCACCGCTGTCGGAACTGCGGACCTTGCAACACCAATCTCATCAACCAACAGATCGTAAGTCGAGACATCCCGATCCTCCCGGTCGATGCCAAGGCCCGTGCTCGCATTTCCTTGCGGGTCGAGATCGACGATTAGTACCGTTTCACCAATCGCTGCAAGGGCGGTGGCGAGATTTATTGCGGTCGTTGTCTTGCCTACGCCACCTTTCTGGTTGGCGATGGCAATGATGCGCGCCGGGCGATTCATCGTGTCTATCCCCGTTCAGGAAAATCTTGCATCAATGCCATCAAGACGATGGAGTCCGCGAATTTCGACGACGCGTGAACCAGCTTCAATGGCGCTTGCATGCTCTATCAGATCGACGGCGAACATGCGCCGGCAATGTTCCAATTCCCCATGAAATTCACGACCCTTGTGAAACAGGCCGACAGTACCAGCGCTCAGCCACGGTTCGAGCATTGTGACAAGGTCGAGGAGGGGCGCAAGTGCTCGCGCCGAAACGATATCCGGCCTTTGCCGTGGGTTGGCGACCACGGTCGAGATTCTCTGCGGAACAATATCGACATCGAGGTTCAGCGCCGCTTTTACACTGGCAAGAAACGAAACTTTTTTTCGATTGCTTTCGACAAGACTGGTATGCCAACCCGGCTGCCCGGAAACGAGGACCGCCACCACGAGACCGGGAAAACCGGCGCCGCTACCGACATCGATCCAGGTACCGGGGCGTTCTACATGCCTCAGCAACTGCGCACTGTCCATGACATGCCGTTCCCAAAGATCGGGGATCGTCGATGGCGCAACCAGATTGGTTCTCACCGACCATTCCCTGACCATAGCCGCATGACGCTCCAGCTTCTCGAACGTTTCACGTGAAACGTCACGGCCAATGACGTCAGACAGGCGTTGCAAGCCGGTCACGCGCGCTGGCTTTCAAGCGGAAATTCCGGTGCATACTTACCATCGTCTACCGACCCGCCCGCCTTACGCGTTTGGACCAAAACGAGAGCCACCGCCGCCGGCGTCATGCCGTCCACACTCTGCAGATCGGCCAGTGTAGACGGACGGCGCAGCTTCAGTTTCGCCTTCAGTTCGTTCGACAGACCATCGATAGCGCCATAATCGAGTGACGACGGAATCTCGAGCGCTTCATCACGCCTTATACGCTCCGCATCCTCCGCCTGACGAGGAAGAAACACGGCATAGAGCGCGTCCGCCTCCAGTTTCGTTCTCACCGTCGGTGACATCGCCGACAATTCCGGCCAAATTGTTGAGAGTCGCCCGACATCGAGGCCAGGCAACGACAGCAATGTAAACGCCGAGCGCCGTACGCCATCCGCGTTGATGGCTAAACCTGCCCGGTTCGCTTGCGTCGGCGTCAGACTGAGGGAGTCCAGCTGTACTCGCCAATGCCGGAGTTCGTCTTGCATCGCCGCAAACCACGCGCGACGCTCTGCTCCAACCACGCCCAAATCCATCGCTAGCGGCGTCAAACGTTCGTCGGCATTATCCGCGCGCATCGAGAGGCGGAATTCAGCGCGGGACGTAAACATCCGGTACGGTTCCGAGACACCACGGGCAACCAGATCGTCGATCATCACACCGACATACGATTCGGTCCTGGAGAAGACGATCGGTTGCGAATCCGAAACTTTCGCAGCCGCATTCAGACCTGCGACCAGACCCTGTCCGGCCGCTTCTTCGTATCCAGTCGTTCCATTGATCTGCCCGGCAAGAAAAAGACCGGGAAAATGCCGCACCTCAAGAGTTTTCTTCAGCATGCGCGGATCGACATAATCATATTCGATCGCATAGCCATATTGCAGAATACGCGCATCGCGAAGGCCGGGCATGGTCTTCAGGAACGCATCCTGCGCATCTTCCGGCATCGATGTTGAGATACCGTTCGGGTAAACCGTGTCGTCATCCAGTCCCTCAGGCTCGAGAAATACTTGGTGCCCGTCCCGGTCGCCAAAACGGACGATCTTGTCCTCAATGGAAGGACAGTACCGTGGGCCAGCACCGGTGATCGAACCGGAATACATCGCGGAGCGGTTGAGATTCTGTCGCAGTATCTCATGTGTCTGCGCGGTGGTGCGAGTAATCCCGCATTCCACCTGCCGGTTGACTATGGCAGTGGTAAGGCTCGAAAACGGCTGCGGTTCGTCATCGGCCTTCTGCATCTCGAGTTCGCCCCACCGGATCGTGCAGCCATCGAGACGCGGCGGCGTCCCGGTTTTCAGGCGACCGAACACGATTCCCGCATCGCCCAAACGTTTCGGCAACCGGTTCGAAGGCGCCTCACCCACGCGTCCGGCAGGGATTTTTCGTTCTCCGACATGGATCATCCCACCGAGGAACGTGCCAGTTGTCAGCACCACCGCCCCACAAGCGACTTCCCTTCCATCGGCAAGCACCACTGCCGCGACAGCTCCCGACCCCCCGCGTCGAATGTCAACAACTTCACCCTCGACGACAGACAGGTTGTTCTGGCGGCGAATCGAATCCTGCATAGCCTTCCGATAAAGCTTGCGATCAGCCTGCGTACGTGGGCCGCGCACCGCCGGCCCCTTTCTGCGATTCAGCATGCGAAACTGAATGCCCGCCGCATCGGCTACCCTGCCCATCACGCCATCGAAGGCGTCGATCTCCCGCACGATATGGCCTTTTCCCAGGCCCCCGATCGCCGGGTTGCAAGACATGGCGCCAATCGTTTCGAACTTGTGGGTAACCATGATCGTACTGGCGCCAAACCGTGCGGACGCGCAGGCGGCTTCGCACCCGGCATGGCCTCCACCCACAACGACGACATCGGCTTTCAAGATCATGTATGGCGCAAGCCCAATTCACTGTCTCACGTGAAACGTACTCTGGTCACTTCCCGATGCAGAATTGTCGGAAAATCACATCAAGCAAATCTTCGGTGCTGATCGCGCCCGTTATTCGGCCGATCTCGTCGGCAGCATGGCGAAGATGTTCCGCGCGTAACTCAAGCGGCATTTGGTTGTCACTCAACGCACTGTACAATGCTTGTTGGGCACGTTCCAGCAATTCCGCATGACGCTCGCGAACCGGCAGTACAGAAGAAAGATCGCCGAGGGCGCTCCTTATTTCATATGCCAGACGCTGTTCAAGCTGGATCAAGCCTTCACCCGTCACGACTGAAATTCCCAAACCGTCTTGATCCACAGTCAGTGAACCCGCGCCGGCCGGTCCGGCATGGCCAATGTCAGTTTTGGTACGGACCCGAATCGATCTTCGATCCTTTTCCTCACCTGTCACGAAAGCACTACCCGGTTCAGCCAAGCTAAGTACAATGTCTGCCTGCTCAACCGCCATTCGGGCCCGTTCGATACCGATCTTCTCAATCCGGTCATCCGAACTGCGAATTCCCGCGGTGTCGGCCAGAACCACAAGATAACCGCCCAGATCAAGCTTCACCTCGATCACATCCCGCGTGGTGCCTGGCAGTTCAGAGACAATTGCTGCATCCCGCCCTGCCAACGCATTCAGCAGGCTCGATTTGCCGGCGTTGGGAGCGCCTGCGATAGCGACCATGATGCCATCGCGCACCTTACCAGCCCGTTCCGAAGCGAGCTGATAAGCGCGAATCTCTTCGACAAGCGCGGCGACATCTATCCACACCGCTTCGCTGATACTGCCGGGGACATCCTCTTCATCGGAAAAATCAAGCTCTGCTTCGATCATGGCGCGCGCATGAAGCAAGCGGTCTCGCCAGCCGTCGCAGGCAAGACGCATTTCAGTGCCGAGTCCGCGCATAG